>NZ_JBANRN010000002.1:0-314007 GCF_037154155.1 Alteraurantiacibacter lauratis
ACCAAAGAATCATACCTCGGCTTCGTCGCACTGGCCTCAATCAAACTCTGGATACCCTTTGTCCACGAAGCCTAGTAATCGCGGCTGTATTCGGCCGCGACACTTCCCCGGCCCAGCGTATTGATCGCGGCGAGCAGCGAAATCCAGCGCGTGATGCGGTATTCCAGCTCGGTCGCGTTATAGCCCTGCCCGTCGGTGATCAGCTCGACATACAGGCGACGCGTGATGTTCTTGCCCAGGGCGACAGCCGTTCCCCGGTTCTGTGCCGCATCGGCGGAGACAATGCGCAGCCGGTCGAGCCCGATCGCGGTGCGCAGGCGGTTGATCGGATCCAGCCCCTCGCCGCCGCGCAGCGCCGCCAGTGCAGCCCCCAGTTGCAGCGCGTCGGTGGCCGACAGATTGGTAATCGATCCGCCAAACAGCAGCCGCGCCATCAACTCCTCCTCCGGCAGCGAAGGCACCGAGGAGAAGGCGATTTCCGGGCGGCTGGCATTGCCGCGCACGGTGACATCAACGCTGATCCCGTCCACTTCGGATTCGGCCAGAATGTCCAGCCGCGGATTGGGCGGCTCGCTCTCGTCGAAATCGATGCGCCCGCGGGTGATTTCGAAACGCACCCCGGCAAAGGTGTAATAGCCCTGCCGCGGCACGATCCGCACCTCGCCGCCAATGCGCGGATCGGCGGTGGTGCCGCGCAGGCGGATTTCCCCGCCCCATTCGCTATCCAGCCCCATGCCATCCACTTCCAGCCCGCGCACTGCGCGCGCATCCACCAGATAACGCCACGGCCGGGCCGCGCGCCGGGCGGGCGCAATATCGGGTGGTAGGTTGATCTCGGTAATGGCGATATCAGGCAGTTCCACCGTTTCCGCCGCCGCGCCCAGCCGCCAGAACGCCTCGCGCACTTCCAGCCGCCCGGCAATCGTGCCGTTCACCCCGTCCGATACAAAGCGCATCGGCCCGGTCACCGTCGCGCGCATTCCCGGCAATTGCAGCAAGCGGGCATTGCGCGCGGCAAGGCGCACATCGAGCTGCGGGCCGCGGTCGCGGGTCATGTTCGAAAAGTCGACAAAGCCGCTGCCAACAACGCTCCCGCCACCCGGCGACGTCCCGCTGAACCGGGTCAGGCGCAGGCGCGACCCGTCAAACCGGCCCTGCACTGCCACATTGGATATATCGGTGCCGGTAGCCGCGCCCTGCACCTGCAAGCCATTGCCCGAAACCGATCCGCGCACTCGCGGGGTGCCCAGCGTCCCGCGCACTTCGGCCGCCACGTTTACCCGGCCCGCCACGTCGAGCACCTCAATCGCGGCCAGCCGCCACAAGGCTTCGGCCGGGCCCTGATACCGCAGCTGTGCCAGCAGATCGCCCGCATAAAGCCGCGCGGCAAGGCCGCGATCCCCGCCTGCGCCGGCCAGCGGCAGATCGGCGATCCGCGCGTCCAGCCGGCCACTGGCACTGTCGCCATCGCGAATCACCGCGCGGGCTTGAAACAGGCTGGGGGAAAGATCCGCCACCAACGCGAGGTCAAGCGGGCGCGAAGTGAGCAGCAGGCCCGACCGGCTGAGATTGCGCACGAGCAGCCGCGCATCGCCCACCGGCACGCCGCTTGCATCCGCCGCAAGATTGACGACGCCCGAAACGGAACCTCCCAACCCCAGATCGCCCAGAACGACATCCGCCACCGCAAGCGGCATTCGGGCGAGAGCGAGGCGCCCCTGCACCGGCTCCTCCCCGCCAAAGCGGCCATTGGCGATCACAAAGCCCCGGCCATAGGAAATCTGCGCCTGCTGCAATTCCCAGCCGCCATCCCCGGTGCGCGAGATGACCGCGCGGCGCGGCATGGCGATGCTGCGCCCCGCATGCGATCCGCGCAGCGCCAGGCTGATCTCGTCGCCCGTGGCGGTGCCGTTGAGCTGCATTTCGAAGCGGCTGCCGCGCTGCCCCGCAATCGCCGCGTCAAAGGCACCCACGCCGTTGCGCAGCGCCGCATTTCCCGCCAGCCTGCCCACGAAAAGCTGGCCGTAACTGACGCCAACCGCAGCTAAATCGCCTTCGATGGTGACGCCTTCACTGCCCCCCGCAGCTGGCACGAAGCCCCGCAGTGCAATGTCTCCCTCGGCAATCTGCAAGGCTGCTTCGCCGCCGAAGCGGGCGTTGCGCGCGGTGGCGTCAATCACGAAGCCCTGCCCCTCAGGCCGTGCAGCAAGGCCGATGCGCCCCTCCACCCCGCCGCCCGACAGGAGCAGGCCGCCATCCACGCCGCCTTCCGCCAGCTGCAGCTGTCCCCTCAGACGCGTCTCCGCCACGTCAAGGCGGTTCACCGTGATACGCACCGGCTGCGCTTCGGCGGCCAGCAGGAACAGATCGCCATCAAACAACCCCAGCAGCGATTCGCCGCGAGTCAGGATTGCAAAGCCATCGCCCTGCGGCTCCAGCGACACGCGCACATCGCGCAGGCCCGCGGCAGGCAGCGGATCGGCCAGCACCAGTTCGGCACGCGGGCCATCATCGGCCAGCGTGGCCTCCACCGTGAAGGGGCCATAATCGACGTGCCGCCCTGAGCCCACAAGGCGGGTTCCGCCCTCTTCCACGCGGCCATCGAGCACCGCTTCCAGCTTGGTCGCGGTGATGCGCATGGTGGCAAAGGACAAGGGCTGCCCCTCACCCAACGTCAGTCCGCCTGCAAAACGGATGTCCTGCCCCGCAAGCGTTTCCAGCGTGGCGTTTGTCGCCTCAGCCACGCGCCCGTCCAGTTGCGCCGCCAAGGACCACGGACGCCCCCCGCCGATCGCAAAATCGATCCGGGCATTGCTGTCCACCGTGCCGATATCGGAAAAGGCGAGGCGCGTCGCGCGCACAGGTCCGGTCACACGCACCGCGCCCGACGCCAGATCCGCGGCAAGCGCCAATTGCCCGGTCAGGCCGGGAAAGGCGACATCCAGCCGCTCGCCCACCAGGCGGTTGCCATCCAGCACCAGCGCACCGCGCATGCGCCCATTCACCAGCCGCGGATCGAACAGTTCGGCCCCGCTGACCACCCGGCCGATAGTTGCATCGAGCGGCACCAGCCACGCATCGCCATTGCGTGACAGGCGGCCTTGCTGCACCACATCGGACACGACGATCTCGCCCGCCACAATGCGCCGCACCGTCAGCCGGTGATCGGCCGCTGCCGTGGCAAAGGGGCCATCCAGCCGCGCATTCAGCACCGCGCCTTCCAGCGCCACCGCCTCGCCGAACAGCGTGGGGTCAAGCAGGCGGGCATCGACCTCAAGCCCGCGAAAGCGGTTATCGGCCAAATCGACCGCGCCGCTGCCATCGACATCCAGCGCCGCCCCGCGCAAGGCAAAACTGCCCTCGGCCACGCTCGCCTCCAGCGTTCCGGCGGCCGTGAAGGCCACTTCCGGCCCCAGCGCACGGGCGGTAAACCCTTCCACCAGATCGCCCGGCATTGCGCGCCCGACCACGCGGTACTGCCCCGCCTCGTTAAACAGCGAGAGGTCGATCAGGTCTTCCCCGCCAAGCTGCGCCTGCAAGGTGCCGTTCCAGCGCGTCCAGCGCCCCTCGCCCCGCAGCCGCACATCCAGCGCTTCGTTCGCGCCTGCCATTGTGGCCAGAAATCCGCCTTGCGGCGCTGCCCAGTCGAGTTCCAGGTCGAAAATGTCGCCATCAGGCTCGGCATGGGCGAGCAGGCGCAAGACATCGCCGCCGCCCAGTTCGCCGCCCGCATCCACGAACACCCGGCCCCGGCGCACATCGGCGCGCGCGCGGAACTGCACCATGCGCTCCTGCCCCAGCACCGCCTCGGCCACGCGCAGGTCCTCCACCACCAGCCGATCCACCCGGATGTCGAAATCGGGCAGGATCGGCGCATCAGGATCGCCGGGCAACAGATGGGGAACCGCGTTCAATTGCCCGTCGATCAGAATCAGGTGGCGAATATCCAGCCCGGTGAAGAACCACTTCCACGGCCGCCAGTTGAGATCGACTTCGGGCACTTCCAGAAACAGCACGCCATCGGCATCGCGGAACTTCACATCGGTGAAGCTGGCGCTCCACAGCACCGAGCCGCTTATGCCGCCCGCCTCGACCGACAGGCCCGATGCGGGGGCGTAGGCGGCAATCTGGTTCAGCAGGAATTGCCTGCCCGGCGGCGTATGCAGAAAGGCCACCGCCGCCAGCAACAGCGCGGCGAGAACGGCAAGCACGCGCCCCGCCCAAACCAACGCGCGGCCACCCGGCATACCGCGCCGTGCAAGCGCGGGGGTTGCAGAAGCGGCTTCCACCTCGGCCATCAGAACGCCTGCCCCAGCGCGACATAGACGGCCACCGGCGCATCACCTTCGCGGCGGTTGAGCGGCACGCCGACATCAAGGCGGATGGGGCCAAAGCCGGTCTGGTATCGCACACCCACCCCCGCGCCGAGGCGGATGTCGCTGAAATCGGGCACTGAATCGCGGTTGACAACGCCCGCATCGATAAAGGGCACAACGGCAATTGCCCCGTCGAACAGGCCGGTGGCAATGCGCGCCTCGGCCGACAGTTCGAGCAGCGAGCGCCCGCCATTGGGTTCGCCCACAGCATCGCGCGGGCCGATCGCCTGATAGCCATAGCCGCGCACCGAGCCGCCTCCGCCCGCGTAGAAGCGCCGCGACGGCGCGATGGCCGCAAGATCCGCGCCCACAATGCTGCCCGCCCGCGCACGCGCCGCCAGCACCACGCTGTCGTTGGCCGGGTGATACCAGCTCATATCGACTTGCACCTTGGCATAGGTGGAATTGGCGCCATTCGTACGCGACAGTTCAGGGCTGATTGCACCGCGCAGACGGAAGCCCTGCGTGGGATCAAGCAGGTCATTGCTCGAATCAAGCTGCGCCCAGACCGGCAGGGCCGCAATCAGGAAGGTTTCGCGTGGCAGGATCACGCTGCGCCGCTTGCGGTCGGTTTCGCGGCTCGCCACCAGTTCCAGCCCGCCGCCATAGGACAGCGGTTTCTGGAACAACAGCGTGCTCACCCGTTCATAGGTGGTCACAACCGAAACCCTGCGCGCCGCGAAGGCGACATTATCGACATTGGACACAAAGGCATCCGCTGTCAGGATGCGGTCGCGGCCGTGAAAATTGTTCTTCCGGAATGTAATCCCGCCCAGCTGTTCCTGCGTGCCCGCAATGGCGCGCACGCGCAGCAAGCCTTCGGGCGGGAACAGATTGCGGTGTTCCCAGCTTCCCGCCAGACGGAAGCCTTCTTCGGTGCCGTAACCGATCGAGCCTGCCAGCGTGCGCAAGGGGGCAGGCGTCATGTCCACCGCCAGATCAACTGTGCCCGGCTGGTCGCCCTGCGGGGCACGCACTTCGACCGGTGTTACATCCAGCGTCCCGACCAGCCCGGTCGCCAGGATTGCCCGACGCAGGTCGATCTCCTCGCTCCGCCGGTACAGATCGCCTTCGTCGAAGCGCGCGATCCGCGAAAGATGGCGCGCGGGCAGGAAATCCTCGCGGTTGCTGATGAGCTGACCGATGACATAGCGGCCACCCGGCTCCACCGGCATCAGCACATCGCCTTCGGCCCGCGCATGATCGACCAGCAATTCCGGTTCGGCCAGCATGGCAAAGGGATACCCGCTTTCACCCAGTGCTTCGTCCAGCGCGATGCGTGCATCCTCTATTGCGTCGAGCGAGATCGGATCGCCGGGAAATACGGCGAAAGTCGCACGCAAAGCCGGGTAATCGGCGCCTGCCGCCGTCAGATTGCCCAGATCGACCATACCCACCGGGAACCGGCGACCGGGGATGATATCGAGCCGGGCAAAGGCACCCTCGGCCCGTTCGGCGGCGTCTTCGGGCACATCGACCGAACGGATCACCTGCGCATCAAAATAGCCATAGGTGTGCAGCAGGCGTTGCAGCAATTCCTCGTCCGCGCGCGCCTGCGCCGCCAGCCGCGCCCGGCTGCCGCCATCGTCCAGATCGACCACGGTGGACAGCGCGCGGAAACGTTCGAGAATTTCCTCGCGTTCGGGGAATTGCGCCAGATCGGCAGGGAAAGAGAGGACCAGCTCGCCCGAAAGCCGCTCCTCGCTGGCACCGGGAAGCGGCGGGATAACCGCGTCGAAGGCGACAAATTCCACCGGCTCGGCATCGGGTTCGAGCGGCGCAGCATCCTCGATCACCAGATCGTCGGGTGCCTCCAGCGTCAGCAATGGCATGGGATCCATCGGCGAACCGGCATCGAGCGCGTTGGCCTCCTCGTCCGCCGGCGGGGGCCCGGCGCCGTCCAAGGCCCAGCCTTCCGGATCGTTCACCGCCGATTGCGGGATCAGATCATCGAGAGTGGGAAGGCTCTGCGCGGCAAGCGGCAAGGCGGGCAGGCACAGCGCGATCGCCAGCCCCATCGCTGCCGCGCTTGCGCGCGTCAACCAGGCATTACGGGCGGCAATGGCGGCAGGATCAGACGAAACGGTACTGCCTGTGTTCGCCGGGGGCGCCATCCTTTGATCCCCCTTCCATTTCCTGATCCAGCCGCGCGGCGCCTTTTGCCACAGCGGCGATGCGGGCAGACTGCTCGGTTTCGGGCATACGGGCCCACCCGTCGGGGCCAAGCTGTTCGAGCGGGCGATAACGCACCTTGTACTGCATCCGGGGCGATCCATCGACCCAGTAGCCCAGATAGACATAGGGCAATCCCGCTTCCGCAGCGCGGCGGATATGATCGAGGATGACGAAATTGCCAAGCCCGCTACGCCCCTCGCACTCCGGATCGTAAAAGCTGTAGATCATCGACAGGCCATCCCCCTGCCGGTCGGTCAGGCAGGCGGCGACAAGCCGGCCCGGTCCGCCATCGGGATCGGGCTCCCTGTATTCGATTACAAAGCTTGAGACCGAAGTATGTTCCACCATGTCGGCATAATCCACCTCGTCCATGGCGGCCATCCCGCCGCCCGGATGCCGGGCAGACAGATATTTCTGCAGAAGCGCGAACTGTTCGCTGGTGGCCCAGGGGCGGCATTCGTTGACGATCAGGTCGCCGTTGCGCTTCAGATTGCGGCGCTGCGTTGCCGATGGCTGAAATTCGTTCGCCACGACGCGCACCGACACGCAGGCGCGGCAATCCACGCAGCTGGGGCGATAGGCGACCGTCTGGCTGCGGCGAAAGCCGATGCGCGACAGGGCATCGTGCAATTGTTCCGAATGCGGGCCTTTCAGCTCGGTAAACACCTTCCGCTCGGTCTTGCCGGGCAGATAGGGGCATGGGGCCGGGCTGGTTACGAAAAACCGGGGAAATCGGACGGGCGCTGTCACCTGTGGGCTGATCCTGTAGCCTTGAATGGGTTGATCCGTCTTGCGACAGAACCCGGTTATGCCTGCCGGATTCGTATCGCGATACAATCTTAACCATAAAACGACACAAGGTCAGAAATTATTTGCACAGGATCGGGGTCAACGCATCGGCACCCGCCCCGAAACGGATCAGTTCAGTTCCACCTGGCTAACGGAATAGCCCTGCGCGCGCAGATCGGAAATCAGCGCTTCGAGCTGTTCACGGTCCCTTGCCTCGCATTCGATATCGGTGATCAGCCCCTTCGCCGGCAGATTGGTGAAGATGCGCTGGTGGTAGATTTCCAGGATATTCACATTGTGCCGGTTGAACAGGTGCATCACCTTGAACAGCGCGCCAGGGCGATCCTGCAGCGTGATCTGCAGCCGCGCCAGCCGGCCCGATCGCGCCAGATCGCGCAGCAGCACATTGGCCAGCAGGCGCGTGTCGATATTGCCGCCGCACAGCACCAGACCCACCCTCTTGCCGCGGAAGCGCGCCCGGTGCGCCAGCACCGCCGCCAGCCCCGCCGCGCCCGCGCCTTCGACCACGGTCTTTTCGATCTGCAGCAGCAACGAGACCGCTTCTTCCAGATGCGGTTCTTCGACCAGCACGATATCGTCCACCACATCGCGAATGATCTGGCGGGTGAAATGCCCCGGTTCCTTCACCGCGATGCCTTCGGCCAGCGTGTCGCCGCCGCAGGGCAGTTCCTGTCCCTTGATATGGCTGAACATCGACGGGAACAGCGCGGCCTGCACACCCACCACTTCAACACCGGTGCCAAGGCTGCGCGCCACCGTCCCCATGCCCGAAATCAGCCCACCGCCGCCAATCGGCACGACGATGGTATCAAGGTCGGGCGCATCGGCGAACATTTCCAGCGCGACCGTTCCCTGCCCGGCCGCCACCAGCGGATCGTCGAACGGGTGAATGAAGGTGAGGCCCAATTGCCGCTCCATCGCGCGGGCATGGGCATAGGCTTCGTCAAAGGTTTCGCCTTCGAGCACCACCTTGCCGCCCACGCTTTCGGTCTGCATGACCTTCACGGTCGGCGTGGTGCGCGGCATCACGATCGTGACCGGCACGCCCAGACGGGTGCCGTGATAGGACAACCCTTGCGAATGGTTGCCCGCGCTCGCCGCGATCACGCCCTTGGCGCGCTGCTCTGCCGACAGGTGCAGCAGCGCATTGAGCGCGCCGCGTTCCTTGTAGGCGGCAGTGAATTGCTGATTCTCGAACTTGAGCCAGATGTCCGCGCCGGTAATGGCCGACAGGGTCTTGCTGTGCAGGGTGGGCGTGCGCACCACGGCATCGCCAATCGCATCCGCAGCGGCGCGGATATCGGCAATGTCGAGGCGGGCCTTGGCCGGTGTTTGCATCGGGGTCGTCGTGGTCATGCGCAGCGGCCTATCGCAGAAATGACGCCAAGCCAAACCCCATGATTGCTTTACCGCGCCCATGCGGGCAGTCAGGCGGCGATGACAGATTCCCTTTCGATTGCCTTTCTGGGCCTTGGCACCATGGGCGCGCCTATGGCCTGCCACCTTTCCCGCGCGGGCCACCGCGTGACCGGCTGGAACCGCAGCGAAGCGCGCGGACAGGCGTTTCTGCACCGCGCGAGCGCGGCGGGCCTCGCCGTCAAACTGGCCGCCAGTGCCGCCGACGCCGTGGTTGGCGCAGATGTGGTGCTCACCTGTCTTGGCAAGGACGATGATCTGGCCGAAGTGGTCTTGGGGGCCGATCCGGGCGATGGCGGCGTGCTGGCGGCGATGAAGCCGGGCGCGCTGTTTGTCGATCACACCACGGTCAGCCCGGCACTTGCCCGACGCATTGCGGCAGAGGCGGATGCGCGCGGACTGCTCGCCCTCGACGCGCCGGTATCGGGCGGACAGGCGGGCGCGGAAAACGGCGCGCTCTCGATCATGTGCGGCGGCAGCGAAGCGGCGATGCAGGCCGCACAGGGCGTGCTGCGCGCTTATGCCAAGGCCATCGTGCATATAGGCCCGGCGGGCGCGGGTCAGGGAGCCAAGGCGGTCAACCAGGTCTGCATTGCCGGCGTGCTGGCGGGCCTTTCCGAAGCGCTGCGGCTGGCGCAGGCGAGCGGGCTGGACACGGCCAAGGTGTTTGACGCCATCAGCGGCGGCGCGGCGCAAAGCTGGCAGATGGACAACCGCTGGGCCAGCATGGCCGCCGATTCCTTCGATTTCGGCTTTGCGGTCGATTGGATGCGCAAGGATCTGGCGATTGCGCTGGCTGAAGGGCGCGAATGTGGCCTGTCGCTTCCCGTCACCGCTCTGGTTGACCAGTTCTACGCCACCGTCCAGCAGATGGGCGGCGGACGGCAGGATACCAGCGCGCTTGTCCGCCATCTGGGCAAGGGGAATGCGGCATGAAGCGCCTTGCCATGATCGCCAGCGTGGCGCTTGCCTGCGTCTTGGCCTCCCCCGCTGCCGCGCAAACCCATTTCGACAATCTGGAAGGCATTTCAGTCACCCGCGATGGCCGGGTGGATCGCTTCGCCGGCATGGTGGTGGGCGAGGACGGGCGCGTGCTCGAACTGCTCGATTTCGGCGACCGGCCGCGCACCTCCATTGCCTTTCGCGTGGACATGGAAGGGCGCGTTGTCGTTCCCGGCATCGTCGATTCCCATACCCATGTGATGGCGCTGGGCCTGTCCAAGCTCTCGCTTGACCTGTCGGACACGACCTCGCTGGAGGACGCGCTGGCGCGCATCGCCGCCTATGCCGAGCAATACCCCTTGCGCCCGTGGCTGGTCGGGCGCGGCTGGAACGAGGAGCGGTGGGGACTTGGCCGCCTGCCTACAGCGGCCGAACTCGACGCGGTTGTCGGCGACCGGCCGGTGGTGCTGACCCGCGCCGATGGCCATGCGGTATGGGCCAGCAGCGCGGCGCTGGCCGCCGGCGGCGTCACCGCGCAGACGGCTGATCCTGCGGGCGGGCAGATCGTGCGCCGGGGAGGGGCCGGGCCGGGGGCCCGCGCACCGGCAGGCGTGCTGATCGACAATGCGATGCAGCTTGTCACCGCGCATATCCCCCCGCCGCGCGCGGTGGATGCCGACCTTGCCTTGCACGAGGCGCAGATCGAGTTCTTCCGCCACGGGGTGACTGCTGTGGCAGACATGGGCACCAGTGTCGAAGACTGGATGACATTCCGCCGCGCGGGCGATGCGGGCCGCCTGAGGCTGCGCATCATGGCCTATGCCGATGGTGTGCCGGCCATGCTGCTCATCGGCGGGCCGGGGCCGACGCCGTGGCTGTATGAGGACCGGCTGCGGCTGAACGGGGTGAAGCTGTTTCTGGATGGAGCGCTGGGATCGCGCGGCGCGCTGCTCAAATCGCCCTATGCCGATCGGCCGGGCCATCGCGGCCTTTCGCTGCTCGACGGGACGCAATTGCGCAATCTGATGAGCCGGGCGAGCATGGACGGTTTCCAGGTGGCGATCCACGCCATTGGCGATGCCGCCAATCAGGATGCCCTCGATGCCATTGCGCAATTGGCGGAGGATTTCCCCGGCGACCGGCGCTGGCGTATCGAACACGCGCAGATCGTCGATCCGGCGGATATCGCCCACTTTGCCCGCCACGGCATCATTGCCAGTATGCAGCCCGAACACCAGGCATCGGACAGGCTGATGGCCGAGGCGCGATTGGGGCCGGATCGATTGCGTGGTGCCTATGCCTGGGCCTCGATCGCCGCGACGGGCGCTCCGCTCGCCTTCGGATCGGATGCGCCGGTGGAGCGCGCCGACGCGCTGTCAGGCATCGCGGTTGCCATCAGCCGCACCGATGCGGCGGGCCAACCAGCAGGCGGATGGCTACCGGAGGAAAGCATCAGCCGCGAGGCCGCGCTCGCCGCCTATACCGCCGGCGGTGCTTACGCCGGCTTTGCCGAAGGGCGCTTTGGCCGTCTGGCAGTAGGCGAACGCGCCGATTTTGCGGTGCTGAGCGATGACCCGCTGGCCCTAAACGCCGATGGCATTCGCGCAACGCAGGTTCTCCAGACATGGATTGCCGGGCAAAGGGTATGGGCGCTGGGCGAGGATGCGCCCGCCGATACCCTGCCCGAAACCCTGCCCGATGATGTGCCTGGCCTGCCGCAAGATGCCGACGTTTACGGCCCCGTGCCAGAAGGCCGCTAGAGCGGTTTTTGCGCGCCCTCGCCCGCGGCGGATTCGGCGGCCTCGGCAGCCTCTGCTTCTGCCTTTTCCTTTTCGCGCCTCTTCTCGCCCATCCGCATCAGCACCAGCGATCCTTCGAACAGCATCAAGAGAGGCAGCGCCAGCAGCAGCTGCGATATCACGTCAGGCGGCGTGATGAAGGCGGCAAGGATAAAGACGGCCACCACCACATAACGGCGCGCGCCCACCAATTGCGCGCGGCTGACGATCCCTGCGCGGTTAAGCAGCAGCAGCAGCACCGGCAGAAGGAAGCTGATCCCGAAGGCCAGAATGAACCGCATCACCAGATCAAGGTAATCGCCCATCGCGGGCAGCGCCTGCGCCTCCAGCCCGCCCGCATTGCCCTGAAATCCCAGGAACCATTTGAACGCGGTGGGCATCACCACGAAATAGGCAAGGCTTGCCCCAGCGGTGAACAATATCGGCGTTGCCAGCAAGAAAGGCAGGAACGCCTTCTTCTCCCGCGCATAGAGGCCCGGCGCAATGAACGCCCACATCTGGTTGGCAATCACCGGAAAGCTGACGAAGAAGGCCGCGAACATGGCCACCTTCACCTCGACGAAGAAAGCTTCGTAGAGGCGGGTGAAGATGAGCTGTCCCTGCCCTTCGGGGAAGGCCTGCGTCAACGGCCGCACCAGAAAGCCGAAAATGTCATCCGCAAAGTAAAAGCAGACGCCAAAGGCCACCAGAAATGCCAGCACCGCGCGCACCAGCCGCGTGCGCAGTTCGATCAGGTGATCGAGCAGCGGGGATTGCGTATCGTCAAGGTCTTTCAGCTTGAAGGCCATGCGTCAGCCTGCCTTATCCGGTGCAGGGGACACCGCAGGTGGCTCTGCCGGTGCCGCTGCAGGCGCGGGCGTGGCGGCGCTTTCGGCACGGGCGCCAGTGGCTGCCGCATCGCTTGACGCGTCGAGCGGCGGGCCAGCCGGGGCCGGATCGCTGGTGGGTGCGGGCATCATTGGCTTGGCCGGATAGGCGCCGGTCTGCTCCGTTCCCGGTGGGCCGCCATTCGGATGCATCGCCATGATCTTCTCGTTCTGCGCCTTCCACTTCCTTTCCAGCTCCTCCATCTCCGCCTCGCGGATCATGGCATCGAGCCCGGTGCGGAAATGCGAGGATATGCGCCGCAACTTGCCCACGAAACGGCCTACCACGCGCAGGGCGGCGGGCAGTTCCTTCGGGCCGATGACGATCACCGCCACCACAATGATGAGCAGCAATTCCTCTGCGCCGATATCGAACATGGCCTGCGGCGCCCTGAGAGGGGATTAGTTGACGGTCTTGTCGGCAGGCGCGCTGTCGGCAGATTGGGCGGCGGTCGAGTCAGCCGGGCGGGCGTCTCCCGTGATTTGCGCGGGCGGCGGGGCGGCGGCGTTGCTGCCTTCGCTCATCCCTTTCTTGAAGCTGCTGATACCCTTGCCGAAATCCCCCATCATTTCGGAAATGCGCCCGCGCCCGAACAGCACGAGCACGACGATTGCGACGATCAGGATCTGCCAGATACCGGGCTGCATTGTGAATTCCTTGCGTTAAGCGTGTCCAGGCAACCTAGGCGCTTTCCTTCGGGTTTTCCAGCGAGTCTGTCGCTTCGGGCGAAATATCGGCCCGCTGTTCCATCGCTTCGTCGAAGGCTTCGTCCACCGGATCGAGCAGGCCGGCAGCTTTCAGCTCGTCAATACCGGGCAGATCGCGGCGGCTGGCAAGGCCGAAATGGTTCAGGAAATCGGGCGTGGTGGCGTAAATCACCGGCCGGCCCGGCACATCGCGCCGTCCTGCCACGCGCACCCAGCCGGCCTCCATCAGCACATCGAGCGTGCCCGCACTGGTCTGCACGCCGCGGATCGCCTCGATCTCCGCGCGGCTGACGGGTTCGTGATAGGCGATGATCGCCAGCACTTCGGTCGCGGCGCGCGACAGGCGGCGCAGCTGGTCCTTCTCGCGGCGCAGCAGATGCGCCATGTCGGGCGCGGTCTGGAACTGCCAGCGCTTGCCCCGTTCGACCAGATTGACGCCGCGCGGCGCGTAATGCGCCTGCAATTGGGCAAGCGCGCCTTTCACATCCGCCCCTTCCAGATGCGCGGAAATCTCATCAGCACTCAGCGGCGTCTCGGCCGCGAACAGCAGCGCCTCCACCGCGCGTGTCAGGTCGTCTGGTGCGCCGCTCATCCCTTCACCCGCCGCAGGTGCAAGGGGCCAAACACATCGTCCTGCCGCAATTCCGCCTTGCCCAGCCGCGCCAGTTCCAGCGCGGCCACAAAGCTGGAGGCAAGCGCCGAGCGACGCAGGCGCGGATCGGCGTGCGGGGGCAGGAAGGCGCGCAGTTCCATCCAGTCGAGCGTCACGCCCAGCATCGCGGACACACGCTCGATCGCCGAATCGAGCGTCATCACCGGGCGCTCGCGCACCATATGCACCACCGGCTGCGTCCGTCGTTTCACATCGCCATAGGCGCGAATGAGGTCAAACCAGTCGCATTGCCACTGATTGCGGCGCAGCACCCGCACGCCTTCGGGCGCACCGCGGGCGAACACATCGCGGCCCAGCCGGTCGCGCGCCATCAGCCGCGCGGCGGCATCGCGCATCGCGCCCAGCCGTTCGAGCCGCAATTGCAGGCGCAGCGCCAGCTCTTCGGGCGAAGGGTCCTCCTGCTCCTCCTTGGGCAGCAGCATGGCGGATTTGAGGTAGGCAAGCCAGGCTGCCATCACCAGGTAATCGGCGGCGATTTCCAGCTTCAGCGCCTCGGCCCGCTCGATATAGGCGATATATTGGTCAACTAGGGCAAGGATCGAAATCGCTTTCAGATCAACCTTTTGCCGCCGCGCCAGATCGAGCAGCAGGTCAAGCGGGCCTTCCCATCCATCGAGTTCGAGATAAAGCGCGGCATCGCCGCCCGGCTGGCTGGCGGCACCATCCCATTCGGGCAAAGGCGGCTGTTCCATGCCGGGGAGCAGCGCCGCGTCCTCCATCAGGCGGCAACCTGCGCCAGCAACCCATCGCGCTGCGCCAGCAGAAAGGCGCGGTCGCCGTCCTGCCGGTGCGCGTCCGGATAAGCCAGCGCCGCATCGAGCCGCGCCCGTGCCGCCGCGCTCATCGGCGGCAGGCGGCTGGCAAGGCCCTCCATGTCCTCCATCTTCGCCCAGCAATTGAGCACCAGATCGCAGCCCGCCGCAATCGCCCGCTCCCCGCGTTCGGGGATTGTGCCGGTGAGCGCCTGCATGTCGATATCATCGGTGAGCAGCAGGCCGGAAAAGCCGATTTCGCCGCGAATCACATCGGCAATGATGCGGGGCGACAGCGTGGCGGGATTGTCCGCATCCCATGCAGCGTAAAGGACATGCGCGCTCATCCCGATGGGCGCGTTCTTCAGCGCCTTGAAGGGCGCCAGGTCGCGTGTCAGCGCCTGTGTGTCCGCGTCCACCACGGGCAATTCCTTGTGGCTGTCCGCCATGGCGCGGCCATGCCCCGGCATATGCTTGACACAGCCGGTCACCCCGGCGCGCGCCAGCCCTTCGAGCACGCTGCGCCCCAGGGCCGCCACGGCCAGCGGATCGCTGCCCAGCGCCCGGTCGCCGATCACGTCATGCGCGCCCTCTTGCCGCACATCGAGAAGCGGCGCGTAATCCACCGTGATGCCCACTTCGGCCAGATCGAGGCCCAGCAAGTGCGCATTGGCGCGTGCCGCCTCCATCGCGCTGGCAGGGGCCACGGCCCACAATTCGGCAAAGGCCCAGCCGCAGGGATAGGCATCCCACACTGGCGGCTTCATCCGCGCCACGCGCCCGCCTTCCTGATCGATAGAGATCAGCAGCCGATCACGCCCGTGGATCGCACGCAAATCGTCGGTCAGCGCGCGCAATTGCGCACGGCTTTCCACATTGCGGCCGAACAGGATGTAGCCCGCAGGGTCAGCCTCGCGCAGAAAGCTGCGCTCCGCATCGGTCAGCACGGTGCCGGAAAGGCCGAAAATGGCAGGCGTCATGTGCGAAACTTCGCAGGATTACACCGCCGCTTCAAGCGCAGTCCACTGCGTTCATGTGGACAGCGACCGGGGACAGCTTACCGCTTGACCTGGCAATCGCCCCCCGCGTTGCGGATCGAACGGCACAGGGCATTGGCAGCCTCCACATCGCCGGCAATTGCCTGCAGCCGGAAGATCGTGCCGCTGTCGGCCGTGCCTTCCACCACGCGGTGGCCAAGACCCTGCAAGGCGGAATATCGACCCGAAAGCTGGGTCCAGCCTGCTTCGGCAGCGGCGCGCGTGGAATAGGCGCCGATCTGCACGCCCACGCCAGTGGCGGCACGGGCAGGCGCAGGGGTTGCCGCAGCGCCGGAGCCAGTCGCTGGCGCAGCAGCCGGAGCGGCCTCTACGTCGATCGAAGGAGCAGGCGCATCGCTGGCGATGCGGCCTTCGCGGCGCTGCCCCTCGCCCACCTCGAAACTCATGTCGCCGGTGCCTGCCACTTCGCTGCCGCCGGGATTTTCGGGGCGTTCCTTGTAGGGTTCCTCCGGCGCGGCGATGGTGCTGCCATCGGGAACCGCATCGCCGGCCGCCTGCCGCGAAAGGAAATGATTGGCCGCCAACAGGATTGCCGCCAGCGCCGCCACGGCAATCGCGGCGAAAATCAGGATGCGGTAATCGCTCCCCGGCTCTTCCTCGTCTTCATCGGATTCGAGCCAGGGCAGAGCGTCGTCATCGTCGCCCGTCAGGCGCAACTGCTCGCCCGCGTCATAGGCCTCGTCCTGCCCGGTCCCGTCGATGTCATCATGTTCCCCACCCACCATGTGCATCACTTACAATTCCTCCACCGCCTCCACGCCCAGCAGGGCAAGCCCGTTGCGGATTACCTGCCCGATTTGGACGCACAGGAAAAGCCTCGCCTGCGTAAGCTCTGGGGAATGTGCCACCATGACCCGTTTTGCCGCATCGTCATTGCCGAGGTTCCAATAGGCATGGAAAGCGGCCGCCAGATCATAGAGATAGAAGGCGATGCGGTGCGGTTCGCGCGCCTTGGCGGCGGCTTCCACCTCGCGCGGGAATTGCGCCGCCAGCTTCACCAGCGCGAGGTCATCCTCGCCCAGCAAGTCGAGATGGGCATCCGAAGGAGCAAGACCTTCCGCCGCCGCCTTGCGCAGGATCGAGGAGATGCGCGCATGGGCATACTGGACGTAGAAAACCGGGTTGTCCTTGCTGGCTTCCACCACCTTGGCAAAGTCGAAATCCATTTGTGCTTCGGGCTTGCGCGCCAGCATGGTGAAGCGGACCACGTCCTTGCCCACTTCCTCCACCATGTCGGCGATGGTGACGAAATTGCCGCTGCGCTTGGACATCTTGGCCGGTTCGCCATTGCGCAGCAATTGCACCATCTGCACCAGCTTCACATCGAAGGGGATCGGCTTGCCCTGCCCTTCGCTCAGCGCCGCAACGGCCGCCTTGATCCGCTTCACCGTGCCCGCATGGTCCGCGCCCCAGATGTCGATCAGCTCGTCGGCGGTTTCCGCCTTCTGCATGTGGTAGGCGAGATCCGCGCCGAAATAGGTCCACTTGCCATCGCTCTTGCGGATGGGGCGATCCTGATCGTCACCAAACTTGGTGGAACGGAACAGCGGCAGCGCCACCGGCTCCCAATCGTCGAGCACCTTGCCCTTGGGCTGTTCGAGCACGCCATCATAGACCAGATCGTGTGCGCGCAGCCACTTCTCGGCCTCTTCCGGCTTGCCAGCAGCCTGCAATTCCGCCTCGGACGAAAACACATCGTGGCGGATGCCCAGCAGCGCCAAGTCGGCGCGGATCTGGTCCATCATCGCGGCGACGGCTTCGGCCTTGAACAGCGCAAGCCATTCGCTCTCAGGCTGGCCGACATATCTGGCGCCGAACCTGTCCGCCAGACGCTGACCCACGGGCACCAGATATTCGCCGGGATACATGCCCGCCGGAATTTCGCCGATCTCCTCGCCCAGCGCCTCGCGGTAACGCAGGTGGGCAGAGCGCGCGAGCGTGTCGACCTGGCTGCCCGCATCGTTGACATAATATTCGCGGATCACCTGATGCCCAGCATATTCGAGCAGCGCGGCCAGCGCATCGCCCACCACCGCGCCGCGGCAATGGCCCATATGCATCGGGCCGGTGGGATTGGCAGAGACATATTCGACATTCACGCGCCGCCCCTGCCCCATGGTGGAACGGCCGTAATCCGCCCCCAGCCGGGCAATCGCGGCCAGTTCCTCCAGCCAGTTTACATTTGCGAGGCGCAGATTGATGAATCCCGGCCCGGCAATCTCGGCGCTGGTGATCGCGGGATCGGCGGCCAGCTTTTCCACGATTTGTTCTGCCAGACTGCGCGGATTGGTGGCAGCAGGCTTGGCCAGCACCATCGCGGCGTTGGTGGCCAGATCGCCATGCGCGGGGTCGCGCGGCGGTTCCACGCTCACATGGCTGCGTGCAATTCCAGCGGGCAGCCGGCCTTCCGCTTCCAGCGCGGCAAGCACAGCGTGGATCCGGGCCGAGAAGGCGGCGTAGAGCGTGTTCACATCAGTCATGGCCAGCGCCGTTAGCCGGTTTGACCCGCGAACGGAAGGCGCGGCCGCGACCTGCTGTGCAGCGCAAGCCTAGCGGGTCGCGTTATAGGCCAGTTGATCGTCGGTCAGCTGGAAGCCGATCAGCAGTTCGAACGTGGCACGAGTCACGGCGGCGCGCACTTCGGGCAGGGTCAACGGATCGATCGCGGCGTCCTCGTCCCCGGCGCGGCGCGTGCGCGTGATGCGTTCGCGGATTTCCGGCGGCAGTGTCGCCTCGGCCCGGTTGACCACGGCCCCCGCCGTGCCCATGGCGCTGGCGCGGGCCTGCCCATCGGCAAAGCTGACCGTGACCGTGCCCAGCCGCTTGGCCACGACCGAATCCCCGCCGCGCAGCACGGTGCCGAAATAGGGCAGCTCCACGGTGCGGGCACCAGTGGTGTTGCGGCGCGTGGCCTGCACTTCAAAGGTGGCATTGGTCTGCACTTCGGCGGCCGATTCGGTGCAGGTGCTGCGCACATTGGTGATGATCGCGGTCACATCGATGGCATCGGCAGTGGTCGCGGTGGCGGGCGCGAACAGGGTGATGTCGCCGGTATAGTCGGCAATACCCACCGCCGGGCAGGCCGTGCGCACGGCCGTAATGCCCACGCCTTGCTGCACCACGATGTCGCCGGAAGTCTTGCAACCGGCAAGGCCAATGGCGGCGATGGCGGCAACCAATACGATACGCAGGGTCATTCCGGATCCTTGTGTCCTTTGCAAGATGCTGCCCCTACCCCTTTCGCTATCCCGCGACAACCGCTAGTGCCGTGGATATGAACGCTCCCTTTCCCGAAACGCCATTTCCGGACACGGCTGTGAAGGCCGGTTTGCAGCCGCTCAACATCCTGATCGCCGCGCCGCGCGGATTCTGCGCCGGGGTAGACCGCGCGATCGAAATCGTGGAACGGGCTCTCGAAAGGTATGGCGCGCCGGTCTATGTCCGCCACGAAATCGTGCACAACCGCTATGTGGTGGACGGGCTGAAAGCCAAGGGTGCCATCTTCGTGGAGGAACTGGACGAGGTGCCCGAAGGCGTGCCCGTGGTCTTTTCCGCGCACGGCGTGCCCAAGAGCGTGCCCGCCGAGGCGGAGCGGCGGCAGATGATCTATGTCGATGCGACCTGCCCGCTGGTGTCCAAGGTGCACCGCCAGGCCGAACGCCAGATCGAGGCCGGGCGGCATATCCTGTTCATCGGCCACAAGGGCCATCCGGAGGTGATCGGCACATTCGGCCAGGTTCCCGATGGCGCGATGACGCTGGTGGAAACGGTCGAGGATGTCGCAGCGCTTGAGGTGCCGCAAGGCCGGCCGCTCGCCTTCCTGACGCAGACCACGTTGTCGGTGGACGATACAGCCGACATCATCGCCGCCTTGCAGGCGCGCTTTCCCGATATTGTCGCACCCAAGGCAGAAGATATCTGCTATGCCACCTCCAACCGGCAGGCGGCGGTGAAGGCCATCGCGCCCAAGGCTGATCTGGTGCTGGTGATCGGCGCGCCCAATTCGTCCAATTCGCTGCGGCTGGTGGAAGTGGCCGAACGCTGCGGCACGCCCGCGCGGCTGATCCAGCGGGCATCCGAGATTGACCCGGCCTGGCTCGACAATGTGCACACCGTAGGCCTTACCGCCGGCGCATCTGCTCCCGAAGCGCTGGTGCGCGAAGTGGTCGCGCGGCTGGCCGAATGGCGCGCCATCACGGAGGAGCCGGTGCTGACGGCCGAGGAGAACATGATCTTCAAGCTGCCGCGCCAGCTTACGGAATAGGCGCGTTCGTGGCGGTCTATACCCAGCTTACCTCTGCCGATCTGGAAGAATTGATCGGCCATTACGATGTCGGCCAGCTCGTCAGCGCCAAGGGCATTGCCGAAGGCGTGTCCAATTCCAACTGGCTGATCGAGACGACAGGAAGCGGATCGGGCGGCGCGCGCTTCATCCTCACCATGTATGAACGGCGGATCGACCTGGGCGATTTGCCGTTTTTTCTCGACCTGCTCGATCATCTGGCCGCTAAGGGCTGCCCGGTACCGCGCACGATCCACGACCGCGATGGCGCCAGCTTCCGCTGGATCGGGCCCAAGGCGGTCGCTCTTATCGAATTTCTGCCCGGTGTCTCGGTCGATCTGCCCTCACCCGCACAGGCGCACGCGGTGGGCCGCGTGCTGGCGCAGATGCACCTGGCGGCCATGGATTTTCCCAAGACCCGCGCCAATGCGCTGGGGGCGGATGCCTCGGCAAAGGTGCTGGCCGAATGCGGGACGCAGAGCCTTGCGCTGATTGACCCGGCCTTGCCCGCCACCATCGGCATTGCGGCACGGATCGCGGCGGGCTGGCCGCAGGGCCTGCCGCAATCGGTGATCCATTCCGACCTGTTCCCTGACAATGTGCTGATGCGAGGGGACGAGGTTTCCGCGCTGATCGACTTCTACTTCGCCTGCAACGATGCGATGGCTTATGATCTGGCGGTGACCCACGCGGCCTGGAGCTTTACCGCAGGCGGGCGCGCTTTCCGCCATGATGTGGGCGCGGCTCTGCTGGCCGGATATCAGCAGATTCGCCCGCTGGAAGCGGCAGAGCGGTCCGCCATGCCGGTGTTGGCGCAGGCGGCAGCCTTGCGCTTTGTCTCCAGCAGGGCGCAGGATTGGCTCGATACCCCTGCCGATGCCCTGGTGACGCGCAAGGACCCGATGGATTTCGTGCGGCGGCTGGATTTCTACGCCGCGCAAGGGCCCGCGCTGTTTGCGGCATGAAGCGGGTTGATATCTTCACCGACGGGGCCTGCAAGGGCAATCCCGGCCCCGGCGGCTGGGGCGTGCTGCTGCGCATGGGGCGGCACGAAAAGGAGATGGCGGGCGGCGAGGCGTCCACCACCAACAACCGCATGGAAATGACCGCGGTTATCCGCGCGCTCAACGCCCTGATCGAGCCGTGCGAGGTGACGATCCATACCGACAGCCGCTATGTGATCGACGGCATGACCAAATGGATCGATGGCTGGAAAAAGCGCGGCTGGGTCAATGCCAGCAAGCAGCCGGTCAAGAACGCCGATCTGTGGCACGACCTGATCGAGGCAACACAGCGGCACAAGGTTTCTTGGGAATGGGTGCGCGGCCACAGCGGGCACCCGGAGAACGAGCGGGTGGACCGCCTCGCCAGCGATGCCGCCGACGAGGCGGGCCGCAAACCCGCTTAACGCAAGGCCCGCTTAGCTGTTGTCTTCCACCGGCGCGTCGGGGCCGTTCTTCTTGATTGAATCGATCGCGTTCTGCGCGCTGGCCTTGCTCGAATAGCCTTCGGACGAGAACATCGTTTCCGAATTGTATTTGAAGCGCACGCGGAACTCGCCCGCCTTGTCCTTGTAGATTTCGAACTTGTGAGCCATTGCACTGCATCCCCGGTGGTTGTTGGAGCGGACAGGCTAGACAAAGCGTTCGGGAGAGTAAACAGCCGCGTCAATGCTTTGCGTCATGGCGTCGGGCGCGCTGCCGGTGGCGATCTGCGCGGCGAGGCGCGCGGCGGCAGGCGCGGTCTGGATGCCGAAGCCGCCCTGGCCGGCGAACCAGAAGAATCCTTCGACCTGCCCATCCCATCCATAGACCGGCAGCCGGTCGGGCGCGAAGCTGCGCAGCCCCGCCCATTTGCGCTCCACCGCCGCAATCCGGCAGTCGATCACCTGGGCAAACCGGTCTATGGCGAGCGCCACATCCAGTTCCTCCGGCGCGGCATCACAGGGCGGGCTGGGCGTTTCGTCATGCGGGCTGAGCCAGATGCGCCCGCTTTCGGGCTTGAAATAGAACGATCCGTCGATCCCCAGCACCAGCGGCAGGCCAGGATGCATTTCAGGCTCGACCCGCAATTGCACCACTGTGCGGCGCAGCGGCGTGATGCCTATCGTCTGCGCACCCGCGATCTGCGCCACATCGTCCACCCACGCGCCCGCCGCATTGACCAGCACGCGCGCGGAAGCCTCTGCGCCATTCTCGAACGCTAAATGCCAGATGCGGCCGCTGCGCTGCGCCGCGATCAGGCGGTGGCCGGTGACTATCTGCGCCCCGCTGCGCCGCGCCTGCGCCAAATAATGCTGGTGGAGCGCGGCGACGTCGATATCGGCGCAATGCGGTTCGCTAATCGCTTCGACCCATTCTCCGTTCAGCCCCGGCACCAGCCGTTCCATCCCTGCGCGGGCAATGCGCGTGATTGACACACCGGTTCCGACAAAGGACTTCTCGAACGCATCGAGCTGATCCACCTGATTGGCGCGGGCGATATACAGCGCGCCGCGTTCGCGCAGGAACCCGCCTTCGCGCAGCCAATGGCCCGATGCCAGCGTCAACGGCACCACGCCCGGCCCGCCATAACATTCTTCCCAGAAGGCCGCCGATCGCCCGGTCGTGTGATAGCCGGGATGGCGTTCCGCCTCCGCCACCAGAACGCTGCCATGCGGCGCAAGTTCAGCCGCGATGCTGGCCCCGGCAATGCCGGCACCGATCACGGCAAAGTCGGCATGGTCAATCACGCGGTAACCAACCCCTCCAGAAAGGCGTCAATCGCCGCCAGCGCCTTGTTCCGCACCGGATCGGCCTCGCGCAGGATTTCGTGCGCCGCTTCGGTGCCGAATTCGAGGAAAGACACCTTTGGCAGGCGCGCAGCAGCGCGGCGGATGGCGCTCGGCGATACCAGCCTGTCACCCCGCGTGGAAAGCAGCATGACCGGCAGGGTCACTTTCTCAAGTTTTCCGGCCTGCGCCAGATGCCGCATCGAACGCGAAGCCGCCGCCACCCAGCCCCAGCTTCCCGGCCCCATGACCAGTTCGCCCCGCGCCTCGCGCCACCACGCCTCGTCCGCATAGCGCGCCGGATCATGCGTGAGCAGCGCGCCGCGTCCTTGGGGCAGTTCGCCGGGCTTCTCGCTCCATTTCCATGCCGGGCGGCGTGGATCGCCTGCGCGTGCCATGATGCCTGCCAGCGCGCCTTTCAGCCAGAGCGGCGCCCAATAGGGGGCGACATCCAGCATTGGCGCCGACAGGATCAGCGCTGCGGGCGCCGGCGACAGCGCGCCATCGGCCGCCGCGCGCAGCACCAGATGCCCGCCCATCGAATGGCCTGCCAGCACCAGCGGGCCGCTTTTCCCTGCGGCCCAGTCGCGCCAGAGCGCGGCCAGATCGGCAATCCAGATGCCGAAATCGTCGATATGCCCCGTGACGGCATCGGCGCCGAGCCGGCCCGATCCGGCCTGGCCGCGCCAGTCTGCTGCGCTGACCTGCCAGCCTTGCCTGCGCCAATGTTCGAAGGTTTCTAGATATTTTTCATAGGCATCGCCGCGTCCGGGCAGGAACAGGATATGCCCGCGTGCCGCGCCTTCGCCAGCGGGGGCAGACCAGTCGATCAGGCGGATGGGATGCCCGTCCGCGGCGCGCCAGATTCGTTCCGCTGCACCTGCCGGAATGGCGCGCCTGTCGAACGCGCGGGGCGGGTTGCCGTCACTTTGCTGAATACCAGCCTCCTGCGCTTGGTTACTTTTTAGTAAGTGATCCCCGCTAGTCAGCGAAGTCCAGGGGTTTCTCGGGGACTTAGAATGCTGGACGAACCGATCAAGTATGCACTGCTGGCGGCCTTGGCAATTGGCTTGCTGGTGGCGGCTTTTACCGATCTCAAGAGCCGCCGCATTGCCAACTGGCTGAACGGCGCGATTGCGTTGGGGGCGCCGGTGTTCTGGTATGCCGACGGCCTGTCGCTGTGGCCGGGCATAGCGATGCAGATCGGCGTCGCGGTGGCGACCTTCCTGCTGCTGTCGATCCTGTTTGCGCTGAAGGCGATGGGCGGCGGCGATGTGAAGCTGCTTACCGCACTCGCGCTGTGGATCGCGCCTGCCCATTTCCTCAAACTGCTGGTGATGATGGCCCTGCTGGGCGGCGTCCTGACGCTGGTGTTTGGCGCCTGGCACGTGATGCGCCGCCGCAAGGACCGGATCGCCATTCCCTATGGCGTGGCGATTTCCGCCGCGGGCCTGTGGGTCATCGCCAGCTTCTACATACCCCAATCGGCCATTCCCGGCCTTTCGGGGTGAACCGCATTTTAACCAATCACCTGTAACCCGGACACAACTTCAATTCCGTTACGGAACACTAAGGGGGCTTGACGCACCATGGACAAGAAGAAGCTCATTCTGCTGATGGGGGCGCTGGTCATCGCGATCGGTACCGCCCTTGCCGCACGCAGCATGTTCGCCGGCGCGGCCGCCCCTCAGGTGGAAGCTGCCCCGGTTGAACCGCAAGGCCCCAAGGTGCTGGTCGCCAAGCGCGCCCTGCCCGTGGGCACGATCATCACCGCTGATGCCATCGGCTTCCAGCTCTGGCCGGAAGAACTGGTGCAGGACGCCTATTTCATCGATGGCGAAGCGAATATGGACACGCTGCTGGGCACCGTGGTGCGCCATCCGATCACTGCGGGTGAGCCGGTGACTCAGGGCTCGCTGGTGGCACCGGGCGACCGCGGCTTCCTGGCGGCGGCTCTGGGGCCGGGGATGCGCGCGGTGACAGTGCCGGTGTCGGCCCGCACGGGCGTTGCCGGTTTCGTGTTTCCGGGCGACCGGGTCGATCTGGTGCTGACCCAGACCGTCGAAGGCGAGGAAGGCCAGGGCCTGCGCGCTGCCGAAACGATCCTGACCAATCTGCGCGTGCTCGCCACCGACCAGTCGACCGAAACCACCACCACCGAAGACGGCCGCACCGTGGTGCGCGCCTTCCGCACGGTGACGCTGGAAGTGACCCCGCGCATTGCCGAGAAGATTTCGGTCGCGCAGACCATCGGCACGCTCAGCCTGTCGCTGCGTTCGATCGCGGACAACCAGGCCGAACTCGACCGTGCGATTGCAGCCGGTGATGTGGAAATGCCCGCCGGTGCCACCCGCCAGGACGAGGAACGCATCCTGCGCCAGGTCGTCTCCCGCCCGCGCGAAGGGGCTACCACCTATGTGACCGGCGGCGATGTGTCGCGCTTCCAGCGCCGCACCATGCCGGCAATGGGCGGCACCAACGCCAACGCGGCGCCGGCTCCGGCCAATTTCGGGATGCCCAGCGTTCCCGGCGGCGCGGCCCAGCCCGCCCGGCCCGCCGGCCCCGTGGTCCGCGTAACGCGCGGCAAGGAAACCACCGAAGTGCCCGTGGCTCGCACCACGGGAACCCGGTGACCGCCATGATCGCAACCCACCTTCACCACAACTCCACCGGATCGCAGCCCGCAGGCGGATCCCAGTCGAGAGGCAAGACCATGAAGACCCGCCTTCTCAAGACCGTACTCGGCGCGGCTTGCGCGCTGGCCCCGCTGGCCGCCGTGCCTGCCAGCATCGCCCACGCCCAGTCGATCGTCAGCCCGGCGCAGGACATCGTCCTGTCGATCGGCCGCGGCGAACTCATCAATGTGCCCGGCAACATGGCCGACATTTTCGTCGCCAATGAACAGATTGCCGATGTGCAGGTGAAATCGCAGCGCCAGCTCTTCGTCATGGGCCTGTCGGGCGGGGTCACCACGATCTATGCCAGCAACGCTGCGGGCGACATCATCTGGTCGGCCAATGTGCGCGTCGGTTCCAACATTGACAGCATCGACCAGATGCTCTCGCTCGCCATGCCCGAAGCCAATATCCAGGTGGCGACCATGGGCACCAACACGGTGCTGCTGACCGGCACCGTGGCTGCACCCGAAGACGCGGCGGAGGCCGAACGGCTTGTGGCCGCCTTTGTGGGCGAGAACACCAATGTCGTCTCGCGCCTGCGCATGGCAACGCCGCTACAGGTCAATCTGCGCGTGCGCTTTGCCGAAGTCAGCCGCTCGCTGGTGCGTTCGCTCGGCGCAAACCTCACCACGATTGACGGCACCGGCGGCTTCCAGTTCGGCATCGGCCAGGGCCGCCCCGGCTTTGCCCCGACCTTCCGTCCGAACAGCGCAACGGGTGTGGGCCAGGAGCTCAAAGTGCTTATCCCCGACCCCAACAATCCGGGCCAGTTCATCGAAGTCAACGGCACCAGCATCAACCCGATCTCGCCCGGCACCACGCTGGGCGGCGTGGGCCGCCTGCTGGGCCTTGATATCGGCGCAGCACTCGACATGGCCGAACGCGAAGGTCTGGTGACGACGCTGTCCGAACCCAACCTCACCGCGCTGTCGGGCGAGACGGCCGAGTTTCTGGCCGGAGGTGAGTTCCCGATCCCGCTGAGCCAGGGCCTGGGCACCACCACGATCGAATACAAGAATTACGGCGTCAGCCTGGCTTACACCCCCACCGTGCTGGCCAACGGGCGCATCTCGCTGCGCGTCCGGCCCGAAGTGTCCGAACTGTCGAGCCAGGGTGCGGTGACGCTCAACGGCTTCCAGGTTCCGGCGCTGACCATCCGCCGCGCCGAAACCACGATCGAGCTGGGTTCGGGGCAAAGCTTCATGATCGCGGGCCTGCTCAGCAACAGCGCGCAAAACACGATCGACCGCGCACCGGGCGTGGGCGAAATCCCGATCCTGGGCAATCTGTTCCGCTCCACCGAATTCCGCCGGGGCGAAACCGAACTGGTGATCGTGGTCACGCCCTATCTGGTGCAGCCGGTCAACGACCGCGATATCCGCCTGCCCACCGACGGCTTCCGCGCGGCCACGGCAGCGGAACAGTTCCTGCTCAACCGCGAACATAATGGCGTGTCGGGCGAACTGCGCCCCATGCCGCGCGCGGCTGATCCCGCACCTGCCAACCCGGCCATCGGCATCATCGACCAGGGCGGCGAAGCCTTGGCCGGCGGTGCTGCTGCCCCCGGCTTCAGCCTGAATTGAGAGAGGTGATTGCCATGACCCATCGTATGACGCGCACCGCCGCCCCGGCCATTGCTCTCGCCCTCGTGGCCAGCCTTGGCGCCTGCACTGCGCCCAAGGGAACCTTCAACACCTCGCTCAACAGCGTCAACCAGCCTGTGGTGCAGAGCCAGAACCTCACGCTCGACCTTCGCGCCACGCAAAGCGGCCTGACCGTGCCCGAACAGGCCCGCCTTGCCCAATGGTTCGAAGCGCTGGGCCTGCGTTACGGCGACCGGATCTCGATCGACGATCCGATGGCCAATGACGGGGTGCGCGCCCACGTCGCCGCTCTCGCCAGCCGTTATGGCCTGCTGCTGGAAAACGCTGCGCCGGTAACGGCGGGCTATATGGATCCCGGCTTCGTCCGCGTCGTGGTGACGCGCTCCACCGCCTATGTCCCCAATTGCCCCAACTGGCACGGCAATGCGTCGGGCAATCTGGGCAATCACACCTCGGCCGGGTTCGGCTGCGCGGTGAACAGCAATTACGCCGCAATGGTGGCTGATCCGCAGCACCTTTTGGCAGGGGCCGTGGGCACGGGCGAGACGGTGGTGATGAGCTCGACCAAGGCCATCCAGTCCTATCGCGAGCAGGCCCCCACCGGCGCGGGCGGTCTGAACCAAGTATCCAGCCAGGACACGGGGAACTAATGCTATGAACGCTCCTTGGAAATCAGGGCCCATGGGCAACCGGGATCCCTTTGCCGCCTATATCTGCGACGAGGCCACGCTCGATGTGCTGCGTCCGGTGGTGGTGGAAATGGGCTGGGCACCGGAAAAATGCTACAGGGGCGGCCTGCGGAACGCGGTGCAGTCGCTCTCGATCTCGGCCAGCCCGGCCATCCTGTTGGTCGACCTTTCCGAAAGCGGCGACCCGCTGAACGACATCAACGCACTGGCCGAAGTGTGCGAACCGGGCACGGTGGTGATCGCCACTGGTCAGGTCAACGATGTGCGGCTGTACCGCGATCTGCTGGCCAGCGGCATTCACGATTACCTGCTGAAGCCGCTGTCGGCCACGCAGCTGCGCGACGCGCTGACCAATGCGCAGGCGGTGTTTTCCGCCCCGCGTCATGTGGATGGCGATGGCGACAAGCCGCATATTGCCACCGCCATCGTGGGCACGCGCGGCGGGGTGGGCGCTTCGACGCTGGCAACCTCACTCGCCTGGCTGTTCTCGATGGAACACCAGCGCTCCACCGCCCTGCTCGACCTCGACGTGCATTTCGGAACCGGCGCGCTCAGCCTCGATCTGGAGCCGGGCCGCGGCCTGACCGATGCGATCGAGAACCCCAGCCGCATTGACGGCCTGTTCATCGAACGCGCCATGATCCGTGCGAACGACCGGCTGGCGATCATGAGCGCCGAGGCGCCGATCAACGCGCCGCTGATGACCGATGGCACCGCTTTCCTGCAACTGGAGGAGGAATTCCGCCAGTCGTTCGAAATGACGGTGATCGATCTGCCGCGCAACATGCTGATCAATTTCCCGCATCTACTGACCGAGGTGAATGTGGTGGCGCTGGTGAGCGAACTGACGCTGGCCTCCGCGCGCGACACGATCCGCATCCTGTCGTGGCTGAAAAGCAATGCGCCCGGCGCCACGCCGATGATCGTCTGCAACCGGATGCTGACCAGCGGCAGCGAGATTTCGAAGGCCGATTTCGAAGCCTCGATCGAACGCAAGATCAACTTCATGATCCCGCTCGACCAGAAGGCGGCCGTGAACGCCGCCAAGCTGGGCCAGACCTTTGCCGAGGCGAACAAGAGCGCCAAATCGGCTCAGGTCATGCGCGATATCGCGGGCGCCATCCTTGGCGCGGGCGAAGCGGGCGGTGCTGAGGAAAAGGCGGATGGCAAGTCGGGCTCGCTGCTCGACAAGCTGGCGCTCAAATCGCTGCTGGGTTCGAAGAAGGACAAGTCTGCCGCCATGCCGGCAGAGTGACAGTTCGCCGCGCGCAATGCGTCCTGCGCAATGCAGAACGCGGCGCGCGGCAACCGGTGAAATGATCGGGTTTTAGGAAGGCAAGGGCAGACAATGGAAATCATCCAGCTTCTGATTATCGCTGGCGGGCTGACCAGCCTGATGGTCATCCTGTATCTGCTCGTGGCCGGCCCCTCGGTGAGTAAAGAGGGGCAGCGCCGTCTGGAAGCGGTGCGCTACCGCCATTCGGAAAGCACCAAGGACCGCGTGGAATCGCAACTGAAGAAGGCGATTGCAGCCCGCAAGCCCAAGAATTTCACCAAGGCCGGCGCGGATTCGCGCATCGCCGCGCTGATTCTGCGCCTCGACCGCACCGGCACGAGCTGGACGCTCAACCAGTATCTCTATGGTTCGGCCGGGTTGGCGCTGGCGGTGACCGCAGTGCTTTTTCTGCAGACCGGCGCGCTGCCGCTGTCGCTGATCGTGGGCTTGCTGGTGGGTGCAGGCCTGCCGCACATGGTGGTGGGATACCTCATCAACAAGCGCACCAACGCCTTCAACGCCAAGTTCCCCGATGCCATCGAACTGCTTGTCCGCGGCCTCAGGTCCGGCCTGCCCGTGGGCGAGACGCTGGGCGTGGTATCGGCCGAAATCCCCGGCCCCGTGGGCGAGGAATTCCGCGCGGTGACCGAACGCATCAAGATCGGCCGCACCATGGAAGAAGCGCTGCAGGAAACCGCCAACAAGCTGGGCACGGCGGAGTTCCAGTTTTTTGTCATCACCCTTGCCATCCAGCGCGAGACGGGCGGCAATCTGGCCGAAACGCTTTCCAACCTGGCCGATGTGCTGCGCAAGCGCGCGCAGATGAAGCTGAAGATCCGCGCGATGAGCTCGGAATCCAAGGCCTCGGCCTATATCGTCGGCTCGCTGCCCTTCATCGTGTTCACCATGGTTTACTGGGTCAATCCTGGCTACCTCAGCGGCTTTTTCGAGGACGACCGGCTGATCGTGGCGGGCCTTGGCGGGCTTGTCTGGATGAGCATTGGCGGCTTCATCATGGCCAAGATGGTCAGCTTCGAAATCTGATCGCGGGAAGGACACCAAGATAATGCTTACCTCTCCTCCCGGCCCTACGCTTCTCGGCGTCGATGTGATGCTGGTCGGCACGATCCTTGCCGGGATCGCCGCAGCGGCCATGTTCCTGGCAATTTATGCCGCAGTCACGGTGAAAGATCCGATGGCCAAGCGCGTCAAATCGCTCAACGCCCGCCGGGCGGAGCTGAAAACGGGCATGATCACCGGCAAGTCGAAAAAGCGGCAGAGCCTTGTCCGCAGATCCGAAACGACCGACCGGATGAAGAGCGTGCTGGAGAACATGAAGGTTCTTCAGGAAAGCCAGGTCAAGCTGATCCAGCAGAAGCTGGCGCAGGCGGGCATCCGCAACAAGGAACTGGCGGTGTTCGTGCTGTTCGGGCGCATGGTGCTGCCCGCGGTGATGGGCGTGCTGGGGGTGCTGATCTTCTACTGGAGCGACATGTTCCCCGATTGGGGTTCGCTCAAGCGCTTCCTGGGCTTTGCCGGCATGACCGTGCTGGGCTACAAGGCACCCGATCTTTACATCAAGAACCTTTCCACCAAGCGCACGCAGGCGATCCAGAAGGGCTTGCCCGATGCGCTCGACCTGCTGGTGATCTGCGCCGAAGCCGGCCTGACGGTGGACGCTGCCTTCAACCGGGTGGCGCGCGAACTCGGCCGCGCCTATCCCGAACTGGGCGACGAATTCGCGCTGACCGCGATTGAACTGTCTTTCCTGACCGAACGCCGCCAGGCATTCGAGAACCTCGCCTACCGCGTCGATCTGGACGCCGTGCGCGGCGTGGTGACCACCATGGTGCAGACCGAACGCTACGGCACCCCGCTTGCCTCGGCCTTGCGCGTCCTGTCGGCCGAATTCCGCAACGAACGCATGATGCGCGCCGAAGAAAAGGCCGCGCGTCTGCCCGCGATCATGACCGTGCCGCTGATCCTGTTCATCCTGCCGGTGCTGTTCGTGGTCATTCTTGGCCCGGCGGCCTGTTCCATCTCGGACGCCTTTTCCGAGAACTGAGGCAGCCGATCGCGAGGGCCAAACAAAAGGCCCCGCCGGGCATGACCGGCGGGGCCTTTTCGTATCGTTCGGCAGCGCGAATCAGCCGATATTGCCGCTGTCGATCCCGTCGGTGTCCAGATCGCCCACCTGTTCGCGCACCTTGTGCAGCAGGGTGCGGAACTGCCCGATCTCCTCTGGCGTCAGACTGGCGAACACGCGGCTTTCCATTTCCACCGCCAGCGGCATGATCTGGCCGTGCATCGTCCGGCCCGCTTCGGTCAGGCCCAGATGGTGCGAGCGGCCGTCCTGCGCGTTGGGCGTGCGGGCGGCAAGGCCGCGTTCCTCCAGAACCTTGCAGGCACGGTTCACCGCGACCTTGTCCATCAGCGTGCGCTGCGTCAGGTCGCGCTGCGTCAGCGGGCCGGAATCGCCCAGCACCGCCATCACGCGCCATTCGGGCACGCTGAGGCCAAACCGCTGGCGGTATTCCTGCGCAATCCGCCCGCTCACCGCGTTGGAGGTGATCGAAAGCTGGTACGGCAGAAACCGGGAAAGAGGCGTTGTCGGTTGCATAGGCAACTATCCATGTTCCAGCAGGCTGCGTATTGCAAGCCCTTCGCGCAAGCTTATTGCGCAGCGCACCGTTAAGGGGCAATTTTCAGCAGGCGCCCCGCCACCGCATCGAGCCGCGCACTGGTCGCCGGATCCCAATGGCTGCGCGGCGTGGCCATTGCGTGATCGAGCGCGGCGTCGATCGGGCTGGCAGCACGATCGGGCGGCAGTGATTGCGCCAGCGCGGCCAATGTCTGGCGGGCAAGGCCGGCATTGGCCTGCATGACCTTCAGGATGGCCGACATATCAACGCTTTCCCCCGCTTCGCGCCAGCAATCGTAATCGGTGACCATGGCCAGCAGCGCGTAAGGCAGTTCCGCCTCGCGCGCCAGACGCGCTTCGGGCATCGCGGTCATGCCGATCACCTTCGCGCCCCATTGCCGATAAAGCCGGCTTTCGGCGCGGGTGGAGAATTGCGGCCCCTCGATCACCAGATAGGTGCCCCCGCGATGCACCGTGGCCCCCGCCCCCTGCGCTGCATCCGCCGCCAGCGCAGACAGGCGCGGGCACACCGGATCGGCCATGGGCACATGCGCCACCACACCATCACCAAAGAAACTGCGCGCCCGCGTGCCCGCCGTGCGATCAATGAACTGGTCAACCGCGACGAAGCTGCCCGGTGCGATATCCTCGGCCAGCGAACCCACCGCCGAAATCGCCAGCACATCGGTCACGCCGCAGCGTTTGAGCACGTCGATATTGGCGCGGTAATTGACATGCGAGGGCGAAAGGCGATGGCCCGGCCCATGACGGGCGATGAAGGTAAAGCGCACCCCGGCCAGCCAGCCGGTTATCACCGGGCCGGACGGCTCGCCAAAGGCGCTCGCAACAGGGATCTCCTGCGCGTCGTCCAGCGTGCCGGGATCATAGAGGCCCGATCCCCCGATTACCCCGATATGCCAGCTACCCGCCATGGTGCCCCTTCCCGCCTCAGCGTGGCGGCATGCGGATGCCGCCGTCCAGCCGCACGCATTCGCCGTTGAAATAGCCGTTCTCGACCATCGTCAGCACCAGATTGGCATATTCTTCTGGCTTGCCCAGCCGCTTGGGGAAAGGCACCGATGCGGCCAGCACATCCTGCACATTCTGCGGCAGGCCCGCCAGCAGCGGCGTGTTGAAAATGCCGGGCAGGATGGTGTTGATGCGGATGCCTTCGGACATGAAATCGCGTGCGATGGGCAGCGTCATGCCCACCACCCCGCCCTTGGACGCGGAATAGGCGACCTGCCCGATCTGCCCGTCCACCGCGGCCACGCTGGCCGTGCACACCATCGCCCCGCGCTCACCATCTTCCAGCCCGTCCAGAGTCATCATTCCCGCCGCCGATTTGGCAACGCATTGAAACGTGCCGAGCAGATTGACCTTGAGCGTTTTGAGGAACAGCGCCGATTCCATCGGCACGGGCGCGCCGGTCTCCTTGTCGCGCCGCACCGTCTTGCCGATCGTGCCGATCCCGGCGCAGCACACCAGCACGCGTTCCTGACCGTGCGCGGCGCGTGCCTTGGCAAAACCGGCATCGAGCGATTCCTCGTCCGCCACATCAACGCGGCAGAATGTGCCGCCAATCTCTGCCGCTACCGCCTCACCGCGTTCGGCGTTAAGATCGAACAAGGCGACCTTGGCGCCCTTGGCCGCCAGCGCCCGCGCGCTTGCCTCGCCAAGCCCGGATGCCCCGCCGGTCACCACGGCGGCAATGCTGGAATCGATCTTCATCTGGCTCTCTCCCCAAAAGCTGTGCCGTGCGGCCTTATCCGCCAGCAGCGCCCCATGGCCGGCACGCGTTGCGGCTATGCCACAGTATCCCTGCTGGCAGAACAGGCTCCTAATGAACCCCAAGTGAGGGTCAAGAGCGCGCTCAACGCGCTGCGCGCTCGATCTTCACCTGCTGGAAACCCCGATGTGGTGAAACTGCAACAGGACTGCAACAAATCGGGCAGGAAAGTATAATTGGAATTGAAACCAGTTTCACCTTCCCGCAGTCCACGTTCAGCGCACTGCTATTTTCGTCCGCTCACCGGCCCGCGCCGGATTCGTGCAGACCAAACAAAAACCAGGCCGCCCGCCGGCTGAAAAATGGGGACTAACCTGTGAAGTTTCGAACCGCTTTGAAGGGTGCCAGCGCACCGATCGCATTGTCCGTTGCCCTGCTGGCCCAGCCGGCAGTGGCGCAGGAAGCCGCGCCGGCCCCGGCCGAGGAAGAGGAGGCCGCTGACGCAGCGGTGACCACGGGCGACACCATCTTCGTGACCGGTTCGCGCATCCGCCGCGACGAGTTCAGCTCGCCCGCGCCGCTGACCGTGATCGATCCGGCAATTTCTGCGCGCCAAGGCCTGAACAGCACGGCCGCCATGGTGCAGGGTTCGCCCATTGCCGCCGGCTCGGACCAGATCACCGCTGCGCTTTCGTCCAACTTCCTCACCAATGGCGGCACGGGCGCGGAAACGATCTCGCTGCGCGGCCTTGGCGCCGAACGCACGCTGGTGCTGCTCAACGGTCGCCGCGCCGGCCCGTCGGGCACGCGCGGCGGCGTGTCCTCGTTCGACCTCAACGTCCTGCCCCAGTCGATCGTGGGTCAGGTCGACCTGCTGAAGGATGGCGCGTCCTCGATCTACGGTTCGGACGCGGTTGCGGGCGTGGTCAACCTGATTACCAAGCGCGACCTGGACGGCATCGAATTCGACTTCTTCGGCTCGGTTCCCTTTGAAACGGGCGGCGAACAATGGTCCGCCTCCGCCACCTGGGGCAAGACTTTCGACCGCGGCCACATCATGGTTTCGGGCAGCTATTCGCGCCGGAACGAACTGGCCCGCGGCGACCGCGACTATCTGGGTTGCGGCGAAAACTACGTCTTCACCGACGAAACCTACACCACCCGCGCCGACCTGATCGACCCGCGCACCGGCCGCTTTGCCTGCGAAGCTTCGGACAGCGGCAACACCTGGGGCCATGTGTGGACGTATGATTACACTTATCTTGACTACGAACCTCGCGCTGGCGAGCCTTATCGTGGCGCCGGTTTCTTCGAGGGTCGTGACACCGATGGCTTTGCAAACATCGGCCACCCGAACGGCTCGAACATTCCGGGCAGCGACGGAAGCGGCGTGGCTACGCTTTTCCAATTCAGCTATGGCAATGACAATCTGGGCCAATACCTGCCCGGAGTAGTCCGCGAAGATTTCGGCCAGATCGGCGTTCCCGCTGGCTGGTATCCAGTAGCCTACGACCGTGCTTCGACAGCGGTGACCAATTACTATCACCCGCTGATGGACAATGACACGGTCATCCCCCAGACCAATCTGTACACGCTGTATATCGACGCGGCTTACGAGCTGACGGGCGGCATCGAGTTCTATACCGAGCTGCTGTACAACAAGCGCGACAACTTCGTGAACGCTTCAGGCCAGATCTACCAGTTCGGTCTGGGTGAAGTTTATGACTATTACTACGATTATGATTTCACTCCGGTACTGGATGATGACGGCAACCCAGTCTATGTAACGGACGCAAACGGCGCCATCCTGTATGGTAACTTCGATGAGGACGGGAGGTTCGTCACTTCGACCGATCCGTCCTTCGGCGATCCCACCCCGCTTGTGCGAGGTAACGGCCTGCAATTCCCCGGCGCGGGCACGAATGATTACATCGGCGGCTTTGGTTTCGACCCCTACGCAGCTGGCTGGCTTGGCCCGGCCGTGTTCAGCCCGACGGCTTTCAACCCGCATGCCGACAGCTCGGTTGATGTGGAATATTGGCGCGCCGTTGCCGGTTTCCGCGGCGACATCAACTCGAACTGGTCGTATGACATTTATGGCCAGTATTCGCGTTCGGAAGGCGAATATGCCAGCCAGACCGCGCTGAAGGACGCGATCGCATGCGCCAACTTCCGCAGCGGCCTGAAGGGTTATTCGAATGGCAACTGCCCCGGAGGCGTCACCCCGATCAGCAACCGCCAGAATGTGATCGTGGACTGGTTCAGCCCGCGCTTCAATTACGGCGACTTCACCGAGGCGGAATACAACTTCCTGTTCGATTGGGACGTGGGCAAGACCACCTACACCCAGATGTATGCGGAAGGCATTGTCAGCGGCGACCTGATCGATCTGTGGGCCGGCACTGTGGGCGTGGCCTTCGGCGGCACGATCCGCGAAGACAAGATCAATGACGTGCCCGGCCCGATCCGTCAGGCCGATAACGGCTTCAGCTTCGGCGGCTCGGGCGTCACCGCGGGGCGGTCGGTCACGACAGAGGCTTTCGGCGAGATCAATATCCCGCTGCTGGCTGATGTGCCCTTCATCCAGCGCCTCGACTTCACCGGTGCCGCCCGCGTCACCAATGTGAAGGCGACCCGCGCATCGGATGGCTTCTCGGACACCACCAACGGCAACTGGACCTACAAGCTGGGCCTCGACTGGGAAGTGAACGACTGGCTGCGTTTCCGCGGCACCTACGGCACCTCCTACCGCGCGCCTGCCCTGTTCGAACAGTTCCTGGCCGATCAGGTAGGCTTCACCTCGCAGCGCAACGCAGACCCCTGTATCCAGTGGGGCCTCAACCTGGCGCAGGGCAATATCAGCCAGCGTTTTGCGGATAACTGCGCAGCCGATGGCGTGCCGGCCAACCACACCGGCGCGGGCGTTTCGACCGCGGTCGTTTCGGGCGGCGGCATCGGCGTGCTGGAGCCGGAAACCTCGAAGGCCTGGACCGCTTCGGCAGTGTTCACGCCGCGCTTCGCCTTCCTGCCCGACACCACGTTCAGCTTCGCGGTCGATTACTTCAACATCGAGGTGAACGGGGAAATCGCGCAGTTGGGCGCCCGTAACGTGATGGCCCAGTGCTATGCTTCGGACTTCTTCCCGAACGATCCGCTGTGCCAGTCGTTCTACCGCTTCAACGATTTCGACAACGGCAATGTCCCTGCGGAGTTCGAGAATTACAACGCAACGGGCGGCAACCGGAACAACGTCGCGGTCATCTTCGACAAGTTCTTCAACATCAACAGCCAGCAGAACCGTGGCGTGGACGTGACGACCCGCATCGTCCACGACTTCTCCGGCGACACCACGCTGACCTTCCAGGCCCAGATGACCTGGCAGACGCGTGACCGTGTGGCTCTGTTCAGCGGCTTGTTCGAGGACAATAACGGCGAAGCCGGCGATCCGGTGTGGGTTGGCGACTTCGTGCTTAACCTCGAAACCGGCCCGTGGAACTTCTTCTATGGCCTCGACGTGATCGGCAAGACGAACGATGAAGAAGACTTCATCGACCAGAACGGCACGCTGTGCCCGACCTACCGGTCGCTGGGCACGGTCTGTGTGAACCTGCGGACCCAGGCGCAGTTCTATCACGCCCTGTCGGTCAGCCGTGAAATCAACGACAATTTCCGCATCACGGCGGGTATGTCGAACGTGACCAACAACCGCCCGCCGCGCACCACCCAGATCGGTGGCGACGGCACGCGCAGCCTGGGTCAGGGCCTGCTGTATTCGCAGTATGACCTGCTCGGCCGCCGGGCGTTCGTGAACCTCAACTTCCGCTACTGATCGCGGCAGCCGAAGCTGAAATAACCGGGGCGGCGGGTGACAAACCCGCCGCCCTTGGTTTATCCGCTGTCCTCAACCCAAAAAGCGACAACCGAAAGTTGGCCCTATGGCGCAGCAGCGCACCCCGATCCGGCTGAAGGCCGATACGCTCGACCAGGAAACCGTGAAGTTCGCCAGCCCCCGGCTGCGGCAGTCGATCTTCCTCAATTCGGTGCCCAAATCCGGCTCGCACCTGCTCAAGAATATCATGCGCATGTTCGTGCCGCTGCAGGACCATTACGGGAAGCATTTCATCCAGTGGGGCAATCTGCGCGAACATATTGCCGCCTTCGACCCGCGCCGCCCGCAATTAAGCTGGGGGCACCTGATGTTTACCGATACATCCGCCGCGCACACCGCCCATGCGCGCAAGATCATCCTGGTGCGCGATCCGCACAGCTGGGTGCTGGCGCGCGCGCGCTTTTATGTCTCCGACCAGTTCGGCGACAATTCCACCGTCATCAAGCAGTCGGGCATGTCGGCTGAACACCTCATCAACCTGATGATCTTCGGCATCCACCAGCAGGCGCTGCCTATGCGCGACATGTTCAACCTGACAGCGGTTGCCTGGCGTGGGCCGCAATCGACCTGGGTGAAATACGAAGACCTGGTGCACGCGGTAAAGAATGTGGACACACCTGCGGGCGAGGCCTTCTTCCTCAGGCTGATGGAACTGGCGGGCCTTCCCGGCCTACCCGATGATTGGCGTGAACGGGTGAAGATCGGGTCGGACCGCAAGCAGAGCGGCACCGCGCGCGAGAACCTGCGCGATGTGAAGATCACCATTCCCGACGAGTTGAGCGATGAGCACAAGGAACTGATTGCCTACGCCGCGCCGGGGCTGCGCAAGCTTCTCGGCTACGAATAGCAAGAGGGCCGGACATCGCTGCCCGGCCCCCCTTTTTGCTTAGCCTACCGTCATCTTCAGCGCACCGTCGCCTTCGTCAATTTGCACCGTCGAGCCATCGGGCACCTCGCCCGCCAGGATCATCTCGGCCAGCGGATCCTGCACATAACGCTGCACCGCGCGTTTCAGCGGCCTTGCGCCATAGACCGGATCGTAACCCACCCGCCCCAACCATGCGAGCGCGCCTTCGGTGAGGTCGAGCGTGATCTTGCGGTCTTTGAGCAGCTTCTGCACCCGGCCGACCTGAATCTTCACAATCGGGGCCATATGCTCCTGCCCCAGGCGGTGGAACAGGATGATCTCGTCCAGCCGGTTGAGGAATTCGGGCCGGAAATGGGCACGCACCACGTCCATCACCTGCGGTTCCACCTCGGACACATCCTGCCCGTCCGCCAGCCCTGCCAGATACTGGCTGCCCAGATTGCTGGTGAGGATGATGAGCGTGTTGGAGAAATCGACCACGCGGCCCTGTCCATCGGTCAGACGGCCATCGTCGAGCACCTGCAGCAGCACATTGAACACGTCGCTGTGCGCCTTCTCCACCTCGTCGAACAGCACCACCTGATAGGGGCGGCGGCGCACCGCTTCGGTCAGCACCCCGCCCTCGTCATAGCCGACATAGCCGGGAGGCGCGCCGATCAGGCGGGCGACCGAGTGCTTCTCCATAAATTCGCTCATGTCGATGCGCACCATCGCGCTGTCGTCGTCAAACAGGAATTCGGCAAGCGCCTTGGTCAGCTCGGTCTTGCCCACGCCCGTGGGGCCAAGGAACAGGAAGGATCCGAGCGGACGCTGAGGATCCTTGAGGCCTGCCCGTGCACGCCTGACCGCCTTCGACACCGCCTGAACGGCCGCCTGCTGCCCGATTACGCGCGCACCGAGGACATCCTCCATCTTGAGGAGCTTCTCGCGCTCGCCTGCCATCATCTTGTCCACCGGGATGCCCGTCCAGCGGCTGACGACAGAGGCGATGTCATCCTCGGTCACTTCTTCCCGCAACAGCGCGTTTTCGCTTTGCGCCTGCGCATCGGCCAGCTGCTTTTCGAGCGCGGGGATGGTGCCATAGGACAGCTCACCCGCGCGGGCGAGGTCGCCCTGACGCTGCGCCTGCTCCAGTTCGATCCGGGCGCGGTCGAGTTCTTCCTTGATGCGCGCTTCGGCGTGGATCTTGTCGCGCTCGTTCTGCCAGCGCGTGGTCAGTTCGGCGCTTTGCTGTTCCAGATTGGCGAGCTCGCTGCGCAGCGTCTGCAGCCGGTCCTTGCTGGCCGCGTCGCTTTCCTTGGCCAGCGCCGATTCCTCGATCTTGAGCTGGATGATGCGCCGGTCGAGATTTTCGATTTCCTCCGGCTTGCTTTCCACCTCCATGCGGATGCGGCTGGCGGCCTCGTCCATCAGGTCGATTGCCTTGTCGGGCAGAAAGCGGTCGGAAATGTAGCGGTTGGACAGCTGCGCCGCCGCCACGATCGCCCCGTCGGTGATGCGCACACCGTGGTGCAGCTCGTATTTCTCCTTCAGCCCGCGCAGGATGGAAATCGTATCCTCCACGCTCGGTTCGGACACGAAAACCGGCTGGAAACGGCGCTGGAGCGCGGCATCCTTCTCGACATATTTCTGGTATTCATCGAGCGTTGTCGCGCCGATGCAGTGCAGCTCGCCGCGTGCCAGGGCGGGCTTCAGCAGATTGCCTGCATCCATGCTGCCTTCGGACGCGCCCGCGCCGATCAGCGTGTGCATCTCGTCAATGAACAGGATGATCTGTCCTTCGGCGGCCTTCACCTCGTCGAGCACGCTCTTCAGCCGTTCCTCGAACTCGCCGCGATATTTCGCACCCGCAATCATCGCGCCCAGATCAAGGCTCATCAGCGTGCGGTCCTTGAGGCTGTCGGGCACATCGCCATTGGCAATGCGCAGCGCGAGGCCTTCGGCAATCGCGGTCTTGCCGGTGCCGGGTTCACCGATCAGGACGGGGTTGTTCTTGGTGCGGCGGGCCAGGATCTGGATCGTGCGGCGGATTTCCTCGTCACGCCCGATGACGGGGTCAAGCTTGCCGTCGCGCGCCGCCTGCGTCAGATCGCGGGCGAATTTCTTCAGCGCGTCATAGCTTGCCTCGGCATTGGCGCTGTCCGCGCTCTTGCCCTTGCGCAAGGCCTCTATCGCAGCGTTGAGCGCCTGCGGGGTCACGCCTGCCGCCGCCAATGCCTTGCCCGCCCCGGTCGTGCTGGCCAGTGCCAGCGCGGTGAGCAGGCGCTCCACCGTGACATAGGCATCGCCCGCCTTGGTGGCGAGCTGTTCGGCGGAATCGAGCACGCGTACCGCATCATTATCGAGTCCCGGCGTCGCCTGTGCGCCCGATCCCGATACGGCCGGAATCTTGCCCAGTTCCTTGTCCACTTCGGCCACGGCCAGACGCGCATCGCCGCCCGCGCGGGCGATCAGCCCGGCTGCCATGCCTTCGCTGTCTTCCAGCAGCGCCTTCAGGATATGATTGGGCGTGATCCGCTGGTGGCTCATGCGGATGGCAACGGTCTGCGCGGCTTGCAGAAAGCCCTTCGCGCGGTCGGTAAATTTCTCAAGGTTCATGGCTTCAAGCCCCTTCCAATTGCAGTCCCGCACCAGATAGTGTTGCATTTGCGCAACACAAGTGCCAGCCGGTATCCACCTCGCTTCTCTAGATCGGTGGCGCGCCGCCGGTTGCAAGACCCGCCGCCGTCCGCGTTGGCCGATAGATAATGGCGGTTCGTCGAACAGGCCACCATGATGTGCATCAAGCAAGTCCTCTTTGCCGATAGCCGATTCCGGCGCTGGACAGCCCCTTTCAGCGTGGTAGTTGATACAGATGAAACCGCATTTCCTCCTTGCCGCCCTTGCTTCAACCGCACTCTCCGTAGCGGTGCCGTCGCACCCCGCCTGGGCGCAGGATATCACCGCCGCAGAGGCGCAGCCGCTCGATCTGTCCGCGCTGGTCGCGCAGCTCGATATTCCGTACGAGATCTTCACGCTGGACAATGGCCTCACCACCATCGTCCACACCGATCGCAAGGCGCCGATCGTGGGCGTGACGGTCTATTACCGCGTCGGTTCGAAGCACGAACCGCGTGGGCGCACCGGTTTTGCCCATCTGTTCGAACACATCATGTTCACCGGCAGCGAGAATGTCGAGAATTTCGACATTCCGCTCGAAAGCGCGGGCTCGACTCCCACCAACGGGTCGACGTGGTATGACCGCACCAATTATGTGGAAACCGTGCCCACTGGCGCGCTCGATCTGGCGCTGATGATGGAAGCCGACCGCATGGGCTATCTGCTCGGCGCGGTTTCGCAGGAGCGGCTCGATCAGCAACGCGGCGTGGTGCAGAACGAAAAGCGGCAGGGAGACAACCAGCCTTTCGGCCTGGTCGATTACCGCGTGACCGAGGTTCTGCTGCCCGTGGGCCACCCCTATCGCCATTCCACCATCGGTTCGATGGCCGACCTTTCCGCCGCCAGCCTCGAAGATGTGCAGAACTGGTTCCGCGACAATTACGGCCCCAACAATGTGGTGCTGGCACTGGCGGGTGATATCGACGCCGCAACCGCGCGGCCAATGGTGGAACGCTGGTTCGGCGATATTGCGCGCGGGCCCGATGTGGCAAGTGTGGCCGCTGGCCCCGTTGATCTGCCTGCCCCCATTGCCGAAGAAATGACCGATCAGGTCAGCCAGATCCGCGTGACGCGCCACTGGACCGGGCCGGGCCTGAACGATCCCGATGCCGTGCCGCTTTATCTGGGTATGTATGTGCTGGGCGGCCTGCTGACCAGCCGGCTCGACAATGCGATGGTTTACGATGCCGAAGTGGCAACCAGCGTGATGGCCGGGTTCCAGGCGCATGAGCAGATCGGATTTCTGTCCACCCAGTTCGATCTGGTTCCGGGCGGTGATCGGGACGCAGCAACTGCGCTGTTTGATGCCGAAATTGCGCGTCTGATTGCCGAAGGGCCGGATGCCAACGAACTGCGTCGCGCGGCCACGCAGATCATTGCCGGACAGCTTGGCTCGCTCGAACGGGTGGGCGGCTTTGGCGGCAAGGGCATGGTGCTGGCCGAGGGGCTGCTCTATTCGGGCGATCCGGCGTTCTACAAGCGCGAGCTGGAACGCGTGGCGACCGTCACTCCCGATGATGTGCGCGCCGCGATGCAGCGCTGGCTGTCGCGTCCGGCCTATACACTCACCATCGTGCCGGGGACACGGACACTCGATGGCGCGCTGATGGGCGGTTACGGCGACGAGACCGACTTCCCCCCGCCCGCCCCTGACGCGGGCGGCGGTGTTGTGGCGGCACGATCCGGCCCTGCGCGCGATCTGCCGCAACCGGGCGATGTCCCCGCTCTCGATTTCCCGCAGGCTGAACGCGCGGTGCTGTCGAACGGCGTGCCGGTCACGCTGGTGCGGCGCGATGCAGTGCCCACCGTCACCGTGGCGCTGGTGCTCGATGCGGGCAGCGTGGTGGACGGCACACAGCACGCCGGACGGCACGAATTGATGGTGGATATGCTGGCCGAAGGCACGACCAGCCGCGACACATTCGACATCCTGATCGCACAGGAAGAACTCGCCGCTTCGGTTACCGCATCGGCGGGCGTGGATGCGACCACGATCACGCTGTCCTCGCTCACGCTCAACCTGCCGCAATCGCTGGGGCTGATGGCAGACATCACGCTTAACCCCTCCTTCGCGGCGGACAGCTTTGGCCGCGTGCAGACCCAGCGCCTGGCCGAGATCGAGGAGGAGCGCACCCAGCCCGGCGCGCTGGCAAGCCGCGCGATGGGGCCGCTGCTGTTCGGCGCGGACAACCCCTATGCGCTCGCCTCGACGATTGGCCGCGCCGAAGTCATCGCGCAGTTGACGCCCGACGATCTGCGCGCCGAGCACGCGGCGTGGATGCGCCCTGACCTGGCCAGCTTCACCGTGGTGGGCGATATCTCGATGGCCGATCTGCTGCCGCAACTCGAAGCTGCCTTTGGTCAATGGCGTGCGCCCGCCACTCCTCCGCCTGCCAAGGTGATCGACGCCCCGGTGCCGCCCGCCGCGACGCGGCTGGTGGTGATCGACCGGCCGGGTTCGCCGCAATCGGTGCTGATGCTGGGCCGCATTTTACCCTTGATGGGCACCGATCAGGGCAAGGAAGCGCTGGAACTGGCGAACGAGGTGATGGGCAATGGCTTCCTGTCCCGCCTCAACATGGATCTGCGCGAGACGCGCGGCTGGACCTATGGCGTGCGCTCCAGCCTGCCCGCCCGCGTGGGGCCGCAGGCGCTGGTCGTCTCCACAGCGGTGCAGGCCGATCGAACGGCGGATTCGATCCGCGTGATCCTTGACCAAATGGAGGCGTTTCCCGCTTCGCGTCCGGTTGATCCCATCGAATTGCAGCGCGTGACCGATGGCAATATTCGCGGCCTGCCCAACCGGTTTGAAACCAACGCGCAAGTGCTGGGCGCGCTGCTGGAAAACCGGCTGCTGGGCCGGCCGGACGATTATCAGGAACGTCTGCCCGATATCTACCGCAGCATTGATGCCGATGCGATCAACCAGGCCGCCCGCGCTTATCTCCACCCACGCGGCATGGCCATCGTGGTGGTGGGTGACCGGCAGGTGATCGACCCGCAACTCGAAGCTCTGGGCATGGCGGCCGAGTATCTGGCGGCAGAGGAATTGTGACCTTGCGCCGGCGGGCCTTATGAACCACGATCACATCCCCGCCCCGCCGCACCTTTCGCTCCCGGCCCTGTTCGGCAAGTTCCTGCGCTTTGGCTGCCTCGCCTTTGGCGGGCCGGTCGCGCAGATTGCGATGGTGAAGCAGAAACTGGTGGTGGAAGAAGGCTGGATCACGCCGCAGCGGTTCAACCGCCTGCTGGCGGTGATGCAGGTTCTGCCAGGGCCTGAGGCGCATGAATTGTGCGTGCATATGGGCATGATCGCGCGGGGGCGGATTGGCGGCCTCTTGGCAGGCTTGGGCTTCATGCTGCCCGGTTTCCTGCTGATGCTGGCCTGCGGCTTTGCCTATGCCAGCTATATCGAAGGGCGCGGCGGGGTCGACAGCGTGCTCTTGGGTGTGCAGGTGGCGGTGCTGGCCGTCATTGCGCGGGCGGTGCAGCGCATTGGCGCGCATATACTGACAAGTGGCTGGCTGTGGGCGCTGGCCGTGCTGGGCGCGGGCGCGACGCTGGCAGACGTGCCATTCTGGGTGCCGCTGATCGCCGCCGCCTATGCCTATGCGAAGGAGGACAAGCCCGCCGCGCGCATCCTGCTGGCCGCGATTGCGGTGGCGGCGGCCTATTTCCTGCTCCCAGCCGAAGTGCCCGTCTCCATCGCACTGGAAGCAAACGGCACCATCACCCAGGCTGCACTCGCCGCGTTGTTCATGGCAGGGCTGAAAGGCGGGCTGCTGACCTTTGGCGGCGCCTATACCGCCATCCCCTATGTCCGCGCCGATACGGTCGCGCAAGGCTGGCTGAGCGATGGGCAATTCCTTGACGGGGTGGCGATTGCCAATGTCCTGCCCGCGCCGCTGGTGATCTTTGCCACCTTTGCCGGCTTCATGGCGGCGGGCGTTCCCGGCGCGCTGGCGATCACGGCGGGGATGTTCCTGCCTGCCTTTGCCTTCTCGATGATTTTCTTTGAACGGCTGGAAGCGCTGGTGGACAATGCGCGGCTGCACCGCACGCTGGACGGGATTGCCGCCGCCGTGGTGGGCATCATCGCGGCGACCCTGCTGCAACTGGGGGCGGCGGTGCTGGCCCGCCTGCCCGGTGGCGAGAGCGATCTGATCTGGGCTGCCCCGGTTTTTGCGCTCGCCTTGCTGGCCGCGTTCCTGGTGAAAGGCGGCTGGGTGGCGCCCGCCATTCTTGCCGCAGGCGGGGCGGCCGGATGGCTTGTCTTTGCCTAGAGCTTGCCTCGCAGCGCCTGATAGGCCGCCGCGCTGACCGTGTTGGCAAGGTTGAGCGAGCGGATCACATCCGACCGCATCGGCAGATGAAACAGCCGCCCCGGATGGCATGCGATGATGTCGGGCGGGATGCCCTTGGTCTCCCGCCCGAAAACAAGGATCGCATCATCCGGGTAATCCGGTTCGTAGAAGCTGGTCGAACCAAACTCCTCGAACAGGAACAATTGCGCATCGCGCGGGGCCCGGTCGGCCAGAAAGGCATCCCAGCTTGCATATTCGGAAAGCTGCACGTGCGGCCAATAATCGAGGCCCGACCGCTTTACCCGCTTGTCGGTGATGGTGAAGCCCAGCGGATGGATCAGCACCAGTTCCATGCCCAGCGCCACACAGGTGCGCCCCACCGCGCCGGTATTGCCGGGGATTTCGGGCTGGACGAGGACGATGGTGATGTTCATGCGCCTGTTCGCATAATTGCTGTCCACGCTGGCGGGAAGCGTTCGCTGCAAATCTTTCCGAAAGGATAGCGCGCAGCTGCGTTGTCTTGCGCAAGGGCGGGTGCGGAAATCTTGATCCGGTTTTGCGATGGAAGCGACCATGTCCCTTTCCGCTTCGCCTGCACGACACATCGCCCCGCTCATCTGGCTGGGCACATTGCTGCCCTCGGCACTGGTGGCGGCGGTGTTTGCGCCTGCGGCCGATCAGCCTGCGGTGCTCTACCCGCTTGGCGGCAAAGACCCGGTCGAGGCGATAGGTTGGGGCAAGGATCACGGTGCGCCATTTCTGGGACTGTCCGATTGGGGCGATGCCGCCATTCTGCATCTGCCTTCACAGGACGCCGCCCTGGCCGCCTTGGGCAGCGGCTTCCTGCCCATCGGCGTCGATAGAGGCATCTGCGGCGGCACGGCCCAGACCACGGAGCGATTGTCATGAACGATCTCGACACGCTGCGCTTTGCAGGCCTGCGCGTCATCGCACTGATTGCCGCAGGATGCGGCGCGGTTTCCCTTGGTTACGCGGCCTATTCCGGCAACTGGTTTCTGCCGGTTCTGCTGGCGCTGGTCGCGGTGGGGCCGGTGTGGCTGGCGCTGGGCCGGAACACGGGCACGGCCGCGCGCTGCATGGTGGGTGCGGCGCTGCCCGTCATGGCCGCGCTGTTCACGGCCATGGCCAAGGGCGGCGGCTGGATGATCGACATGCACATGACCTTCTTCGCCTTCATGGCGATTGCGGCGCTGCTGGCCGATTGGCGGCCCATCGTGGTCGCCACGCTGGTGACGGCCTTGCACCATCTGCTGCTCAATTTTTCCGCGCCGCTTTATGTCTTTCCCGATGGTGCCAATCTCGCGCGGGTGCTGTTCCACGCGGTGGTCGTGCTGGTCGAAGCGGGCGCGCTGGTGGCGCTGTGCACGAAGCTGGAAGCCTTCGTTATCGGCCAGGCCGAGGAAAGACGCCGCAATGCCGAGCAGGACGCACTGATCCGGGCCGAGCGCGAGGCGGTGAGCCAGCAACAGCGCGAGGTGCTGGAAACGGTCGGCACCCGGCTCAAGCTGCTGGCCGAAGGCCGCCTGTCGGGCCGCATCAGCACGCCTTTCCCGGCCGAATATGAAGGACTGCGCACCGCCGTGAATGACACGGCCAGCGAATTGCAGGCACTGGTCGGCACGGTGCTGCAAACGGTTGAGGGCGTGGTGACAGGCGCATCGGAAATCCGCAGCGCCGCCGATGATCTGGCACGCCGGATCGAAACCGATGCCGACAGCATGGAACAGGTCGCGCGCACATCCGACCAGCTCAATACCGACATGCACGAGGCATCGCGCCTGTGTCAGGATGCGCGCGGCGTGACGCAGCGCATGAAAGATCATGTCGACCAGGGCCTCACCACAATCGGCCATGTGACGGCGGCGATGCACCGGATCGAAAGCTCCTCCGGCAAGATCGAAAGCATTGTGGAAATTATCGACGGCCTTGCCTTCCAGACCAATCTGCTGGCGCTGAATGCCGGGGTCGAGGCGGCACGCGCGGGCGAATCGGGCAAGGGCTTTGCCGTGGTCGCGCACGAGGTGCGGCAATTGGCGCAGCGTTCGGCCGAAGCGGCATCCTCCATCAAGGGCCTGATCGCGCAATCGAGCGAGGAAGTGCATCTGGGATCGCAGCAAGTTGCGCAGATGGATCAGGTCCTTTCCAGCATTGTCGAAAACTTCGCCGCGGTGAACGCGCATATCGACCAGATCGCCCAGCGTTCGCAGAAGACCGCCGATGATGTGCGGCATATCTCCGGCGCCATTTCGCGGCTCGAAAGCTCGCACCAGCAGAACGCGGCGATGGTGGAAGAAAGCAGCGCAGCGGCGCACGCGCTGTCCTCCATGGCGGGCGCCCTGCGGCAAAGCGTGGCCCGCTTCGAGGCGGAGGATGAGTATGCCAACACAACCCCGCCGCGCGGCCTGAAGGCCGCATAAGCGCGGCATAGGTGGCCCCGGTCCGGTTGCTTCCCACCGAATAAGCTTGGGTTGCTGCGCGTAACAATCCGCTTCGCAGTCCGCCGCGCATGAATCCGCTTGCCTAATGCGCGGAATCTGGCAGCGTCTGTCAGGGGGGTCGTAAATGGCCGCAATCATGCGGTTTTTGCGGGCTTGCCTTGGTGGGTTTACGCGGGGATACTTTTTATGAAATCGGGAATTGTCGGGATGGCAGCGCTGCTGCTTGCCGGGGCGCTCGCCCCTGTTCAGGCGCAGGATGGCGCCGCTTGCGAATTGCATGTCTTCCCCACGGTGGAAGGCCAGGCTGTCACCACCGGCTGGCTCTCCGGACTGGGCGTGATCGGTGCCGTGGCCGAAGCTGCCGCGAATGAAGACCGCAATGTGTCGGATGCCGAATACCTGCGCGATGCGCTGGGGCCGCGCTTCCAGGTTGCCGCGTTCCAGACGATTGATCTGGCCACGTCTGTCGGCATGCCGGCAGGGACGCAGGTGATCTACGAGACGCCGATCGCTGACCGCGATGTCACCACCGAAGTGCGGACACGGCTGACCGAAAGCACGGCGGCCTGTTATGCCGAATTGATCGTGACGCAGAACCTTTACGCCAAGCGGGCAATCTATGGCCGTTCGCTCAACAACCGGTTCATCTTCAAGGATTTCCGAAATGGCGTGACACAGGCGCAGATGGTGCGCGGGCGCGGCGGCAACGGGCTGTCGCAATTCCCGCCGGAAACGCCGGAAGGCCGTGACGCCGCCGATGCCGATTTGCGCCAGGCTTTCCTTGCCAATTTCAACGAATATGCCGCGCGCTTCCAGTAGGCGCGGGGCAATGCGCCGTTGGCATGTGGCAGCGGCGATTGGGGGGGCGGTGCTGCTGGCATGGCAGCCCGCCCCGGCCCTTGCGCGGCCTGACCCCTTCGTGCCTGCCGAATCGCGCCAGCTTGCAGCGCCGCGGCCGGTGGCCGTGTTTCTGCCGCAGCAGCGCATTGCCAGCAGTATCGAACTGGGCCGCATCGCCTTTCCCGCCGGGGGAGGCGGCGCACTGGGCGCAATAATTATCAACGGCAATAACGATATTCCCGAACGCCTCGCCAACAGCGCGCTGGAACGAGCCGAAGGCTGGATCACACCGCTGGTGGAAGCGCTGGACGGCTTCGACATCACCCCGCTTGCCAGCAATGCCACGCTTGCCGCGCTGGAGCAGACCGGCTGGCTGGGCACGGTGCAGCTTGACGTGCTGAACGGGGAAATACCGCAGGCGACGGAAGGTGGATCAAAGGGAGTTCTCGTCTCCACCACCTATGGCATCGGTCTGTTCGGCCCGGCTGCCAACAGCAATGCCGCCGTGCGGGCGACCGGGGAAACCATCACCGCGATGGAACGCGACTTTGCCGCCGCCTATCCCGATGCGGCCGAACGCGCGCAAGTTCTGTGGCGCTACCAGATGTCGCCCGATTTCACGCAGGTGCAGGTGATTGCCGATGTCACCCTCGTCCGCAAAAATGCGGCGGAGCCTTTCTACAAGCAGCAGGTGATCGCCCTTGTCCGCTTGCCGCGCCCGTCCTTCGTGGAGGAAGAAAACGTTGCCCGCTGGGCCGCGAATGACGGCGCGCTCGCCCGCGCCGCGCTAACCAGTGCCTTTGCCCGCGTGGGGCAAGTGCTGCCGCAGGTTCTGGCGCTGGACCGGGAAGGATTTGCCGCGGCAACGGACCGCCGCCGCGAAAGCGCCACGGTGGCCGGGTTTCACGGGCCGGTTCTGCGGCGCGATGCGGGCGGCCCGGTGATCTGGGCGCGCGATGGTGATCAGCGCTTTGCCGCCTTCGTCACCGCGCAGAACGCCAGCGAGTAACGCGGCCTGAAAATGCGGAAGGCCGAGCTGCTAGCTCAGCTTCGCCTTCAGCACCTGGTTGACCAGCTGCGGGTTGCCCTTGCCCTGCATCGCCTTCATGGTCTGCCCCACGAAGAAGCCGAACAGCGCTTCCTTGCCGGCCTTGTACTGTTCCACCTTGTCGGCATTGGCGGCGAGCACAGCATCCACCGCCGCTTCGATCGCGCCGGTATCGCTGGTCTGCTTCAGGCCCTCGGTCTCGGCAATTTCGGCCGGATCGCGCCCGGTCTTGAGCACGATCTCGAAGATTTCCTTGGCCTGCCCGCCGCTGATTTCGCCTGCATCCTGCATCTTCAGGATCGCGGCCTGCGCCGATGCCGTGGCGTTGGCGGGATCGGCTTCCTCACCCAGCGCCTTCATCACCCCCGGCGCGACCGAGAGCGACCAGTTGGCGACCTGCGTAGCCACCTTGGCCTCCGGCTTGCCCAGCGCCGCAGCCGTTGCCGCCAGCAGAGTTTCGAACCGGGCGAAGGTTTCAACCTCCGCGGTCAGTTCGCGGGCGTTGTATTCGGACAGTCCCAGTTCGCTGGTATAGCGCGCACGCTTCGCATCGGGCAGTTCGGGCAGCGATGCGCGGCATTCCTCAAGAAAGGCCTCGTCCAGTTCCAGCGGCAGCAGGTCGGGATCGGGGAAATAGCGGTAATCGTGCGCGTCCTCCTTCGACCGCATCGACCGTGTGGTGCCGGTGCCGGGATCGAACAGACGGGTTTCCTGCACCACCTTGCCGCCGCCCTCGATCAGATCGACCTGCCGGTTGGCCTCATATTCGATGGCCTGCATCACGAAACGGACGGAGTTGACATTCTTCGTCTCGGTCCGCGTTCCAAACGCCTCGCCCGGACGGCGGACGGACACATTGACGTCGGCGCGCATGGAGCCTTCCTCCATATTGCCGTCGCACGAACCGACATAGCGCAGGATTTGCCGCAGTTTGCGCACATAGGCGCCTGCTTCTGCCGGGGAACGTATATCGGGGCGGCTGACAATTTCCATCAACGCCACGCCCACGCGGTTGAGATCGACATAGGACATGGTCGGGTGCTGGTCGTGCATCAGCTTGCCCGCATCCTGTTCCACATGGATGCGTTCGATGCCGATCCACTTGTCTTCCGCAATGCCGCCCTTCTCGTCCGCCTCGATCAGCAGTTTCCCCTCGCCCACCAGCGGGTGATAGAGCTGGCTGATCTGGTAGCCCTGCGGCAGGTCGGCGTAGAAGTAGTTCTTGCGGTCGAACCGGCTCCATCTGTTGATCGTGGCATCAATCGCCATGCCGGTGCGCACCGCCTGCCGGATGCATTCGCGGTTGGGCACGGGCAGCATACCCGGCATTGCGGCATCGATCAGGCTGACCTGCGCGTTGGGTTCTGCGCCAAAGGCCGTGGCCGCGCCCGAAAACAGCTTGGCCTTGGACGTGACCTGCGCATGGACTTCGAGGCCGATCACAACCTCCCATTCGCCCGTTGCGCCCTGAATACGGTAGTTGCTCATTTCGTCCTGTCCTCGCCAGCCTCATCGCGGTTGCGCGTGTCAAAGCGCATCTCGCCATGATCGACGTTCTTCCTCACCCAATTGGCGACCAGGAATGTCGCGGGCACCGCCAGCGCGATGGCCACACCGGTGATGATCAGGGCCGTGTCGGGCATCCATCCGGGTTCAGGGGTCACCACCACTTCTCCGGTTTTGCAGCAAAGCCTGCGCGTTGTTCAATCGCCAGCCCGGCATTGAGCACGGCCTGTTCGTCAAAAGCGGGGCCGATGATTTGCAGGCCCAGCGGCAGCCCGTCCTTGTTGAGGCCGCACGGCACGCTCATCGCCGGAAGTCCGGCAAGCGAAGCGGGCACCGAGAACACATCGTTCAGATACATCGCCAGCGGGTCTTCGGTCTTGTCGCCAAGGGCAAAGGCGGCGGTGGGCGTGGTGGGGGCCAAGATCACGTCGCAGAGTTTGAACGCTTCCACAAAGTCGCGCTGGATCAGCGTGCGCAGTTTCATCGCCTGCGTGTAATAGGCATCGTAAAAGCCCGCCGACAGCACATAGGTGCCCAGCAGGATGCGGCGTTTCACCTCGTCCCCGAAACCGGCGGCGCGGGTGGCGGCATACATATCCTGCAACCCCGCGCCATCGGGCAGGTCGCGCAGGCCGTAACGCACCCCGTCATAGCGGGCGAGATTGCTCGACGCCTCGGCGGGCGCGACGATGTAATAGGCGGGCAGCGCGTATTTGGTATGCGGCAGGCTGATGTCGACCACCTCGGCGCCTGCATCCTTCAGCCACGCGATGCCATCGTCCCAGCTTTTGAGGATTTCGGCATCGGTCCCGTCCATGCGGTATTCGCGCGGGATACCCACCTTCTTGCCGCGCAGATCCGGGTTCAGGCCAGCACTCCATTCCGGAACCGGCATATCAAGGCTGGTCGAATCCTTCGGATCGAAGCCCGCCATGGCTTCCAGCATGATCGCGCAATCTTCTACGCTGCGCGCCATCGGCCCTGCCTGATCGAGGCTGGAGGCAAAGGCGACAATGCCCCAGCGGCTGCAGCGGCCATAAGTCGGCTTGATGCCCGCAATGCCAGTAAAGGCGGCGGGCTGGCGGATCGACCCACCGGTATCGGTGCCGGTCGCCGCCGGGCACAGCCGCGCGGCAATCGCAGCGGAAGAACCGCCGGACGAGCCACCGGGCGCGAGCGGCGCATTGCCGCCGTCATTGCGTCGCCAGGGCGAAATCACATTGCCGAAATAGCTTGTCTCGTTGCTCGACCCCATCGCGAACTGGTCAAGGTTCAGCTTGCCCAGCATCCCCGCGCCCGCATCCCACAATTTCTGCGACACGGTGCTTTCGTAAGGCGGCACGAAGCCTTCGAGGATGTGGCTTGCCGCCGTGGTCTGCACGCCCTTGGTCGCGAACAGGTCCTTCATGCCAATCGGCACGCCCGCCATCTTGCCCAGGGGTTTTCCTGCGGCACGGTCGGCATCGACCGCTTGGGCAGCGCGGATCGCATGGTCGGGCGTGGTGACGATGAAGGCGTTGAGCTTTGCCGCTTCGGCAACGGCAGCATTGAACGCCTCGGCCACTTCGACCGCGGTGAAATCACCTGCGGCCACGCCCTCGCGAATGGCCTTTACGCCAAGATCGGTGAGCTGGGTCATTATTCGATCACCTTGGGCACGCCGAAAAAGCCATGCTGTGCCACCGGCGCATTGGCGAGGATATCGTCGCGCCGGTTGCCGCCGGTCAGCGGATCGGCATCCACCACATCGTCGCGCAGGCGCAGCGCCTGCGGGATCACCGCGGTCATGGGTTCGACAGCGGAGGTATCGACCTCGCCCAGCTGCTCCACCCAGGCGAGCAGGTTGTTGAATTCGCCCACCATGCGGTCGAGGTCGCCCTCGTCCACCTTGATGCGCGCCAGGGCGGCGATCTTCGCCACTTCTTCACGGGTTACAGACATGGCCTGTGCGTTAGCGGGGCGCGGGCCTGCCTTCAAGCGGGGGAAACGCGCTGTGCGAAATCAATCGACCGGCATCCCGATCCGACGGCCGTTAATGTAGATCGACCGGCGCGGCTCCTCGCGCAGTTCAACCTTGGCGCTGATGTCAAAAGGTGTTTCTGGCTCATCGCGCGCGCCGGGAAAAACCGGATCGGCGCGGCCGTCAGGCCCGCCCAGCGCGAAACGTTCGAAGCCATATCCTTCGATCAACGCGATTTCGCGGCGGCCCGCGGCGTTGCGCCCCAGATCGAGAGCAATGCAGGCTTTTGCACAGCGCCAGCTTTCAATGGTCAGGAAATCGAGCACTTCGCGCCGCAGTTCGGGATCATCGGGCTGCACGCGCAGACGCGCGGAGATGTCATCGCGCGGTGCCGGCTCCATTCCGCGCCAGGGCCGTTCAATCTGCTCTGCCGCCGCGCGAGCCAGCCGGCCCACTTCGCCTTCGCGCTCGCCCAGCCGCGCCAGTGCCCGCCTTCCCGCATCGCCGAAATCCCAGCGCAAGGCAGAGTAATCGAACGCCTCCACACTCACCCGCCCCGCATCCAGCCGCGCAATCTGGTTACGCGCTGATATTGCGCCAAAATCCCACAGCGGTAAGGCCAAAATAAGGGCCAATACGCAGGTAGCTGAAGCAAGGTTGAGGTTTGCCCGGCGAAGATGCGCGGCCCATCCCAGGCGCCTGCCGCGCGCCAATCCGACCGCATAGGCAAGGCCATAAGCCACCGCCACCGCGATGCAGATCAGCGCCCAGATGCGCTCCGGCGTAAGGCCGTGCTGATTCATTCGGATGCCCATCGATACCGCCGCAAAAATGCTCAGCGGCAGCACGCCCGCTGCCAACACCATCGCCACCGGACGCAGGATGCGGCTGCGGCTGGTCGCCACATCATCGTCGCGCATGATCGCATTGGTCAGCACGAAACAGCCCACGGCGCAGGCGAGCAGCACCGGCGTTGCCGAATCGGTGGCATCCCACAGCGCCTGCCCGCCCGATGCCAGCAGCGCGACCAGAAACACCACCAGCGCCAGCGCCAGCGGTACCGCCAGCAAGGACAGCACGATCAGCACCACGTTCTGCAAGCTGCCGATGATTTTCAGATTGTTGCGCAGCACGCCCAATGCCGTGCCAAACGCCCCGCCGCTCCACATCCAGACGAACCAGCCTTGGCGCGTCAGATCTTCGATCAGATTGATGCCGACAAGCCCCAGCAACCCGTCGAGCAAAAACAGCATCAGCCACGACAGGCCGGTAAAGGCCAGCGCACCCGCACCGCTGATTGCATCGGTCCACACATGGAAATGGGTGAGCTTGTAATCAGTATTCAGGCCTGTGCGGTGGAACCCCGCCTGAAACAGCGGCAGCGCGATCACGCTGGCAAACACGCCCGCGGCAAAAGCAAAGTGCCGCCCGGCATAGGCTTCCTCGAAACGCAGCACATGCCAGGCAATGCCCGCCATGATCGCGCCGAGGGCCAGCGCGAATATCGCCACGGGCTTCCAGTTGCGCGGATCGAGCGCAAACGCCGCCGCCAGCGCGCCAAAGAAAATGAACGCCGCGCCCGCCCCGGCCAGCGGCTGCGGATCGCTGCCATCAAAAAGAAAACAGAGCCCCAGCCCGCCACCTGCCAGCAAAGCGGCAAGGACGAAGGGCCGGGGCTCCCAATCTTCCAGCAGGTCTTCGGGCGCGGGCGCGGTGCTCACCTGCTTTGCCCCCGAACCCATCAGAGGCTACTGGCCTGGAGTCGGGGTCGGGGCCGGAGCCGGGGTCGCGCCTGGTTCAGGCTGCTGCGCGGCCATGATCGTGTTGATCTGCGTCACCCGCTCTTGCAGCTGCTCCTGCGTCAGGAATTCGTGCAAGGTGACCTCGAAGGTCAGATCGGCATTGGGGGGAATGGGCGAACCGGCGGGCGGATTGGCCCCGTATGCAAGAGCGGCGGGAATCTCGACCTTGTACTTGCCGCCCTTCTGCATCTGCAGAATCGCCTCGCGGAAGCCGGGGACCACGCCCTGCAGTTCCATATAGGAGCCTTCGGGTATCAGATCGGCAATCGCTTCGGGGATTTCGGGGCGCGGCGGCGACTGGTCGAACACCGTGCCATCGGCCAGCTTGCCGACATATTCCACGAACACCGCATCGGTTTCCTGCGGGCTGGGACCAGTGCCGGCGGTGATGACTTCAACATCGACCGTATCGGGCCGGGTCAGGAACCAGGCCACGGCCCCGGCCAGCGCCGCGCCAATCAGCACGCCCAGCCAGAACTTCATCATCGAGCCAGACGCAATGGGCTGGAGCGGAACGCGGGTAACTTCGGCCATCGAATGATCCTGCTGTTATCAAAACAAATTGGGGAAGCCGGATGCAAAAGAGGCGCCGGAGGATTCCCTCAGGCGCCCCGTTTGGCCCAGCTTGGCAATTCGCGCAAGCGGCGCTTACTTGGAACCGTCACGCTCCATCCGCTTGCGCTCCATCTTGCGGGCGCGGCGGACAGCAGCGGCCTTGTCGCGGGCGCGCTTTTCGCTGGGCTTTTCGTAATGGCGGCGCAGCTTCATTTCGCGATACACACCTTCGCGCTGCAGCTTCTTCTTGAGCGCGCGAAGAGCCTGTTCCACATTGTTATCGCGAACGATGATTTGCATAAATCAATGCCACCTTTTCTAATCTGCCAATGGCCAGAGCCCGCGAGCGATCGGCGCGGGATGCACCATGTCGAACCAATGACGGTATAAAACCAATGAAACATGCGCCGAATCCTCTCAAGGACCGGCCTCAGATGGCGCGCCCTATGCCAAATTGCAGCGAAAGGCAAGCGTATGCGGGAAGACGCGCGCCGGACCTGGGCGAAACACTTCCGAAACGCGCCGCATCCGGCTAAGGCACCGGGCATGACAATCACTCCCCCGCTTTTCGCCACGCTCTATGTCGCCCTTGGCGGCGCTGTCGGATCGGTGCTGCGTTACCAGACCGGCCGCTGGATGACCGCCTGGCTCGGCCCGGTGCCGATGGGTGTATTCCCTTGGGCAACGCTGGCGGTCAACACGATCGGCAGCCTCGCCATGGGCCTGCTGGCCGGGATCCTGCTGCGCATGGGCGGCGATACGGACAGCTGGCGGCTGCTGGTGGGCGTGGGTCTGCTGGGCGGCTTCACCACCTTTTCCGCCTTCAGCCTGGAATTGGCGATGCTGATCCAGCGCGGCCAATTGGGCCTTGCCGGCATTTACGCGCTGCTTTCGCTCGGTCTTGGCGTGACCGGCCTGATATTCGGCCTCACCGTATCGCGGATCGGGGCATGAGTTTCGACCCCCCCCGCCCCGATGCGGCAGTGCGCCAGTTCACCGTCGCCCCTGATGATGACGGGGTGCGGCTCGACCGCTGGTTCAAGCGCCATCTGCCGCAGGTGGGCTTTGGCACGGTGTCACGCTGGGCGCGCACGGGGCAATTGCGCGTCGATGGCAAAAGGGTGAAGCCAGAGGACCGGCTTGCCGCCGGGCAAGTGCTGCGCGTGCCGCCGGGCGGCGAGGATGCGGGCAAATCCGTCCCCAAGCGGCGCGAATTGTCGCCGCAGGAAGAAGCCATGGCCGAGGCTATGCTGCTCCGCCGCAGCAAATCGGCGCTGGTGCTGAACAAGCCGCCGGGCCTTGCCACGCAGGGTGGCACCAAGACCACGAGCCATGTCGATGGCCTGCTCGATGCCTATGCCGATCCGGGCGAACCGCGCCCACGCCTCGTGCACCGGCTGGACAAGGACACATCGGGCATTCTGCTGGTCGCCCGCTCGCCGGGCAGCGCGGCCTTCTTCTCCAAGCGATTTTCGGGGCGCAGCGCCAAGAAGATCTATTGGGCGCTGGTGGTGGGCGTGCCCGATGTGAAGGAAGGCATCATCGAGGCGCCCATCGGCAAGCAGCCGGGCAGCGGCGGCGAGAAGATGCAGGTCGATGTCGAAAACGGCCAGCCGGCCAAGACGCTCTACCGCGTGGTCGAACGCGCAGGCAACAGCGCCGCATGGGTGGAATTGCAGCCGCTGACCGGGCGCACGCATCAATTGCGCGTCCACATGGCGGCTATCGGCCACCCCATCGTGGGCGACGGCAAATATGGCGGCCCGGCGGCCTTCCTCACCGGCACGATCAGCCGCAAGATGCACCTGCACGCGCGCCGCCTGATCATCGAGGAGCCGGGCGGCGGCCTGATCGACGAGACTGCGCCCCTTCCCGAACATTTTGCCGCCAGCATGGACCAACTCGGCTTTGACGAGAATGCCAGTGCGGCGGAACCTGATCGCGGCCGCGCGCCGCGCTCGAAAGAGGAAGAGAAGCAGGCGGCCAAGGCCCACGCCAAGCAATACCGCAAGGCCCGCCGGGGCGAACGCAAGCTGCGCGCAGAAGGCGGCGCGCGCACGGGCAAGCGCCCGCCTGCGAAAAAGACCGCCACGCGCAAGCCCGCGGGCAGGCCTGCCAGGCCGCGCAAGCCGGGAGGGGCCAGCAAGCCGGGCCGTCCGCGCACGTGAGTGCACCTCCCCCACGCCTCGCCATCTTCGATTGCGACGGTACGCTGACCGATGGACAGGCCGCGGTGTGCCGCGCCATGAATGTGGCGTTCGACCTCGCCGGTTTGCCTGCGCCCGATGCGCATCAGGTGCGCCGCATTGTCGGTCTCAGCCTGCCGCAGGCAGTGGCGCGGCTGGCGCCCGATGCCGCGCATGAACAGCTTGTGCGCGCGGTCGAAGCCTACAAGCAGGCCTTCCGCGCCGCGCGGATGGACGGGTCGCTGCACGAACCGCTTTTTCCCGGTATCGCCGCATTGATCGGCGGGCTGAAGGCGCGCGGCTGGCTGCTGGGCGTCGCCACGGGAAAGAGCGATCGCGGCCTCCAATCCACTCTGGCGACGCATGGCCTGCTCGACCATTTCACCACGCTGCAAACCGCCGACCGGCATCCGTCCAAGCCCGATCCCGCGATGCTTCTGGCCGCGCTGGCTGAGGCGGAAGCGGAAAGCGGAGCGCCCCCTGCGCCGGCGGTGATGGTTGGCGATACCGTGTATGACATGCTGGCCGCACGCGCCGCGGGCATCGCCGCGATCGGGGTTGCCTGGGGCTATCACGAGGTGCAGGAACTGGTTGACGCCGGGGCGCAGAGCGTGGCCCGCACCGCAGACGAGCTGGAGGAGATGATCAATGCCCTCACCCCATGACGAGGAAGCCCGCGCCAAGGGCCGCTTCATGATCATCAACCTGATGCGCATCGGCGGGATTGCCATGATCCTGATGGGCATCGCGGTGGTGCAGGGCATGATCAGCCTGCCCGACTGGACCGGCTATCTGCTGATTCTGCTGGGAATGCTGGAAACCTTCCTTGTTCCCACCATGCTCGCCCGCGTGTGGAGCAGCAATGACCGCAATCCCCCCTCCCCCCCCGGAAACCGATGAAACGCTTCTACAAGGATGTAACCGTCGCCCCGGTTGATGGCGGCTGGCAGGTAATGCTCGATAGCCGGCCCATCCGCTCGCAAGGCGGATCGCCGCAAGTGGTGCCCACACAGGCGCTGGCCGAATTGATGGCTGCCGAGTGGCGCGAACAGGGCGAGGTGATCGACATCGCCCGCTTTGCCATGCGCGACATGGCCGATTACGCGATCGATATCGTCGCGAACGAACGCGCCGATGTGGTCGAAAAGCTGCTCACCTATGGTGATACCGACACGCTGCTCTACCGCGCCGATCCGGAAGAGCCACTCTATCAGCGCCAGCGCGAGGTGTGGGAACCGCTCATCTGCGCGTGCGAGGCGCGCCACCAGATTGCCTTTACCCGCATCAGCGGCGTGGTGCACCGCGCGCAAAAGCCGGAAACATTGGCCGCATTGCGCGCCCGGCTGGAGGCGATGGACAATTTCACGCTGGCAGGCCTGTTCAACCTCACCTCGCTCGCCGCCTCGCTCATCACCGGGCTTGCCGTGCTGGAGGATGGCGCAGATGTGCCCGCGCTGTTTTCCGCCGCCAATGCGGAGGAGGACTGGCAGGCCGAGCTCTGGGGCTGGGACCCAATGGCTCAGGACCGCAGAGCCTTGCGCGCCGAAGCCTTTGCGTGCGCGGCGGATTTCGTGAAAGCGGTGAGGGCCTAGGCGCGGATCAGCCGACCCATTGCGCCACTTGCGCGGCCACTTCATTGGCAGCGCGGTTCAGCGCAGGGGCGACTGCGGAGGCGGTGGGAAGAACGCCGGTCACTTCGCTTTCAAAGCGGCGCTGGCGGATCGTGCCATCAGGCTGGCGCAGCACCGCATCGAACCGCACGACCACGCGCGAGCTTGCCGCGTCGTAATCCATCGCCAGCAATTCGCCGTCGAGCTGCGTGCGCGCGGCGTATTCCAGTTCCCCGCCGGTCACGACCATCCGGCTGCCGCCTGCGCGGATGGTTTCCACCAGCACGCGCTGGAACAGGCTGGCGGGTTTTTCCACCCAGAAGGCATCGGCCAGATAAGCGAGCGAATTGCCGCCCGTCTGCACCGGCACGCGCGCCACATCGAGATGGCGTGGCACCGCAGGCACCGCCACCGCCAACGCGTTGTCCAGCCGGCCTTCACGCATGGTTCCAGTGGCCACGCTAGCGCTGGATGTAAGCGTCAGAAGCTGTTCAGGCGCCTTGCCGCCGCCAATGCCGACATTGACGCAGCCCGCCAGCAGAACGGCGCCCAGCGCGGCACAGATGGGCTTGACGATCATGGACGATACTCCGGCAAGGGACGGCTGCCCAAGAGCGAACCGGCCCCTTCGTTTTCAAGGGTCTGGGTCAGGCCACGCAGGCTTTCGCTGGTCCGCCTGAGGTCGCGCATCGTCGCCTCGGCCGCGGGCAGCGTCTCTTCATTCAATTGCCGCGTGACCGGCTCCACCTGCGCCAGACTGGCACGCAAGGCATCGGCGGCCTGCCGTGCGGATTGCAGCGTCGCGCGCATTTCGGTGGCAAGCGGCTGGCCCTGATTGTCGAGCAGGGCGTTCGCGCTGTCCAGCGTGCGCTCGAACGCAGCGAGCGTTTCGGTCGATTGCGCCAGCGTCACCTGCAATTCGGCCATGGTGCGGCGCACTTCGGGTGAAGCGCCCGCCAGTTCCGCGCTGATGGCATTGGTGTTGCGCAAGATACCGGCAATTGCGTTCTGGTTGTCATCGTCCAGCACACGCGTCAGCCGGTCGGTCAAGGTGGCGAGCCGTTCCAGCAGCAACGGCGCGCTGGAGAGGATTTCGTCGATCGCGCCGCCTGCGGGCGGGATTACCGGCACGCCTTCGGGACAATCGGTGGTTTCGCAGGTGATCGGCGGCGCGCCACGCCGCGCGCCTTGCAGATTGAGCGTGGATACGCCGGTAAAGCTGAACGAGATCGAGGCGGTGGTGCCCACCAGAATGGGCACATCGTTCTGCACCTTCACCCGCACGCGGACATATTCGGGATCGCGTTCCCACAATTGGATTTCACTGACCTGCCCCACCGGCACCCCGGCAAAGGCCACCTGCGAGCCGCGCGCCAGGCCACCCACCGATTGCTGGAAGAAGATGTCGTATTCCTTCTGCTGCGAATCGCCCAGCCGCGCCAGCCACACGAAGAAACCGGCGGCCAGCGCCATCAGCAGCAGCGTGACGGACCCTACCCAGATATGATTGGCGCGTGTTTCCATCTCAGCTGCCTATGCCTCCCCTTGCGGCGTCTTGTCCAACGCTTTGGCCGCCAGGCGTGCCGGGGCCGCGCGCTGCGACGCCTCGCTTCCTTGCGGAACAAGGCCGGTCGATTGCAGCGGCCGGGCCGCCTGCGCCACGCGGCCGCGCGGTCCGTTGAAATATTCCTGAATCCACGGATGATCACTACGCAGCAATTCGGCAATCGTGCCCACTGCGATCACTTTCCCATCGGCCAGCACCGCCACGCGGTCGCAGATCGCGTGCAGCGTGTCGAGATCGTGGGTGATCAGGAACACGGTCAGCCCCAGCGTATCGGTCAGTTCGCGCAGCAGTTCGTCGAACCGGGCCGCGCCGATGGGATCAAGCCCTGCGGTGGGCTCGTCCAGAAACAGCAATTCCGGGTCAAGCGCCAAGGCTCGCGCCAGCCCCGCGCGCTTTTTCATGCCGCCGGACAATTCCGACGGATATTTCGCCGCCGCTTCGGGCGGCAGACCGGAAAGGATGGTCTTGTAGATCGCAATCTCGTCCAGCAGCCGGGGCGAGAGTTCGGGATAGAACTGCTTCAAGGGCACCTGCACATTCTCGCCCACGGTCAGCGTCGAAAACAGCGCGCCGCCCTGGAACAGGACGCCCCAACGGTTGCGGATGCCCACCACCTCGTCCGCGTGTTCGCCGGTGATTTCGTGGCCCAGCACCTCGATCGTGCCTTCATCGGGGATTTGCAGGCCGATAATGCTGCGCATCAGCACCGATTTGCCCGTGCCCGATCCGCCCACCACGCCCAGGATTTCGCCCCGGCGCACCTTGAGATCCAGACCTTCATGCACCGCAAAGTCGCCGAACCGGTTGGTCAACCCCTTGATGATTATGGGGTATTCGCCGTCAAAGGCGGTATCATCCACCTCCGGGTTGGGTTCGCCCACTTCGATATCGGGTTCGACCTCGCTCATGCCGCCTACACCCAGCCGATTTCGCTGAAGAACACCGCGAAGAATGCGTCGAGCACGATCACCATGAAGATCGCCTGCACCACGGCCTTGGTGGTGCGCGCGCCCACTTCCTCGGCATTGCCGCGCACTTGGAGGCCCTGATAACATCCCGACAGCGCGACGATCAGCCCGAAAACCGGCGCCTTGGCCATGCCGACATAGAAATCGTGAATCGGCACCACTTCCTGAATGCGCGCCAGAAAAGTGAGAAAGGGGATGCCCAGCGTCAGATCAGCCAGCACCGCGCCGCCCAGAATGCCCATGCAGGCCGAGAAAAAGCCCAGCAGCGGCATCATCAGCACCGCCGCCAGAACGCGCGGCACCACCAGCGCTTCCATGGGGGAAACCCCGATGGTGCGCATCGCGTCGATTTCCTCGGTCAGCTTCATCGTGCCCAATTGCGCGGCAAAGGCGCTGCCCGAACGGCCCGCCACCATGATCGCGGTCATCAGCACGCCCAGTTCGCGCAAGGTGATGCGGCCCACCAGATTGACGGTGAGCGTTTCTGCCCCGAACTGCCGCAATTGCACCGCGCCCTGCTGCGCGATGACGATCCCGATCAGAAAGCTCATCAGGCCGATGATCGGCAGGCTGGTCACCCCCACAAGTTCCATCTGGTGCACCAGCGCGCGCAAACGAAAACGCCGGGGATGTGTCAGCACACCGAAAAAGGCGACAATCAGCGCTCCCAGAAACGACAGGATGCGTTTCAGGCCGCCAAGAAAGTCGTACACCCAGGCGCCGACCTGCCCGGTGACCGAACGGAAAACCCCCTCGCGCGGAGGGGATACGGCCGCCTCGTTGCTGCTGGCCGAAACCGCTTCCATGAGCACTTCGGCCTGTTCGCTGGCGCCGATGATGTCCGCCCCGGCGTCCTCGGCAAAGCGGTGGATCACCCATGCGCCCACCGTGTCGACCGGATTGGCGCGCGAGATGTCGATGAACTGGACCGGTTCATCCAGCTTGCGCAGTGCGGCGTCGAGCCTGCCTATGGTGGAGACCAGCAAGGGGCCTTCCACCACCAGCGTCGTTCGCCCGCCGGCTTCCTCCAGATGGTATTCGGCCCATTCGCGCATCGCGCCACCCTATGCTGGCAAATCGGGGCGGGGGCAAGGCAAAGCCGGTTCATTCCGGCGCATCCGCCGTGCAAAGCGGGCATTGCCCTTGGCCCTGCGCGCTGGCAAAGGCGCGTGGATATGACGCGCGAACTGCCCAAGACTTTCGACCCCGCCGCGATTGAGGCGAAATGGTATGCCCATTGGGAGGCAAACGGCTGTTTCCGGCCCGACCGGCCCGATGCCCAGCCCTTCACCATCGTCAACCCGCCGCCCAATGTGACAGGCTCGCTCCATATCGGCCACGCGCTCGACAATACGCTTCAGGACGTGCTGATCCGTTACGAGCGGCTGCGCGGCAAGGATGCGCTGTGGGTGGTGGGCACCGACCATGCCGGGATCGCCACGCAGATGGTGGTCGAACGCCAGATGGAAGCGCGGGGCGACAAGCGCACCAATTATTCGCGCGAGGCTTTTGTCGAGAAGGTCTGGGAATGGAAGGCCGAAAGCGGCGGCCAGATCACCCGCCAGTTGCGCCGCCTCGGCTGTTCGATGGACTGGAGCCGCGAACAGTTCACGATGGACCCGCATTTCACCCGCGCCGTGGTGAAAGTGTTTGTCGACCTCTACAACCGCGGCCTGATCTACCGCGACAAGCGGCTGGTGAACTGGGACCCCAAGCTGAAGACCGCGATTTCCGACCTTGAGGTGGAAACGCGCGAGGTGAAGGGCAGCTTCTGGCACTTCCGCTATCCGCTGGCCGATGGCGTCACGCTGGATAACGGGCAGGATTACATCGAAGTCGCGACCACGCGCCCCGAAACCATGCTCGCCGATATGGCGGTGGCGGTGAACCCGGACGACCCGCGCTATGCCTCCGTGGTAGGCAAGCACGTGGTGCTGCCGATCACCGGACGCCGCATCCCCATCGTGGCGGACGAACACGCCGACCCCGAATTGGGCAGCGGCGCGGTGAAGATCACGCCGGGGCATGACTTCAACGATTTCGAAGTGGGCAAACGCGCGGGAATTGCGGCGGCGGATATGCTTAACATGCTCGATGCCGATGCCGCGGTGTGCCAGACGGCGGATGGCCTGATCCCGGCGGAGTTTCTCGGCCTTGACCGCTTCGATGCCCGCGCACTGGTGGTCGAACGGCTGAAGGAAAGCGGCCATCTGATCCCGCATGTCACCGAAAAGGATGGCGAGCGGGTGGAACACGACGCCGAACCGCGCACGATCCAGACGCCGTTTGGCGACCGTGGCGGCGTGGTGATCGAACCGTGGCTGACCGACCAATGGTATGTAAACGCCGCGGAACTCGCCAAGGCGCCGATCGAGGCGGTGAAATCGGGCGCGGTCGAAATCGTGCCCAAGACCTGGGAAAAGACCTTCTTCAACTGGATGGAAAACATCCAGCCGTGGTGTGTGTCTCGCCAATTGTGGTGGGGGCACCGGATTCCGGCGTGGTATGCCGAGGATGGGCGCGTTTTCGTAGCCGAAAGCGAGGCGGAGGCGCAGGCGCTGGCCGGGGAAGGCGTGGCCCTCACCCGCGATCCCGATGTGCTCGACACCTGGTTCTCATCCGCATTGTGGCCCTTTGCCACGCTGGGCTGGCCGGACAAAACCGACCTCTACACCCGGCATTACCCCAACGACCTGCTCGTATCGGGCTTTGACATCCTGTTCTTCTGGGATGCGCGGATGATGATGATGGGCCAGGCGATGACGGGGCAGAACCCGTGGCCGCGGCTTTATCTGCACGGCCTTGTCCGGGCGCCCGATGGGCAGAAGATGTCGAAATCCAAGGGCAATGTGGTCGATCCGCTTGGCCTGATTGATGCCTATGGCGCGGACGCCTTGCGTTTCTTCATGTGCGCGATGGAAAGCCAGGGCCGCGACATCAAGATGGATGAGCGGCGCGTCGAGGGCTACCGCAACTTTGCCACCAAGCTGTGGAACGCGGCGCGTTTCTGCCAGAGCAATGGCATCGGCGCCTCCTCCTCGGTCGCCGCGCCTGCTGCCACATCGGCAGTGAACAAGTGGATCGTGGGCGAAGTGGTCGAAACCGTGGCCGCGCTCGACAAGGCGCTGGCTGACCTGCGCTTCGATGCGGCTGCCAATGCGATCTACCACTTCGTGTGGGACCAGTTCTGCGACTGGTATATCGAGCTGGTGAAAGGCAATTTCGACGAAGAGACAAAAGCGGTGGCAGGCTGGGTGCTCGACCAGATTCTGGTGATGCTGCACCCCTTCATGCCCTTCATCACCGAAGAATTGTGGCACGCGCAGGCGGAAAACTTCGGGGGCAAGCGCGCCCACGACCTGATCCTGGCGCAATGGCCCGCGCCGGAAGCCAGCGTCGATGCGGAGGCGAAGGCCGAGGTGGAATGGCTGATCGCGCTGGTCGGCAATATGCGCACCGCGCGGAGCGAACTGGGCATTGCGCCGGGCGCAAGGCTCGACGCTTTTCTGCCCGATCCCAGCCCCGCTACGCGCGGGATCGTCGAACGCAACCCCGCCGCGATTGAACGGCTCGCGCGATTGAACGGCATACGCTTTGAACATGCCCCGGCAGGCGCGGCCATGCAGATCGGCGCGGGCGATGCCAATGTGATCGTGCCGCTGGAAGGCGTGATCGACATCGCGGCGGAAAAGGCCCGCCTGCAAAAGGCGCTGGAAGTCGCCACCAAGGAAGCCAAGTCGCTCGAAGGGCGCCTCAATAACGCCGCCTTTGTCGAAAAGGCCAAGCCCGAAGCGGTCGAAAAGGCCCGCGCCGACCACGCGCACCACACGGCCGAAGCCGCGCGCCTGGCGGCGGCCTTGGCGCGGCTGGGGTGATTTCCTACAGCGCGGCAATCTGGCATGGCGCGGGTGAATTGACCCGCGCCACCCGCCTTGCCTGCCAGCGTTTTGATCGAGCCAAGTGTCAACTTCGCTTTTCGGGCAAATTCCGCTTTGCGATCAGGGTTTTGCGTGGAAATTCGGCGATTGTCACGATGTCAACTTCGTCACTTTCGCGTATGTCTGCCCGCCCCCTGCCCCACCCCCCTACATGGAAGTGGAGCGGGGTTGCATGACACTCACCCTTGCCACCGACGATACCGGCGGGCCGGAGATTTTCGCCAGCCTGCAAGGCGAAGGGCAGAGTGCAGGTATGCCGGTGGCTTTTCTGCGCCTGTCGCGCTGCAACCTCGCCTGCACATGGTGCGACACGCCCTATACTTGGCATTTTGAAGGCGACAACCGCCCGCATCGCGGCGGCGCAACCTATGCGCGCCAAGCCAACCAGATCGCCCTGCCGCTGGCCGACATTGCGCAGCGCATCACCGCGCTGGGGCAGAACCGCCTTGTCATTACCGGTGGCGAACCGCTGCTGCAGGGCGCACGGCTGGCCGACCTGATCGACCTGCTTCCCGGTATCACGGTGGAGATCGAGACGAACGGCACAGTCGAACCGCACCCCCGGCTCGATGCGCGGGTCAGCCAATACAATGTCAGCCCCAAACTGGCGCATAGCGGCAATGCAGCAGAACTGGCGCTGATCCCGCAGCGGCTGGCGGCATGGGCTGCAGACGCCCGCGCCTTCTTCAAATTCGTGATCGCTGCGCCTGAGGATGTGGAGGAGGTGCTGGCGCTGCAAAGCACCTACGCCATCCCGCCTGCCCGCATTTTCCTGATGCCCGAAGGCACCGCCAGCGAAACCTTGCGCACGCGCGAAGGCTGGCTTGCGCCGCTATGCCTGCGGCACGGTTTCCGGCTAAGCGACCGGCTTCACATACACCTTTACGGGGATACGCGGGGAACATGAGCGATACCGAAGCCGAAGCGGAAAAGCCCGCCCGCCCCGCCATTCGCGGCGATCTGACCGCAGGGCCAATTACGCGCACGCTGATCCTGTTCAGCGTGCCGACTTTGCTCGCCAATGTGCTGCAAAGCCTGAACGGCACGATCAATTCGATCTGGGTGGGCCGCCTGATTGGCGAGGACGCGCTGGCCGCCACCGCCAATGCCAATATCATCATGTTCCTGCTTTCGGCCGCCGCATTCGGGCTGGGCATGGCGGGCACGGTGAAGATCGGCCAGCGGTTCGGGATGCGCAATCTGGACGGCGCGCGCCGCACCTTCGGCACTGTTGTCGGCTTCAGCTTTCTTGTGATGACAGCAATTGCCGTGCTGGGCTTCATCTTTACCGCCCCGCTGCTCGACCTGTTGGGCACGCCCGGCGCGGCGCGGCAGATGGCCTTCGATTATCTGCGGATGCTGTTCGTCTCGATGCCGGTGGTGATGGCCTCGATCATCCTCCAGATGGGCCTGCGCGGATCGGGCGATGCCAAGACGCCGCTGATCTTCATGGGGCTGACCGTGGTGCTCGACATCGCGCTCAACCCGCTGCTGATCACCGGCTGGGGGCCGTTTCCCGAACTGGGCATTACCGGATCCGCGCTGTCGATGGTGATCGCCTCGGTGCTCAGCTTCGTGGCGATGGTCGTCTATGTCTACATCCGCGATCTGCCGCTGCGCCTGCGCGGGAAGGAGCTGGCCTATCTGCGGCCTGACCCGGCGGAAATGAGCTATATCCTGGCCAAAGGCGTGCCGATGGGCGCGCAGATGCTGATCATGAGCGCGTCGGGCATTATCGTGGTCGGCCTTGTCAATCAGGAAGGGCTGATGATGACCGCCGCCTATGGCGCGGCGATGCAGCTGTTCACCTATATCCAGATGCCGTCAATGGCGATTGGCGGCGCGGTGAGCGCGATGGCCGCGCAGTTCATCGGCGCGCGCAAATGGGGCGGGATTGGCCGCCTGACGCGGGCGGGCATGTGGGTGCAGTTTGCGATGACGGGTCTTGTCACCGTGCTGCTGCTGGCGTTTGATCGGCCTGCGCTGGTGTTGTTCCTGGGGCCGGACAGTCCGGCGGTGGACATGGCGCGGCATATCCAGTTCCTGGCGAGCTGGAACTTCATCATCTTTGGCGTGACGATGATCCTGACATCGGTGATGCGTGCCGCAGGGGCTGTTTGGGTGCCGCTGGCGATCCTTGCGGTGTCGCTCTATCCGGTGCGGCTTGGCTTCTATTACCTCACCTATGACGCGCTGGGGTCGGATGCGATCTGGTGGAGTTTTCCGGTGTCGGCGTTCAGCGCGCTGCTGATGGCCTGGTGGGCCTATGCCAGGCTGCCCTGGCGCGAACACGCCCATGCAGAGACAGCGGCCGAGGCACAGGAACAGGCGCACGCCGACGGGCAGCCGGCAGGGCGCATGGTGCCCGATCTGTGATCTGTCGGCTCAGCTTCCCTGCGTGCGCCAGCGTTGCACAACGCGGTCGACCTGCTCTTCCTCGCCGCCATGCTCGCTCCACAGCTGGAGGAAGCTGGGGTCTTCGGAAGCGGGGCGCTTGGCCTCCTCCAAGTTGTCGAAGCTGACGCGGATGGGGATCGACACGCCTTCGCCGCAGATGATGCATTCGCGGTTGCGCAAGGCGGGGATCGAATCAAGGAAACCGCGCGCGCCTTCGGGCATGGCGGCTTTCACGAAGGCCTGGTCGCGGTCGTTGTTGAGGCGCATCGAAATGATCGTGCCGCATTGCGACAGCACGCCTTCGGCCAGATCGCTGGGCCGCTGCGTGATGAGGCCCAGGCTGATGCCGTATTTGCGCCCTTCCTTGGCAATGCGCGACAGGATGCGGCCCACGCTGGAGCCATCGGCATTGCGTTCGTTGGGCACATAACGGTGCGCTTCCTCGCACACCAGCAGGATGGGGCGGGTCTTTTCCTGCCGGCCCCAGATCGCGAAATCGAACACCATGCGGGAAAGCACCGCGACCACGGTGGAGGTAATGTCCGACGGCACGCCCGACACATCGATGATCGAAATCGGCCGCCCGTCGCCCGGCATGCGGAACACCTTGCCGATGAACTTGGCCATCGTATCGGCCACCAGCATGCCCGAAAACATGAACTGGTACCGCGGATCGGCCTTCAGTTCCTCGATCTTGGTCTTGATGCGCATATAGGGAGCGGTGGTGGTCGCCTTGTCCAGCTTGCCCATTTCGTCCTGCAACATATTGGTCAGGTCGCTGAGCAGATAGGGAATGGGCGAATCCACGGTGATCTTGCCCATTTGCTGCGCCATCCGGTTTTTCGACCGCGCGGCGAGCAGGCATTTGGCGAGGATGTCCTTGTCTTCCTGCAGATCGTTGCCGCTGGATTTCAGCAGCACTTCGCAATGCTCTTCAAAATTGAGCAGCCAATAGGGCATCTGCAGGTTCGACACGTCGAAAATGGTGCCCGTGGTACGGAACGCGGCGGAATATTCGCCGTGCGGGTCGATCATCACGATATGACCCTGTGGCGCAGCCTGGCAGATGCGGTGCAGCAGCAGCGCGGCGCTTGTCGATTTGCCCGTGCCGGTGGAGCCGAGCAGCGCGAAATGCTTGCCCAGCAGCGCATCGACATAGATGCCGGCGCGAATATCAGTGGTGGGATAGACGGTGCCGATCTCGATCGCGCTGCGCCCGTCGCTCGAATAGATCTGCCGCAGATCGTCGGTGCTGGCCGGATAGACCAGCGCGCCGGGAATGGGATAGCGGGTGACGCCGCGGCGGAATCCGTGGATCTTGCCAGTCAGCCGCTCTTCCATCCCTTCGCCCATGAAATCGATATTGGCGATCACCGCATTGCTGTCGCCCCGCCGATCACGGCGCTGGTTGCGCACACTGGCCAGCAGCCAGCCGTCGCGGGTGCGGATCTTGATCTGGCTGCCCACCTGCCCGGCAAGCGCGATCGAGGGATCGGGATCCTCCATGCATTCATTCAGCCGCCCCATGTCGAGCGCAATCTGCGAGCCCGAACCCGCAATTTCCAGCACCACGCCAATTGGCTGCATCCGGTTGTCGGAGGCATCCCCAGTTCCTCGCGCCGTCGCCTGCGGGGCCGGGTGAGCATTGGCGTTGGGGCCGTTGGGGCCGTTGGGGGCGTTGGGGGCGTTGCGCTGCTCATGCGGGTAATCCCGCACCGGAGCTTCAGGAAAGGGCGACCGCGGCATTTCGTTCATTTTGGGCGTTATCCGGTGGCAGATTGTCCGCCATCGGGCCTAGGCACACGAGGTTAATATCAGGTCAACTTCAAGCCATTGGCTGCGCAGGACAAGGCCCGGCAGGCGTCAGACCAAGGCGTAGAGGCGGCCTGCGGCCCAGCCCATGAATACCGACATCGCCACCGCCAGCAAACCATAGGCAAAGGCGTTCTCCTGGCTCTGTTCGGCCACCAGTCGGTCGAACCCCTCCTTGCGCACATCGACATCGACACTGGCCGATGCAATCACCCGCCCGCCGCGCACGGCGAAGGTTTCCGCGACATAGCGGCCCACCACCACGTTGGAGGGCAGCGAGATGCGCGCCTGATACAGCACGCCTTCGGAAATGGTCACGCTGTTCTCGTTCTGCTGGAACAGGCCCAGCCGCCGGCGCAGGTCCACCAGCCCGGCGGTAAAGCGGTCATATTGCGCCTGATCGATCGTGCCGGTGGGCGAAAGCTGCAACTGGTCAAGGCCGAATTCGTAAATTGCCGCCGTGCGCGGATCGACAATATCGGCCACCGGCGCGGAACTGGCCAGTGCAAAGAAGGACGGAACCGAACGGAACGAGGTCGATTCCGCGTTCACCCAAATCCCGGCAATGCGCTGCTTCTCGCGGATGCGGATCGCCTGCGAAGGGCCACGCAGGATCACCACGATATCGTAATCGTCGCCGCCACGCCGCCCGTCCGGTTCCAGAATGGCTCCGAACAGCAGCAATTCGGCACCGGTAAAGCCCTGCCGCACCAGAACTTCATGTTGGCTGATTTCTGTTACCAGAATCGGATCGGCCTGCGCACGCAAAGGTGCGGCCCACAGCGCCGCGAGCGCCGCCAGCAGTGCGGCAAGAATCCCTATCCCCCTCACAGCGGCACCTCGGTATATACCTCGTCCGGCACAACGCCGAGGCCGAACAGCATCCGCAGCGCCACCAGCAGCACGATCACGGCCAGCGCCAGCCGCAGATATTCGGGCTTGGCGCTGATCGCGATGCGTGTGCCGATCTGCGCGCCGCTGACCGATCCGATCAGCAGCAGGCCCGCCAGCACCAGATCCACGGCCTGCGTGGTGAGCGCGTGAACCATGGTGGTCATCATGGTCACGAACAGGATGTTGAACAGGCTGGTGCCCACCACGACATTCGCGCTCATCCCCAGGATGTAGAGCATCGCGGGAACGAGGATGAAGCCGCCACCCACGCCCATCAGCATCGTCAGTATGCCGACCACCATGCCCAGCAGCAGCGGGGCCAGTGGCGAGATGTAGAGACCCGAACGATAGAACCGCCAGCGCAGCGGCAGGCTGGCAATCAGCGGGTGGTGCCGCCTTTTCGCAGGGCGCGGCGCGTCTTCCGGGCGACGGTTCATCGTGGCAAGGCTTTCGCGCGCCATCAGCGCACCGATCGTGCCGAGCAGGAGGACGTAGAGCACGGAGATGACCACGTCGATCTGCCCCCAGGCTTCGAGCAGGTTGAAGATCAACGCGCCCAGCAACGATCCCAGCAAGCCGCCCGCCACGGTCACCCCGCCCATCTGGTAATCGACCCCGCCCCGGCGGCTCTGCGCAATCACGCCCGACACGCTCGCCCCTGTCACCTGCGTGGCGGCCGAGGCGGCGGCAACGGTTGGCGGGATACCGTAGAAAATCAGCAGCGGCGTGGTGAGGAACCCGCCTCCCACACCAAAAATGCCCGACAATATGCCCGTGGCACCACCCAGCAGCACGATCAGCAGACCGTTCACCGCAAGGTTGGCGATGGGCAGATAGACATCCATACCACCCGCCTAACTCATAGTCCGGCTGGATAGAAGGTGAACGGTGCCTTTGACTCAAAAACCGGCGGATAGTGTGAGCGCGGGGCCACTCGCAGGCTCGGCATCGCCCGCCACGCGGAACCGGTAATCGGCCGCCAGCCGGGCGCGGGCATCGCCAAGGCGGAAAGCCAGCGACGCGCTTGGCCCCACATCCAGCCGCGCGCCATCCGCTTGCGCGCCGCCCCAGGCTCCGCCGCCTGCGCGCAGGTCAAATCCGCGCGCATTGCTGGCAAGGCTGCGGTCGACCCGCGCCTGCCCGTCGACAAAGGCCGTGGCATCGCGCCCGCCCACATAGCCCGCCTGTATATAGGCTTCGCCTGCAAAGCCGGCAGGCAGGCGCTGCACCGGCAATTCGGTTACCGCATAGGCCGCAGGGCGCAGCGCTGTTTGACCGGCCCGATTGCCCATGCGCATTTCCGCCGCGACGCGCACCGGCAGCACGGCCAGCGGGCGGATCGACAGACCAAGGGCCGCCTCCTCCTCAGGCGCGCCCTGCAAGGCCGCCGCGCCGCGCAGATAGGCCTGCGGACGCTGGTGCGAGGCGGCCGCCAGATCGAAACGGAGCACCGCGCCTGCCTGGCTGCGGCCATAGGACGGCCGGCCCGATGTGATCGGCGTGGTGGTGTCCTTGCGCCACATCATCCAGCCATCCGCGCTCCAGCGGCTTGCATTGCTTGCGGAACTGCGCGCAGCGGCGGCTGGTGGTGCTGCACTCACGCTGGGGGCTGCCGGCGCAGTGGCGCTTGCCTGCATCACGGTGGTGGCAGCAAAATACTGGGCGATCTGCGGAATCATCCGCATCTGGGAAAAACCCGCCGCCATCAGAAGCGCGTGTCCGGCCGCTATTTTCGGCTGGACGGGCCTTGCCAGCTTGTTTTCGGCCATTCCCGCGCGCCTGATTTCTGCTGCCGGATCACCGGGCGCAGCAGGGGCGGCAGGCAATGCGGATGGCGGTTCCGGGGCAGCGTCGCGCGCGGGCGGAGAAGCTGGCTCCAGCGGGGCCGGGTTCCAGTTGGCAGGGTCGAACGGGCCCGACAGCGCATCTGTGTCCTGCGGCAAACCTCTTGCGGTTTCCGGTGCAGGCGCGGGGGGACGGGGAACCGCCTGCGGGGCGGCCACGAACCGTGCCGAGATCTGCGGGACGACCGGGCCCAGTTCGGGCAGTGGAGACGTCCAGGTGAAAGCGCGCAGCAGAACCCATCCTGCCAGCACCAAGGCCAGCAGCATGAGCGGCTGTCCACGCGCGGCGGAACTGGCGTTGGGCGAACCGTTCATGCCGCAAACTCGCGGCCGGGCATAACGCCGCTGTGCCAGTGGGCGGGCGCAAGCGGAATCTCCGCCGTTTCCAGCGCAGCGGCCGGATGTCTGTCATGCAGCGTCTTGTGCCAATGCAGCCTGCCCCCGCGCAACTGCCGCCAATAATCCGCCAGCGCCCGCCGGCCCGCCATGATCGCGATGACATTGGCAACCGGAATGCGCAAAACGGCCCGCACTCCTTCGGCCCAGCCGTGTTCGCGCGCGGTAAAGGCAAAACGCCAGGCCGCCCGCCAGATGAACGCCGCCAGATTGGCCGATACCAGGAATGTCAGCAGCGGATCGGCCTGCCACGGGCGCGACAGTCCGCCAAAGTCGAGCAGCAGGAACAGCGCGGTCAGCGCAAAGAAACTGTATCCGCAGGCCAGCACCAGCGCGGCGAACGGCCCGCGCCGGTCACGCAGCCGCATCCAGCCTTCGAGCAGGCGGCCCATGCCTGCGACAGGCCTTGATCCGGCTGCGCTGCCAGAACCCGTTCCCCAGCCCAGCCGGTCCCACCCCTGCAAGGCGATGCCGTGCACCCAACGCGCCTTTTGCCGCACCGCCTGATCAAGCCGCGCGGGGAAGAAGGCGCGCGTGGCGATCAGCGATCCGTCGTCACCATGCACGCGCAGGAAACGCGAACGCCCGCCCAGCGCATGGACCCGCATCCCGATCTCGTAATCCTCGGTCAGCGATTCGACCGAGAATGGGCCGGGTGAGGGCGATCCCGCATCGGCGCTGCCCATCTGCTGGGCCAACCGGTGCAGCATCCCCCGCTCGATCGCACAACCCACCCCGGCGGCGGGAAGGCAGGTGCCCAGCCAGTTGCGCACCACCATGGTCTTGCCGTGCGCTTCGGCAAATTCCTCGCAATAATGGCTGCCGATCCAGCGCGACTGCGGCTGCGGCAGGGGCAGGACGGGGATCTGCACGAATTCGGCGTGATCCACCGCGCGGTCGATCAAGGCCAGTTCGGCCGCATCGACCATGTCCTCGGCATCGTGCAGCAGGATCAGCCGCGCAGGCTGCCCGCGCCGCGCCTCGTCGACTTCCAGCGCGCGATAGAGGCGATTCAGGCAATCGGCCTTGGTGCTGGGCCCGTCGCAATCATGCACCACCAGCCGCACGCGCCGGTCAGTCCCCGCGCCGCGCATCGCCGCTTCCAGCGTGGCCGGGTCATTGCGGTAAATGCCGACATAGATGACATACTCGGCCTGCGGCCAAGCCCGCAGCGCGTGGGCGATGGTATGGCCGATTACCCTGTCTTCGCGCCAGGCAGGGATAAACACCGCCACCGTGCCTGCCAGATGGCGGCACCGCAGATCCTCGCGGTCAACCACCAGCCGCTTGGCGCGACCCGACAGCTTGAGCCAGCCGAACAGGCCGTCGACCAGCAATTCGTCCAACGCGCCGATCAGGAAGAACACCCCGGCGAACAGCAAGAGTTCACGCTCCATCAGCGTCAGCCAATGCAGCAACGTCCAGTCGCCCATCTTTCCCCTGCGTCCCGCCTGTTGAGCCCCCGGCAGCCTGCGCAACCTACGCGCGACTACCTAGTCTGTTCGGCCTAACCCAGATGACAAAAAAGGCAATGGGGTGGAGGGGAAGGGCTGCGAGAATCGTTGTGCCAGCGCAGGTCAGGCAAAAAGCGGGCCGGATCACTCCTGCCCGCCTTTGGCGCATGTGCCGCTCAAAAATCAGGTCTTGTTGACCGGCGCGTCCTCGCCCAGATCCTCGTACCAGGCTTCCACCGGCCCGCTCAGCTTGATGGTCAGCGGGCGGCCGCGGCGATCCATCGCCTTGCCCGCCTGCACGCGCACCCAGCCTTCGGACACAGAATATTCCTCGATATCGGTGCGCACGCGGCCCTTGAAGCGGATCCCTACGCCGCGCTTCAGCTTCTCCGCATCGAAGAACGGGCTGGACGGGTCGATCGCCAGGCGATCGGGCGGCATATCGGCCGCTGAAGCGGTGGTGGGAGCAGGCTGGGCGTCCTTGATCGGATCGCTGGGGGTTTCGTCAGTCATAGGCCCGCGCTTAGCCGCAGCCCCGCCCCCAGATCAAGCCGCACCCGATCTCGCCCGATACCCGCCCAATGGCCGCTTGCCCTTTTGCGCGGGCGCATTTAAGGGCGAGCGCCTGTTTGTCAGGCATGCAGCCTGAAAGAATTCGTCGGCCTTGCGGGCGTGGCGGAACTGGTAGACGCGCTGGATTTAGGTTCCAGTATCGCAAGATGTGGGGGTTCGAGTCCCTTCGCCCGCACCAGCGTCCGTCCCGTTTCCCCGTTTCCGGCCCCAGATCGGTTTGAAAAGAAGGTTACCCAATGCAGATCGTTGAAACCAGCAATGAAGGCCTCAAGCGCGCTTACACGCTGACCATCCCGGCCAAGGATATCGAGGCACGGATCGACAGCGAAGTGAAGAAGATCGCGCCTCAGGTGCGGATGCCGGGCTTCCGTCCGGGCAAGGTGCCCGCAAACCTGATCCGCAAGATGCACGGCGATGCGCTGCATTCCGATGCGCTGAACACGGCGCTGCGCGAATCGGTCAACGGCCTGATCGCGGAAAAGGCCCTGCGCCCTGCGCTGCAACCGCGCGTCGACATGGCCGAAGGTTATGAACGGGGCAAGGACGCCCTGTTGACGGTGGAAGTCGAAGTGCTTCCCGAAATCGAAGCGCCTTCGGTTGACGGGTTGAAGCTGGAAAAGCTGGTTGTGCCCGTCACCGACAAGGAGCTGGACGAGGCGCTGGCCCGCTTTGCCGCCAACCAGAAGAGCTGGAAGGACGCGCCCAAGACCAAGAAGGCCGCTAATGGCGATCAGCTGATCATCGATTTCGTGGGCCGCGTGGACGGCGTGGAATTCGAAGGCGGCAAGGCCGAAAACACCCCGCTGGTGCTGGGTTCGGGCCAGTTCATCCCCGGCTTCGAAGATCAGCTGGTGGGCGTGAAGGCCGGTGACACCAAGACCATCACCGTCACCTTCCCCGCCGATTACCCGGCTGCCAACCTCAAGGGCAAGGACGCCGAATTCGACGTCACCGTGCAGGCGGTGAAGGTGGAAGACGAAACCAAGGTGGACGAGGATTTCGCCAAGTCGCTGGGCCTTGAAAGCCTCGACAAGCTGAAGGATCTGGTCCGTATTCAGCTGGAACAGGAAACCGCCGGCCTCACCCGCACGCAGATGAAGCGCCAATTGCTCGACAAGCTGGCCGCCGATCACGATTTCCCGGTGCCGCCGACCATGGTGGAAGCCGAGTTCGAGCAGATCTGGCAGCAACTGCAGGCCGAAGCCGCGCGCGAAGCCGACCCCGAAGCCGCCCGCGCCGAGATCGAGGCGGAAAAGGACGATTACAAGCGCATTGCCGAGCGCCGCGTGCGCCTGGGCCTGCTGCTGTCTGAAATCGGCCAGGCGAATGGCGTGGAAATCACGCAACAGGAAATGTCGATGTTGATCCAGCAGGCCGCCGCGCAATACCGCGCGGAAGATCGCCAGCGCTTCATCGAATATGTCCGCAGCGAACCCATGGTGCAGGCGCAACTGCGCGCCCCGCTCTACGAAGACAAGGTGGTCGATTTCCTGTTCGACAAGGCCGAAGTCACCACCCGCGAAGTGACGCGCGAGGAACTGGAAGCCGCGATCGAGGCCGAGGAAACGCCTGCCGCTGACGCCAAGCCTGCCAAGAAGGCCGCCGCGAAAAAGCCCACTGCCAAGAAGGCAGAAGCCACGAGCGTCGATGCGGAAAAGCCCGCGGCTGAAAAGAAGGCTCCGGCCAAGAAGGCGGCTGCGAAGAAGGCGGACGCCCCGGCTGAGGAAAAGCCCGCCGCGAAGAAGCCCGCTGCCAAGAAGCCGGCGGCCAAGAAGTAAGGCCCAGCCGCAAGTTTGGTTGCGAAAGGGGCGGCCCGGCAACGGGTCGCCCTTTTTCGTGGGCTAGAAGCTGCCCGACACGCTGAAATTGAACACCTGCCCGATCGCGAGGCGCCGGTCTTCGGTGAACAGCAGCGGGGAAGTGTTGCGCGGACCGTCATAAATCGTGCGCACCATCACGCTGCGCCCATCGAACAGATTGCCCACGCGCAGCCGCATCGTCAGCCCCAGCACATCCTTGTTCTCGACAAAGACCGCGCCAAAGGTGGGCACGTTGTAATCCAGCGTCACTTCCGCCACGCGGTAGGCGAGCGCGTTGGTCGTGTGGCGGAATTCCAGCCCCCAGGCCCAATCGGTTTCCGGCACGTCGTGGCGCAGGTCGAGCCGCAGTTCGAACGGCGAATTGCGATCGAACCGCCGCTTCTCGCCCGTGACCGGATCGATCAGCGAGCTGTCCTCTGCCGTCACGCGCGCATCCAGCTGCGCGCCTTGCCAGCCCACCGCCGGGCCCAGTTGCAGCCGCCCGTTGAAGCGCAGGCCATAGCGGCGCGCACGGTCGATATTGCCGCGCGATTCCAGCCCGCCCGCCGTTGGAATGATGGTGATGAAATCTTCCACACGGTGATCGAACAGAGCCAGCGTGGCCGAACCCAGCGCGCCGAAATTGCGCGTGATCTCGATCTCGCCTTCCCAGCTCTGATCGGGGCGCAATTGGTTGTTGCCCGAATTCTGGTTGTTTTCCGACAGGTTCACGCTGGCGAGGAAATCACCGAAATTGAGCTGGCCCACCCGCCGCGCCAGGCGAAAGCGGATGTCCAGCCCGTCTGCCGCCGCCCATGCCAGCGAGAGCGAACCCTTGGGCCGAAGGAAAGTGCGCGACAGCGCGTTGCTGCCGGTCTGCGCAATGGTGGAATGTTCCGCGCCCGCGCCGATCTGGAGATTCAGCCCGTCGGCAATCTGTGTGCCGTAGCTGAGGATCGATTCATACCGGTCCTCGCGCACGCCGCCCTTGCCCGCCGGGAATGGGATTTCGACAAACGCCGTTTGCGCCGGGTTGTAGACGAACAGGCTGCCGACATTATCCAGCCGGTTGAACGCCGCCTCAGCGGAAAGCTGCCAATCGCCGCCCAGCATATTCCACGAATATTCGGCGCGCCCAATCCGTTCGCCTGTGTCGCTTTGCCGGGTGAAACGCGTGCCGAAGGTGGGATCGTTGCCGATATCGAACAGCGCCTGCGTGCGGAAATTGCCGCGCCGGAAGCTTTCCAGCGCGATCAGCTTCAGCCGCCCGCCCACCAGCGGAAATTCGACATCCGCCCCCAATTCATAGCGCCGCTCGTTATTCTGCGTGCGCAGCGCCTCCAGATAATCGGGCAGCGGATTGCCGGTGATCCGGCTTTCGTTTTCGTAGCTTCGGAAGATCACCAGCCCGCCGGTGAGGTTGAGATTCACCTTCACATCAGGCGCGGCTTCAAAGGCGAAGCTTCCGGTTATCTGGGGGCTACGAAAATTGCCTGCCTGCGTGTTGAAACGCGGGTCCACCATGCCATCGGCATAGGTGAAGATCGCCGGCCCTGCCGATCCGCGGATAAAGGCATTGACTGACAGGCCCAGCGAGTAATCGACCCCGCGATAGGTGCCGCGCGCGGATATGTCACCCTCGCTCCAGCCGATGGGTGCAGGGCCGGTGGACGCCTGCGGGCGCCAGCTGAAATTGCCGGCAATGGTGCTGGTCTGGGCAATGACATTGGCCACCTGTCCCGAAAGGCCGGGGATCTGCAGGCTGGCTCCGTCGACGATCTCGATCCGCACCACATTGGCCGCCGGGATGCGGGCCAGTTCATCCTGCACGCTGTTCGATTTGCTGGATATGCGATCGCCGTTGATGAGCAGATTGCCGCTTGCCTCGCCAAAGCCGCGCCCGCCGCCGCCCGGCCCGCCGCCGCTGCTGATCTGGAAGCCCGGTACCTGCCGCACCATGTCGAGCGCGGTGCGCGGCGCGACGCGGGCAAAATCCGCAGGGTAATAGACGCGCGGCGCATTGGTCAGCGCCAGTTCGGCGGGAGGCAGCACCGCGTTTTCATCAGCGGGATGAGCAAGAAGATCACCCGGATTGACCGGCGCCTGCGCCTGAGCCTCTGCCGCGTCCTGCCCAAACGCTGGCACAGCCCCGCCCAACATGGCGACAGCCATGGCGAAGCGGCCCGACCAGTTCAGGCAGTTGGACAGCAGCTTTTCATCCCCCTTGGCGCAGCAAGTTGACTAAGTCCGGTTCGGCTAGACCCAAGGGGCAGGGGTGGCAACGGGCTTAATGTAACAAACTGTCATTCCCCGTCGGGTGACCACGGTCCAAATCGCGGGCGCGGCAGCACCGCCGTGCGCGCGCGTTCATAGGCGGCGCCCGCCTGCAACACGCGGTGGTCGCTCCATTTGTGGCTGATGAAGGACAGGCCCACAGGGAGCCCTTCCACCGCGCCCATCGGCACGGTCAGATGCGGATACCCCGCAATCGCGGCCAGACTGCCCGCACCGATCCCGCCGGTGAAATGGTCGCCCAACACCAGATCGATCGACCATGCCGGCCCTTCGGTCGGGGCGATCAGCAGCGCGACATCGTGCTCGGCCAGCAGCCGGTCGATCCCCTCGGCCCCCGCCAGCCGCAGGGAATTGGCCCGTGCGGCGGAATAGGCGGCGGCATCGGTGGTTTGGGCGGCGGTCTCGAAAATGTCCTGCCCGAACCAACGCATTTCCGCCACCGCATGGGCGCGGTTGAAGGCGATCACATCATCAAGGCTGCGCACCGGAATATCGGCGGGCGATCCAGCAAGATAGGTGTCCAGCCCTTCGCGCAGTTCATACAGCAGCACGGTATATTCATCCGCCCACATCTGCGGATCGGGGGTGTAGTCCACATCCACCAGCACCGCGCCCGCCCGCTCCAGATCGGCCAAGGCCTGCGCAAATACCGCAGCCACGCCTTCATGCGGGCCAATCTGCGCGCGCAGCACGCCGATGCGCACGCCCGCCAGCGATGCGGCGTCCAGCCCTTGGGTGAAATCGCGTGCAAACTCCGCCGCGTCGGCGGTGGCCGGATCTGCCGGGTCGCTGCCCGCAATCGCGGTAAGAAGCATCGCCGCATCGCGCACATTCATCGCCATCGGCCCAGCGGTGTCCTGCGAATGGCTGATGGGGATAATATGCGTGCGGCTGACCATGCCCACGGTGGGCTTGAAACCGACAATGCCGTTCGCGCTGGCGGGGCAAGTGATCGACCCGTCGGTTTCCGTGCCGATGGCTGCCCAGGCAAGGCCCGCCGCCACCGCCGCGCCGCTGCCGCTCGACGATCCGCACGGGGATCGGTCGGTCGCGTGCGGATTGCGCGTCTGCCCGCCAATCGCGCTCCACCCGCTGGAGGAACGCGAGCTGCGGATATTGGCCCATTCCGAAAGGTTGGTCTTGCCCAGCACCACGCCGCCGCTTTGCCGCAAGCGCGTGATGAGCGGCGCGTCGCGTCCCGTGGCGTTACCATTCAGCGCCAGCGATCCGGCGGTTGTCGGCCATTCGCGCGTTTCGATGTTGTCTTTCACCAAGACACTGCGGGCGAACAGGTTTCCACGCACGTCTTCTACCGATTGAATAGCATCCTCGGCGGTAGCGGCCTGCACGATAACCGCATTGAGCACAGGCCCGGCATCGTCGAGCGCCGCGATGCGTTCCAAATAGCTGTCTGGCAGTGCGTAATCCGGTTCAGGATGGTGGGACGCAGAGATTTGCGCCACACACAGCGACGGGATCAGCGTAGCGAAAACAAGTCCGGCAGCGACAATACGATGTTTCATTCGCATTCTCTGCGCCGCTCGGATTACCTTGGCAATATGGCCCGAAGCCGTGCGCCATTGCGGACAATTTCGTGCCCCCCTTGCACATCGCGCCATCAGGCGCGACATAGGCGCCACCTTATTACTTGCGAGGGCATTCATGTTCGATCTGTTCGGCGACAGCCGCGACCGTTTCCATACCGATCCCGTTACCGGCGCGCTGGTGCCCGTGGTGGTGGAATCCACCAGCCGCGGCGAACGCAGCTTTGACATTTTCAGCCGCCTGCTGCGCGAACGCATCGTGTTCGTGACCGGCCCGATCGAAGACAACATGGCGTCGCTGATCGTCGCGCAATTGCTGTTCCTCGAAAGCGAGAACAGCCAGGACATTTCCATGTACATCAACAGCCCCGGCGGCGTGGTGACGGCGGGCATGGCGATCCATGACACGATGCAATATATCAAGCCCAAGGTGCGCACCGTGTGCATCGGGCAGGCGGCATCGATGGGCAGCTTCCTGCTCGCCGCGGGCGAGCCGGGGATGCGTGTGGCGCTGCCCAATGCGCGCATCATGATCCATCAGCCCAGCGGCGGCGCGCGCGGCATGGCGTCCGACATCGAGATTCAGGCCAAGGAAATCCTGCGCATCAAGGCGCGCATGAACGACCTGTATGTCAAGTATACCGGGCAGAGCCTGGAAGCGGTGGAACGCGCGATGGACCGCGACACCTTCCTGGAGGCCGACGAAGCCAAGGCCTTCGGCCTGGTGGATGCCGTGTTTGCGCATCGGCCCAAGACCGATGGCGAGGAAACGGCCCCCGGAACAGGCGGCGCGCCGGAGTAAGGAAACCCCTGCCCGCTTGTAGCATTTTGGCAACCCTGTCCCTTCAGGCTGGCGCAAGCCAAGCGGATATAGGATAGGCCCGATTGATATTGCGTGCGCCGGCTTTACACTGGCGCGGCGACTCCTGCGTCTTTGCCGGTATTGGACCGGGCCGGCGCAGCAAGGAAGGTTATGACCAAGTTGAGCGGATCCGATAGCAAGAGCACCCTTTACTGCAGCTTCTGCGGCAAATCCCAGCACGAGGTGCGCAAGCTGATAGCTGGCCCCACCGTGTTCATCTGCGATGAATGCGTGGAATTGTGCAACGACATCATCCGCGAAGAAGCCAAGGGCGGCGTCGGGGCCAAAAAGGACGGCGAAATCGCCACCCCGCGCGAAATCTTCGAAACGCTGAACGATTACGTGATCGGGCAGGACCGCGCGAAGAAGGTGCTGAGCGTCGCGGTGCACAACCATTACAAGCGCCTGAAATATTCGGGCAAGGCGAACGATGTGGAACTGGCAAAGTCCAACATCCTCCTCGTGGGCCCCACCGGCAGCGGCAAGACACTGCTGGCGCAGACGCTGGCGCGCACTTTCGATGTGCCCTTCACCATGGCCGATGCCACCACGCTGACCGAAGCGGGCTATGTCGGCGAGGATGTGGAGAACATTATCCTGAAGCTGCTCCAGGCCAGCGACTACAATGTCGAAAAGGCGCAGCAGGGCATCGTCTATATCGACGAGATCGACAAGATCACCCGCAAGTCGGAAAACCCCTCCATCACCCGCGATGTCAGCGGCGAAGGGGTGCAGCAGGCGCTGCTCAAGCTGATGGAAGGCACCACTGCCAGCGTGCCGCCGCAGGGCGGACGCAAGCATCCGCAGCAGGAGTTCCTGCAGGTCGACACGACCAACATCCTGTTCATCTGCGGCGGGGCGTTTGCCGGGCTTGAAAAGATCATCGGCGACCGTCTGCAAAAGCGCAGTATCGGCTTTGGTGCCAATGTATCTGACCCCAGCAAGGCGCGCGTGGGCGAGATGCTGGAAAAGTGCGAGCCGGAAGATCTGCTGAAATTCGGCCTGATCCCCGAATTCGTCGGCCGCCTGCCGGTGATCGCCACGCTGCACGATCTCGATGTTCCCGCGCTGGTGACGATCCTCAAGGAACCGAAGAACGCGCTGGTCAAGCAATATGCCCGCCTGTTCGAGCTGGAAGATGTAACGCTTACCTTCACCGACGAGGCACTGGAAGAAATCGCCAAGAAGGCGATCACGCGCAAGACCGGCGCGCGTGGCCTACGCTCGATCGTGGAGGCGCTGCTGCTCGACACCATGTTCGACCTGCCCGGCATGGACGGCATTTCCGAAGTGGTGGTGGATGCCGATGTGGTTCACGGCCGCAAGGAACCCGTGCGCGTGATGGACGGCAAGAAGGCGAAGAAGGAAGAAGCGGCGTAGAGCCCGCCCCTTCCAACGGATGACGGCGCCGATCGCCATTCTGGCCGTTTCGGCACTGTTTCTTGGCGTAATGCTGACCATGTCGCGCTGGCTTGCGGGGCACTTGCCGGCGTCCGGCGAAGTTCCCGTGCATTTCAACTGGCGCGGCCAGCCCGACAGGTTCGGCTCGCGCTGGGTGACGCTGGCGCTGCTGCCTGCGATTTATGGCGCGTTATGCGTGGTCACGGCGTGGATGGCGGCAATTCGGCCGGATCGGATCAACCCGGAAGATTTTGCTCCGGCATTGCTCGGCCACCTTGTCACCAGCCTGATCGTTCTGGTCGCGCATGGCCTCGTCATGTGGCTGATGCTGCGCTGGGTGCGGCAGCAGCGCTAAGCGCAGCCCGCGCAATCCGCGCCCATCACCTCCACTTGCACCGTGACATGGCCGATGGCGTAATGATGCGCCAATTCCTCTGCCAGATCGTGCAGGAAGGCGTCGCCCGGATGTCCCGCTGGCATCACCAGATGCACCGACATGGCGGTTTCGGTGGTGCTCATCGGCCAGATGTGCAGGTCGTGCAGGCTGGCAACGCCGGGTAATCCTTCCAGAAAGCCGCGCACGGCGTCCACATCGACATTGGGCGGCACCGCGCCCAGTGCCAGCTTCATGCTGTCCTTCAGCAGGCCCCACGTGCCCACCGCGATCACTGCCACGATGGCAAGGCTCACCAGTGGATCGACCAGCGCCCACCCGGTGAGCAGGATCACCGCCCCTGCCAGAACCACGCCCACGGACACCAGCGCGTCTGCTGCCATATGCAGGAACGCGCCGCGTATGTTGATGTCGCCCTTGCGCCCGCGCAGGAACAGCAGCGCGGTGGCGGTATTGATGACGATGCCCACGCCCGCCACCCAGATCATCGTCCAACCCTGCGGTTCCACCGGATCGATCAGGCGGTGCACGGTCTCGAACAGGATCGCCCCAATCGCCACCAGCAGCAGCATGGCATTGGCGAGCGCGGCCAGGATGGTGGAACTTTTCAGCCCCCAGGTGTAACGCGCCGTAACGGGGCGCCGCGCGGCCAGGCTGGCCCCCCATGCGATCAGCAGCGCCAGCACATCGGACAGATTGTGCCCGGCATCGGCCAGCAGCGCCATGGAATCGGCAAGGATGCCGAAGGCCCCCTCCACCACCACGAAAGCGGAATTGAGCGCAACGCCAAGCGCAAAGGCGCGGTCGTGATTGACCGGGCCGTGCTGGTGATGCCCGTGCTCCTGCGCGTGATGATGGTGATGCCCCCCGCCCATCACGCGTCAATCGTATACGCAGGCGTCAAGCCGGTCGCGGCGCACCACGCCGATGCGCGCCTCGATCGTGTTGCCATACCGGCGGGTGAAACCGGTGGGGTTTTTCACCTCGCGCCGCTTGGGGCTGGGCAAGGCTGCGGCCATGCGGCTTGCCTCGTCGCGCGAAAGGCGCGCGGCGGATTTGTTGAAATAGCGCTGTGCGCCGGCCTCCACGCCGTAAGTGCCGATGCCCGTTTCCGCGACATTGAGGTAGACTTCCATGATCCGCCGCTTGGTCCACAGCGTCTCGATCAGGAAGGTGAACCAGGCCTCCAGCCCCTTTCGGAACCAGCCGCCGCCTTGCCACAGGAACACATTCTTGGCGGTCTGCTGGCTGATGGTCGAGGCGCCCCGCTCGCGCTCGCCCGCCAGCCGCTCCTCAATCGCCTGTTCGATCGCTTCGGCGTCAAAACCGTTATGCGTGCAGAATTTGCTGTCCTCGGCCGCGATCACGGCGGACACCATGTTGCGGTCGATCCGGCTCAAAGGTTCCCAATCGCGCGTGACGGGGTTTTCGTCGAACAGCATGGTGAGCGTGTAGGTGACCGGAACGAAGCGGAACAGCACGACCAGCACCAGGCTGAGCGCGATGAAGACGGCAATTGCCTTTGCGATCCACAGGGCGATGCGGGTGGCCATGGGCCGGCTCTAGCGAATGGTTTCCCGAATCAAAAGGGCCGGACACTGCCGCCCGGCCCTTTCGCAAATCATGGCTGGTCGATCACGCCATTGCCGGCAGCAGGCGTTCGCTGGCGATCCGCTGCATCGCCTTTTGCAGCTTTTCAAATGCGCGCACCTCGATCTGGCGGATGCGTTCGCGGCTGACATCGTAGTGCTGGCTCAGTTCCTCCAGCGTCTGCGGGTTGTCGACCAGACGCCGTTCGGTCAGGATGTGGCGCTCGCGCTCGTTCAGGCTCTCCATCGCCTCGATCAGCATTTCGCGCCGCATGTCGGCTTCCTCGGCCTCGGCGACGACCATGTCCTGCAAGGGGCGGTCATCGGCCAGCCAGTCCTGCCATTCGCCGCTGCCTTCTTCACCGTTGCGCATGGGCGTGTTGAGCGACCCGTCGCCGCCCATCATCATGCGCCGGTTCATGTTGATCACTTCCTGTTCCGGCACGCCCAGATCGGTGGCAATCTTGGCCACTTCTTCCGGGGTCAGGTCAGAGTCTTCATAGGCTTCCATCTGGCGCTTGATGCGCCGCAGGTTGAAGAACAGCTTCTTCTGCGCGGCAGTGGTGCCCATTTTGACGAGGCTCCAGCTGCGCAGGATGAATTCCTGGATACTCGCCTTGATCCACCACATCGCATAGGTAGCAAGGCGGAAGCCGCGATCGGGCTCGAACTTCTTGACGCCCTGCATCAGGCCCACATTGCCTTCGGAAATTAGGTCGGACACCGGCAGGCCATAGCCGCGGTAACCCATCGCGATCTTCGCCACGAGGCGCAGATGGCTGGTCACCAACTGCGCGGCGGCTTCGGGATCTTCATGTTCCCGATAACGCTTGGCGAGCATATATTCCTGCTCTGCCGTCAGCACGGGGAACTTCTTGATTTCGGCCAGATAGCGGTTGAGGCTCTGCTCCCCGCTCAGCGCTGGCATGGTGGTGCGCTTGGTGCTCATGGTATTACCTGAACCTTTCTCTTGTCGACCGCCTGATGCCGGCCCCTGCTGGGCACCTGACGTTTAGCGGCCACCTGTTGGTCCATCCATATAGACGAACGGCACGCAATGTAGGACGCAATTCATCGATTTGAATGACCGCATTCGTCGATAAGTTCCCGCATGTCGGGCGGAAGCGGGCTTTCAAAGCGCTGGAATGTGCCGGTTGCCGGGTGAACAAAGCCCAGAACCGCGGCGTGGAGCGCCTGCCGCTGGAAACCCAGCCTGTTGAGAATCGGACGCAACTGCGTGCTTGTTCGGCCATAGACAGGGTCGCCCACTAGCGCATGACCGATTGACGCAAGGTGAACCCGCACCTGGTGGGTTCGCCCGGTTTCCAATCGGCATTCGATCAGCGTGCACCCCTCCAGCTTTTCCAGCGTGCGGTAATGCGTGACAGCGTGCTTGCCGCGGCTGGCATCGTCGGGCAGCACCGCCATCTTCTTGCGGTCGGCATCCGATCGGCCCAGCCGCTTGGCAATCGTGCCCTGCGGCGGCGAAGGATGTCCCTGGCACACCGCCATATACGCACGTTCCACCGAGTGATCGGCAAACTGCCGTGCCAGCCCTTCATGCGCGCGGTCGCTTTTCGCCACCACCAGCAAGCCCGATGTGTCCTTGTCGATCCGGTGCACGATGCCCGGCCGCGCGACCCCGCCAATGCCCGAAAGCTGCCCCTGGCAATGGTGCAGCAGCGCGTTGACCAGCGTGCCGTCGGCATTGCCCGCAGCCGGGTGCACCACCATTCCGGCGGGCTTGTCCACCACGATCAGGTCGGCGTCCTCGAACACGACAACCAGGGGGATATCCTGTGGATGAGCCTGTGGATCATCAGGCGGCGGCACCGCGATGGCGTAATTTACCCCGGCGGCCACCTTGGCCGATGCACTGGCCGCCAACTGCCCGGCGACGATGACCTGCCCTTCCGCAATTAGCGCCTTCACCCGTTCGCGCGACAGGCCGGACGCTTCGGCCAGCGCCTTGTCCAGCCGCCCCCCTGTTGCCAGCGTTCCCGCAATCGTGGTGCCATTGTCCGCCATTGCCCGCGTCATAGCGGCAATTGGCCGCAGCGTGTATGCAAAAGCAGGTGCGAAACCCTTTGCATGAGAGGGCCGCATCGCTAAGTCAGCGGCCAAGCGCCCACTCCTTAAAGGCCCGGAAACTCTCGATGACATCTTCGCTTGATCTTGCTGCCCTGCTCTGTTCGCGGCTCTGTCACGATCTGCTCAGCCCGGTTGGCGCGATCAATAACGGGCTGGAATTGCTGGCAGAAGAAAAAGACCCCGAAATGCGCCAGCGCTGCATCGAGCTGCTGGAACAAAGCGCACGGGTCAGCGCGGACAAGCTGAAGTTCTTCCGCTTGGCTTTCGGCGCGGCCGGGGGTTTTGGCGAAATGGTGCCAACCGACGAACCGCGTGCATTGATCGGGGCACTGGTCGCGGCGAACGAGCGGCTGCAGCTCGACTGGGCGGTTCCGCTGGGCAGTCTGCCCAAGCCGGCGGTCAAGGTGCTGCTGAATCTGGCAGCCATCGGCATGGATGCGTTGGTGCGCGGCGGGGTGCTGGCGGTGGCGGCGGAAATGCGCGACACGGCAAAAGGCAAGGTGACCGAAATCGCCATGCGCGCCAGCGGGCCGCGCGTCGCCTTTGACGAAGCGATCGGCCGGGCGCTGGATGGCACGCTGGCGGCGTCCGAATTGTCGGGCCGCACGGCGCCGGCGCATATGGTGCATCTGCTGGTGGCGCAGGAAGGCGGCAGCCTGCAGGTGGCGCACGCACCCGATGCGCTGGTGGTGGGCGTCACCTTGCCCGCGCCTGACGGCCTGATCGGCTGATACGGGCTTCTCGCGATGCCCAGCCCGTTTCCGCGCGATCCGCTGGTTCACCGCGAAATGCCCTCGCCCAACTGGAACGAGCGCAAATGCCCCATCAACATGGTGGTGCTGCACTATACCGAAATGAAGCCGGTCGAGGCCGCGCTGGAGCGGATGTGCGATCCGGCCGCCGAAGTCTCCGCGCATTACTGCATCACCGAAGAAGGCGAAGTGATCCGCCTTGTGCCCGAAGACAAGCGCGCCTGGCACGCGGGCAAATCGTTCTGGCGCGGGCAAGCGGATGTGAACAGCGCGAGCGTGGGGATTGAACTCGATCACCCCGGCCACGCGCTCGGCTATCGCCCCTTTGCCGACGCGCAGATCGAAGCGCTGATCCCGCTGCTCGATTCGATCGTGCGCCGCTACAAGATCCCTTACGCCAATGTGGTCGCCCATTCGGATATTGCCCCGGCGCGCAAAGTCGATCCGGGCGAATTGTTTCCGTGGGACCGGCTGGCGCGTTACAAGCTGTGCCTGCCGCAGCCCGAACGGCTGGACCTGGGCGATCCCTTCGGCAATGATGGCGCGTTCCTGTTGGCGCTGGAACGGTTCGGCTATGACATTTCCGATCCGGTAAAAGCGATCGAGGCGTTTCAGCGACGCTGGCGGCCCGACGTGATCGACGGCCTGCCCGATGGCGAATGCCGCGCGATCCTGTTCCAGCTTTTGCTCGATCGCGATGAGGGGCGTGCGCGTTAGACTTTTCCTGCTTTAGCATCGCATTAGGCATTTTCCCGATTCGGGTTTATTCTTCCGCCCGTCACGCCACAAATGGCGGACGCAGGTAGGGGGTACGGGGATGCAAGAGAAGCTTTTTGCCGAGTTTTTCGGCACTTTCTGGCTGGTGTTTGGCGGCTGCGGGTCAGCCGTGCTGGCGGCGGCTTTTCCGGAACTGGGGATCGGTTTTGCGGGCGTGTCGCTTGCCTTCGGTCTCACCGTGCTGACCATGGCCTATGCCGTGGGGCATATTTCGGGCGGGCATTTCAACCCGGCGGTGTCGCTGGGTCTGGCGGTAAGCGGGCGCTTCGGCTGGAACGATCTGCTGCCCTATTGGGCGGCGCAGGTGCTGGGGGCGTTTGCCGCATCGGGCACGCTGTTTGTCATCGCATCGGGCATGGCGGGGTGGAGCCCTGGCGGATTTGCCAGCAACGGCTTTGGCGACCTGTCCCCCGGCGGTTATTCGCTGCAGGCCGTGCTGCTGATCGAAGTGGTGCTGACCGCGGGCTTCCTGATCGTGATCCTGGGCGCGATTTCGGCGCGGGCACCGGCGGGCTTTGCGCCGATTGCCATTGGCCTTGCGTTGACCCTGATCCACCTGATCTCGATCCCCGTCAGCAACACCTCGGTCAATCCTGCGCGGTCGACCGGGGTTGCCTTCTATGCCGAAACCGCGGCGGTGGGGCAGCTGTGGCTGTTCTGGGCTGCGCCGCTGATCGGGGCGGTGATCGGGGCTGCGATTTGGCGCTATCTGCTTGAGCCAAAGGGCGCAGAGTAAGGCAAGAGGCGGGCGGCGGCTGGTCAAACGCTGCCGCCCCGCCTATATCGGCCACGCCAGGGGGCCGGGCAGTCGCGGTCCCGCACGGGATCGAGGAAAGTCCGGGCTCCACGAAGCAAGGGTGGCGGGTAACGCCCGCCGGGCCAGCGGCGCAAGCCAATGGTCAAGGGAAAGTGCCACAGAGAGCAGTCCGCCGATGGCCCCTCAAAAGGCACAGGCAAGGGTGAAAGGGTGCGGTAAAAGCGCACCGGGGCGCTGGCAACAGCGCGCGCATGGCAAACCCCACCCGGAGCAAGACCAAATAGGGGTTCCGCGCCAATCGCAAGAAAGGCAGGGGTGCTTCGCCCCGTTGGAACCTGGGTTGGTTGCTAGAGCGCGCCCCGGCAACGGGCCGCCCAGATGAATGGCTGCCACCGCCGATACGGTCCTGTTTTCAGGATACCGTCGGCGGCACAGAACCCGGCTTACAGGCCCCCTGGCTCCTTTAGGTATCTTTCAGTCGCGCTCAGGCTGATGCGAAGTGGCTGATGCTGATCGTGCCGCCCGCCTCGACCGCCTCGATATAGCGGCGGGTGGCACCTTCCAGCACCAGCGCGGTCAGGCGGCCGCTGGAATAGGCGCCGGTATCAATGCCGATGCGGTTGCCCTTGTCCTGCGGCTGGTCGGTAATCGAATGTCCGTGCACCACCACTGCCTCGAACGGTTCCTGATGGCTCAGGAACGGCTCGCGGATCCATCGCAGATCGCTCACCTTCTGCTCGGCCAGCGGCATTGCCGGATTGATCCCGGCATGGACGAACAGATAGTCGCCGATGCGGATCATCTCCTCGAAACCGGCAATGAAATCGAGCACATCGGCAGGCACCGCTGCTGCCCACAGCTCCTGCAATTCGTCCACCGGTGCGCTGGCCAGATCCTTTGCGGATATGCCGAAGCTCTGCATTGTCTCGCGCCCCCCATGGCGCAGAAAATGGCGCATGGTTTCGAGGCTGGTGAGGCTTTTGACGAGCAGTTCCTCGTGATTGCCATACAGAATGCGCACTTTCCGGCGCGCTTGCCATTCGCGCGCCAGCGCCAGAACGCCGGCAGAAGCCGGGCCTCGGTCGACCAGATCGCCCAGCAGGATCACGGTCGTATCGGCAGTGCCGCGGGCATCGTCCGCCTCGATCGCACCGGCCAGCGCCTCGAACAGATCGAGACGGCCATGAATGTCGCCCACGGCATAGACGCGCTGCCCCTGCGGTATATGCGCAACAGGGCCTGGGGCGCGCGGTGCAAGCAGTGTGCGAAGGAATTGCAACATGACGGAATAAACGCCTTTCCCTGATGTCATTGGGAATGGCGGCCCCTTGTTTCAACGGCCGGTTTCGCTTTTTGCGCCGTTTCGCACAATGCGTTGCGAATATGCACTGCCGGACTGTCAAACTGGTGCAAGAAATCAACACATACCCCGCGATTCGCGCTGCAATGCGCAATTAAACTTGTGCAACGCAGCACCGATGGGCACTTTCCTTGCGTGCTTGCGATAACCGGCCCGCAAAGAAAGAGGCCGGAACGCTTTCACGCAGGTGGGACGAGGCATCCTGTTTAACCACAGCAATTGAGGGATATTGCTCATGCTCACGTCCGTTCGCAGCCTGATGGCTGCTACTGTTCTCGCCGGTTCCGCATTCGTCGCTGCTCCCGCAGCTGCACAGGACATTGGCGTCGAAATTTCCGCCAATGCCGCAATCGTCAGCGAATACCGTTTCCGCGGTGTTGACCTGTCGGGCGGCGACATCGCCGTGCAGGGCGGTATCGATCTGGCGCTGCCGGCTGGCTTCTATGTCGGCACCTGGGGTTCGTCGCTGGACGAAACCACCGTGGGCTATGGTCACACCGAACTCGACATCTATGGCGGCTGGTCGAGCGAAGTCGCCCCCGGCGTGACCTTCGATGTCGGCGGCATCTTCTACCTGTATCCGAATGCCGGCGCGGGTGATTTCGACTATTACGAACTCTACTCCTCGGTCGGCTTCGAAGCTGGCCCCGCTGGCCTGACGCTGGGCGTGGCTTACGCGCCGAAGCAGGATTCGCTGGGTAACACCGACAACTTCTACATCTATTCGGATGTCAGCGTTGGCCTGCCGGGCACCCCGATCTCGATCGACGGTCACCTGGGCTACACCGATGGCTTCCTGACCTACACCGCCAATTCCAAGGCGTGGGACTACTCGATCGGCGCGTCGGTCGGTCTGGGTGAAACCCTGTCGCTGGGCGTTGCCTATGTCGGCGCGGAAGGCAATTCGGCCCCCTACAACTTCGTCGATGACGCAGTGGTGGTGAGCCTGTCGGCCAGCTTCTGATAGCTGCCTGATACGCAAACGGATTGGCCCGCCCTGGCAACAGGGCGGGCTTTTTCGTGCCTTCAATCGAGGTAGAAATCGACAGTGGTCACCACGCGCACTTTCTTGAACGGCGTGTCGGCCACGCCCCAGCCGCCGCCATCGCCGTCGCGCGCATAGATTTCGAAATAGCCCTGCGTCGCCTGCCGGATGCCGCCCACGCCCGCGCCGCTGTCCTGCGCGAATTGTTCCGCCGCGGCACGCGCATCGCGCGTCGCCTCGGCCACCATTTCGGGCTTGATGTCGTTGAGCTTGGTGAAGGTATAGGCCATGGCAGAGCCTTCTTCCAGTTGCACCCCGCGCCGCACCAGATCGCTTTGCTCGCGCACCGCGCGCTGCGCCCGGTCGATATCGGTGGTGCGCAGGGTCATGCGCTGGCGCACGGTGAAAGAGGTAATGCCGTTATTGGTAAAACTCGACACATTCGCGCCCGTGGGCTGCACGGCATCTTCAGGGAAGCCCAGCCCGGCAAAGAAAGCACGGATGCTGGCGGTGTCGCGATCCACGCTCGCCTGCGCACTGGCCATATCCCCGGCCGTGGCGGAATAGGATATCGTCCAGGTGGCCAGATCCGCCATCACATCCCGCTCGGCCAGCCCGCGCACGGTGACCGAGCGTTCGGCCAGCTTCATCCGCGTCAGGCCATCGCCCAGCAGATATCCGCCCGCCACCAACCCCAGCGACAGGATCGCCGCCGCGCTCAGCACCAGCGGGCCGGGCGGGCGTTTCCAGAAAGGAGTGGCGGACGGCAACTGTTCTTCGCTATTACCGGTCATGTCTGGTTCCTTCGCTGGCACACGCCAAGGGTTGCGCTTGAGGATGGCGGCGCGCTTCCCCATATCTTATGGTAGCGATGAACCGTGCTTGAATAGCGATGAATGGAGATTTCCGTGAGCATTTCCTACCTCCACACCATGATCCGCGTGACCGATCTGGACGAAACGCTGCGCTTTTTCAGCCTGCTGGGGCTGGAGGAAGTGCGCCGCAAGGAAAGTGAGAAGGGCCGCTTCACGCTGGTCTTCCTCGCCGCTCCGGGTCAGGAGGATGTGGCCGAGGTGGAACTGACCTATAACTGGCCGCCGGAAGATGGCAGCGCGCCCGAAACCTATACCGGCGGGCGCAATTTCGGCCACCTCGCCTATGCCGTGGACGATATCTACGGCGTCTGCCAGCGGCTGATGGATGCGGGCGTGACGATCAATCGCCCGCCGCGCGATGGGCACATGGCCTTCATCCGCACGCCCGACAACATCTCGATCGAATTGCTGCAAAAGGGCGGCGCGCGCGAACCGCGGGAGCCCTGGGCCAGCATGGAGAACACGGGCGTCTGGTAAGCCGCCGCAGGTATTGAGGGGCAAGTTAAGCTTGCCAAACTGCCCCTCTGCCGCCACCGCACCCCCTATGGCGCAGCGCAAATACCCTCAGGTCATCATTGTTGGCCGGCCCAATGTCGGCAAATCCACCCTGTTCAACCGGCTGGTGGGCAAGAAGATCGCGCTGGTCGACGATCAGCCGGGCGTTACCCGCGACCGGCGTTTTGGCCATGCGGGTCTGATGGGGCTGGAGTTCGAGGCGGTCGATACCGCCGGGTGGGAGGACGAGGATCCCGAAAGCCTGCCCGGCCGGATGCGCGCGCAGACTGAAGTTTCGGTGAAAGGCGCGGACGCGGCGCTGTTCGTGTTCGACGCGCGCGCCGGGATCACCCCGCTCGACGAGGAGATCGCCCGCTGGCTGCGCGGACAGGGGGTGCCGACCATTGTGCTTGCCAACAAGGCCGAAGGGCGCGCAGGCGATGCCGGCATTCTGGAAGCCTATTCGCTGGGCCTTGGCGAACCCATCGGGGTTTCGGCGGAACATGGCGAAGGCATGGCCGAGGTCTATGCCGCGCTGGTGCCGCTGATCGCGGAAAAGGGCGATCTGCTCGAACGCGAATACGAGGCGGAGGTCGCCAAGGCCGCCGATGCCGCGAAGGCCCGCGCGGCGCGTGCCGAAGCCCGCGCCGAACGCGCCGCCTTGCGCGCCGAAGCGATCGAGAACGGCGAGGAATGGGAAGACGAGGGGGACGACATGGCCGAGGGGGACGAGGCCGATGATTACGACCCCGCCGCACCGCTCAACCTCGCCATTGTTGGCCGCCCCAATGCGGGCAAGAGCACGCTGATCAACCGCCTGCTGGGCGAAGACCGGCTGCTGACCGGGCCGGAAGCAGGCATTACACGCGATTCGATCGCGGTCGATTGGCAATGGACCGATCCCAAGAGCGGCGAAGTGCGCGATATCCGGCTGGTTGATACGGCGGGCATGCGCAAGCGCGCCAAGGTGCAGGACAAGCTGGAACGGTTGTCGGTCAGCGATGCCAAGCGCGCGATCGATTACGCCGAAGTCGTGGTTCTGCTGCTCGACGCCACGCGCGGGTTGGAAGTGCAGGATCTGAAAATTGCCAATCTCGTGCTCGAAGAAGGCCGCGCGCTGATGGTGGCGATCAACAAATGGGACGTCGCCGAAGATGCCAGCGGCCTGTTCAACGGCGTGCGCGCCGCGCTGGATGAAGGGCTGGCGCAGCTCAAGGGCGTGCCGTTGCTGGCGGTTTCGGCCAAGACGGGCAAGGGGCTTGACCAGATGCTGGCCGCTGCATTTGACCTGCGGGAGGCGTGGAGCCGGCGCGTGCCCACTGCGGGCCTCAACCGCTGGTTTGACGAGGCGCTGGCCGCCAATCCGCCGCCCGCACCCGGCGGCCGCCGGATCAAGCTGCGCTATATCACCCAGACCAGCACGCGCCCGCCGCGCTTCGTGATTTTCGGCACGCGGCTGGATCAATTGCCGACCAGTTACGAACGCTATCTGGTGAACGGTATCAGGCGCGAACTGGGTTTTGGCGCGGTTCCTGTTCGTCTTACGCTGAAAAGCCCGAAAAACCCGTTCGACCGCAAGCGGTGACGCTTGCGTTTCATATCGATGAGGCAGACCTTCATTCTGGGGCAGCGACCTTGGGGAGACAGGTTATGCAGCATCATTACCGGATCGAATATTTCCGTGAAGGCATGACCAGCGGCGAAAGGCTGAGCCTGCCCGTGCCCAATCTGGCAACCGGCCTTGTCGTTGCAGATATCAACCGCCCGCATGGCGATGTCGAATTGTGGGACGGGGAAAAACAGATCGCCCGGCTCCACCGCGAAAGGGGCGGAACCGGGGGATACTGGCAAATCGGCTAGGTCGCCGGACGGGGATTATTCCTCTCCCGCCGCCTTGCTCTGCAACTGGACGTAATTTTCAAGGCCCATGCGCGCGATCATGTCGAACTGCTTTTCGAGGAAGTCGACATGTTCCTCCTCGCTTTCGAGGATATCCTCGAACAGCTCGCGGCTGGTATAATCGCGCACGGTTTCGCAATGTGCGATCGCGTCGCGCAGCAAGGGAATGGCTTCCATTTCCAGCGCCAGATCGGCCTTGAGGATTTCCTCCACCGTCTCGCCCACCTTCAGCTTGTGGATCGCCTGGAAATTGGGGAGCCCGCCAAGGAACAGCACCCGGTCGGCCAACGCATCGGCGTGCTTCATCTCGTCAATCGATTCGTGGCGTTCGTAGGCGGCCAGCTTGGCAATGCCCCAATTGTCGAGCACGCGGTAATGCAGCCAGTACTGGTTGATCGCGGTCAGTTCGTTGGTGAGGCACTGGTTGAGATAGTCGATAACCTTGTCATCGCCCTTCATGGCGCGGGTCTCCTGTTGATCCAATGCCCGCATCATAGGCGCGGGGGGGCATGGGGTGGCAAGCAAAACCCGCCGCCAGACAGATCAAAAATGGCGGAAAACCGGGCTTTTGCGAATGCGTTTCAGGATAGCTGCGCTAATGCGAATCAGGCCGCGATCGTGGCCGGGGCGGCGGCTTCGCGTTCCTCGGCAATCAGGTCGTTCGCATCGTCGAGGCACTGGCCGCAATTGGGACGCTTGCCCAGCGCGGCATAGACGCTTTCCGCACAACCGCCACTGCGCCGCGCCATGTCCCGCAGATCAGTCTCGCGTATGGCATTGCAGATGCAGATATACATGGAGCGAAAGACACCTTGCCGTCGATGCGTGAGAGTTAATGCGAGTCGCTTTCAATAGCAAGCATTATTGCGAGCGATTATCACTCGCGTTGTTCATCCCGGCAGGCGATTGGCAAAAATCCGGCCATAGGTTCCACAACGCCACAGCCATTCGAGCGGTCCTTGCCGGAACCGGGCGAGCCAGATGCGTGAGAAACCGAACATCAGCGCCCATCCCAGCAGCACCACCAGCAGCAATTCCGCGCGGTGCATCGTGCCGAACAGCCCCCCGGCCCAGCCCTGGAACACCAGCATCATCACCAGCGATATGCCGACATAGTTGGACAGCGCCATGCGCCCCGCCAGTGTGAGCCGTTCGGCCAGCCAGCCCTCGCGCGGGCGGGCCGCCCACTCCGCAAGCAGGATCGCGCCTCCCAGCAGCAGCGGGATATTGGCCAACGGTCCCAATCCGAAAAAGGCGAACTGCGTGACATAGGGCGAAAATCCCTGACCCATTACCCACAGACCTGCGGCCAGATTGCCGGCAAGCCCCGCCGCCACCAGCACGCCTGCCGCCTTGCGCGACACCAGCGCGTTCGAATCCGCTGCCGTATTGCCGGCGAAACTGCCGCTGCGAAACAGTGCCATGCCGATCAGGATCAGCGGAATCGTCTCGTAAAAGGCAAGTTGAACGTAAAAAACCAGCAGCCCCGCCTGTTCGGCAAGGCGGTAACGCAGCACATCGGCGTAACTGCCCTGCGCCATTACCACAGCCTGCGCTGCCGCCTCGTCCACTTGCTCTTGCCAGAAGGCGGCAAAATACTCCGCAACGCCGGTTGCCGCCGGCTGGTGGCCCGTTTCCGCCAAGGCTGGCGCCAGGAAAGCCATAGCCTGCAACCCCGCGCCCAGCAGCGCCCAGATCAGCCCGATGGCCAGCAACCGCTCGGCAGGCAAGCGCAGGAAGAACAGCGCGCCCAAGCCGCCGCAGGCATAGGTGAACAGGATATCACCGTGGAACAAAAGCCCGAAATGCACGAGTCCGATCAGGGCGAGCAACGCCAGTCGCCGCACTTGCAAACGCACCGCGCGTGCGTGCCCGGCCATGCGTTTTTCGGCACGCTCGACAAACAGCAACAGCCCAGCCCCGAACAGCAACGTGAACAGGCCGCGAAACTTGCCGTCCACCGCCACAAATTGCGCCAGCCAGATCCAACGGTCCGCCACATTCCCGCCGTCCGGCAGCGCGCCGGGCCAATAGTAGGCCAGATCGACATGGGCAAAGGCGGTAACATTGGCGAGGAGGATGCCCAGCACGCCAATGCCGCGCATCAGGTCGAGCGCGACCAGCCTCTCCTGCAGGGGAACGGGGGTAGCCGGTGGGGCAGATGGCTGTTCCAAGCGGGCCTTCCTTGTTGAAAGGCCGCGCTTAGGTCAGTTGCGGGTCACAAGGCAATCGGTCCCGCCGCGCTTCAGCGCGTTGCAGGCATTCTGCGCGGCAGCCTGGCTGGCATAGCCGCCCGCCAGAAGGCGCGTGACATTGCCCGATGCCACCATCATGCGTTCCGCCCCGGCCAGTTCGGGACGGCCCGAAAGCTGGCTCCACAACCGTTCAGCATTGGCCCGTACCGAGAACGCGCCCAGTTGTACGCGCCACGGCCCGCCAGTGGCGGCTTGCAATGCCGCAGCGGCAGGGGTGGTCCGCACAGGGGCGGGAGAGGCGGCAGGTGCCGCCGGGCGCGCGGCAGGTGCGGCCATTGCGAAGGCGGCACCCGCCTGCGCCGGGCTGTCGGTTCCGGTGACGCTGCGCGCTTCCTCGATGGCAGAGCGCGCCGCCGCGACCGACGGGGATACCGCGACACTGGCAATGGGAAGCGGCACGCGCGGGCTGGATGTGGCGGCAGGCGACGCGCTGGCCGAACTCTCACCCGCAGCGCGCAGCGCCAGATCGGCCGCCGCCAGCTCCGCCGAACGCGCCGCCAGTGCCTCGGCGCGCATGGCTTCGGCCAGTTCCGCCGCGCGGCGGCGGTCCGCCAGCGCAATGTGTTCATCCATCTGTGCAATTGCGGGCGCGGCCTGCGGCAAACCGGCCGAATTGGACAGCGTAAGCAGCGCATAGGCGCGCACCCAGTCCTGCGCGACGTAATCCCCGTTGAAATGCGCAATTCCCAGCAAATATTGCGACCGGGGATCGCCGCGCCGCGCGGCATCCTCCACATAGGGTAGCGCTTCTGCCCGCCGGCCTGCCTGGAACAGCATCAGGCCGTATGTGTCAGCCGCCTGCACATGGCCCGCTTGCGCTGCGCGGAAATACAGCGCCTCGGCGCGCGCTTCGTCCTGCGGCACACCGCGGCCCAGCCGGTAAGCCTGCGCCAGATTGAACATCGCATCGGCATCGCCGGTCGCCGCCGGCCCTTCCCATGCGGCAACGGCCGCCGCGTAATCGCCCCGTCCCCATGCATCCACCCCGCCGCGCACATCGGCCAGAGCCGGCGCTGCCAAGGCGGCCGTGCCCAGCAAGACTGCTGCCACCCATGTGCTGTGTGCCGCGCGTGCCATCAATCAACCCTCTTGCAGATTCGGGTGCCATTTCGGGCCTGCGTGCAGCCCGCCCGCAGGACCAATCGGCATCATCATAGTAAACCAGCAATTAGCAAAAGATTTATGCTGCCATGCCATTCGGACTTTCGGCATGCGGCAAGCCATCGCATCCGCCACCTGGCAGCGCGCATTGTTCATCTATTTCCGTGCCTTTAACCCAAAATAAACGGTGATCTGCGAACTCCCTGTCAGTGAAGCGCCGGTGCAACCCATTTGCCCGGCCGGATTTCTCAGGGGGACACCTCAGTGCGGGTATTGGCATTGGCATCTCAGAAGGGCGGATCGGGCAAGACGACGCTTGCCGGGCACCTCGCCGTGCAGGCGCAGCGCGCAGGGGCTGGCCCGGTGGTTCTGATCGACATCGATCCGCAAGGCTCGCTGGCCGATTGGTGGAACGAGCGCGAGGCGGAATTTCCCGCCTTTGCGCAGACCACGGTGGCGCGCCTGGCCAACGATCTGGCGGTTCTGCGCCAGCAGGGTTTCAAGCTGGCGGTGATCGATACGCCGCCGGCCATTACCATGGCAATCCAGTCGGTCATCTCGGTTGCCGAACTGATGGTGGTTCCCACCCGCCCCAGCCCGCACGATCTGCGCGCCGTTGGTGCCACCGTCGATCTGTGCGAGCGCGCGGGCAAGCCGCTGATCTTCGTCGTGAACGCCGCCACCCCCAAGGCACGCATCACTTCCGAAGCCGCTGTGGCGCTGAGCCAGCACGGCACCGTTGCGCCGATCACCATTCACCACCGCACCGATTTTGCCGCCAGCATGATTGACGGGCGCACGGTGATGGAAGTCGATCCCGAAGGCCGCAGCGCGCAGGAAGTCGTCGCCCTGTGGCATTATGTCGCCGACCGGCTGGAAAAGAACTTCCGCCGCACCGTGTTTGCCGCGCCGGGCAGCAAGATGGCGGCGGGCAATGGCGTGATGCGCCCGCAGCAAGGCGGCTTTGGCCGCCGCGTGGCACAGTAACGTGGCGAGGGCGGCGGTGGGCGAAGTCAAATCCTTTGCGTCACTTGGGCCGCTGCTGCTGGCCCGCAAGGGCACGGCCAAACCGGCGATGCGGGTTCAGCTGGATGCCGATTCGCGCGGCAATCTTGATGCGATGGACGAACTGGCCGCCAGCCAGGAAGCGCTGGGCTGGAACGACATGGGCGATGAAACACCTGCTGCAACCGGCACGGCTTCTCCGACAGAAGGCGAAAACGCAGCGCCCGCTGAACCGGCTGTGCGCCGCCAGCAGAACGATCTGGTGCACCGCATTGCCGATTCGAACCTTGCCGCAATGCAGGAACAGGAACGGCGGGAGGATGCCGCGCGCCGTGCCGCGTTCACGCTGCGTCTGGATGCCGAACGCCACCTGCGGCTGCGCCTTGCCAGCACGGTAAAGGGCGAAAGCGCGCAGGCCATCGTGACGCGTGCGCTCGACAGCCTTCTGGCCGAAATGCCGGAAATTGATGAACTTGCCGCCAAAGTGCGCGGTCCGGCCCGTTACGGCCGCGGCCGCCGCAATTCGCAGGATTGAGGGAAAGACGCGTATCATGCCCATGACAGACACCCGCCTTCGCCTGACCGGCCTCGCCTTTGGCAGCGCAATGGCATCCGTGCTGCTGGCTGGCTGCGCAACTACGGTCCCGCAATCGGCCGATGCCGCCGCCACCGCTGCGCAGACCGCCATGGCAGAGGGCCGCCACGACCGCGCGCTGCGCCTCGCCGAACAGGCGGTTGAGGCCGATCCGCACAATGCCGCCACCCGCGCGCTGCTGGGCAAGGCCTATCTTGATGCGGGGCGCTTTGCCTCGGCAGAAACGACCTTTACCGATGCGATGATGCTGGGCGATAACAGCCCGCGCACCGCGCTCAGCCTCGCTCTCGCGCTGACCGCACAGGCCAAATATACCGAAGCCGGCGCATTGCTGAACGCGTGGGAAGGCCGCCTGCCGGTGGCCGATCTGGGCCTTGCGCTGGCGCTGGCCGGACAGCCGGATCGCGGCATCCACCTGATGACCAACGCGATTCGCGGCGGTGACGACACGGTGAAGATGCGGCAGAACCTCGCCTATGCCTATGCCGTGGCGGGCCGCTGGCGCGAATCGCGCCTGATGGCCTCGCAAGATGTGCCCGCCGATCAGGTGGGTGCACGTATGGAGCAATGGGCGGCCATGGCTGCTCCGGAAGCGTATGAACAGCGCGTTGCCCGCCTGCTGGGTGTGCCCGCTGGCGTGCGCGATGCCGGCCAGCCGCTGCATCTGGCGCTGTCCAACACGCCCACGCCGCAGCAATTGGGGGCAGAGGCCACCGCGCTTGCCGCGGCGCAGGCACCCGCTGATCCGCTTCCCACACTTGCCGCTGTCCCCCAACCGCCCGCCCCTCTGGCGATGGCGGTTCCGGCGAACGGCCAGGAATTGCCCGCCGTGGGCAGCGCATCGCTGACAGAACTCGCGCCGGTTTCGGCCATGGCTCCGGTCTCGGTGCCGGAAGCGCCCCGCATGGCCGCCAACACCCGCTTCGCGCAGGCTTTTTCCGGCGAAACGCAAAGCCAGACCGCAATTCCCGCCCTCGACGCCAGCAGCTTTTCCGTTGCCGAGCGCGCAACGTCGACCGCCGCGCCGGCCGCCCGCCCCGCTGCGCCTGTCACCAACCGCTATGCCGCCGCCACGCAGCCGCGCGAGAGCGTTCAGGCTGGCGCTCCTGCAGCACCGGCCACCCGCCGGGCCGCCAGCGATGGCTCGCATCTGGTGCAATTGGGCAGCTTCTCATCCGAACAGGGCGCACGCCGTGCCTGGGGCATCTATGTCAGCCGCCACCCGCAGCTTGCCAATCACGAGATGGTAATTACCGAAGCGGTGGTGAACGGACGCCGCTATTTCCGCGTCTCGGCAGGCGGGTTTGACCGCAGCGCCAGCCGCGCCATGTGCGGCCAGATCAACGCCCGCAGCAGCGATGGCTGCATAAGCTGGGCTGCGGCAAGCCCGCTTCCCGGCGCGGTCGATCGCGGGATCCGGATGGCCAGCCGCTAAGGATCCGAAAACCTCAGCGCGTAATCCGCACGCCGCCCTTCCACAGGGCGATGACGCGGCCTTGCACCGGTTGGCGATCAAAGGGGGTATTGCCGGCGCTCGCTTCCATCTTGCGCGAATCCACCACCCACGGGCGTTCGGGATCGATCAGCGCCACATCGCCCTCCAGCCCCGCTTCCAGCGCGCCCGCAGGCACACCCAGCAGGCGGGCGGGGTTGCGCGCCACCAGGTCAAAGGCGCGCGGCAGGTCGATCACGCCGTCGCGCACCAGCGTCAGCACCATGGCCAGCAGCGTTTCGGCCCCCGCCATGCCCGGCGCGGCGTCGGCAAAAGGCAGGTTCTTGTCTTCCGGCCCACGCGGATCGTGCCCGCTGGCCACCACGCTGATCGTGCCATCGGCCAGCGCTTCGCGCACGGCCTGCCGATCATCCTCCGACCGCAAGGGCGGCGAGAGGCGGGCAAAGGTGCGGAAACCCGCCAGCGCCAGATCGGACAGCATGAAATGCGCCGGGGTAACCCCTGCGGTCACCGCGACGCCGCGCTTTTGTGCAGCGCGCACCAGATCGAGCGCGCCGCGCGTCGTCACCTGCCGCAGATGCAGCCGTGCGCCGGTCATCTCGGCCAGCGCAATGTCACGCGCCACCGCCAGCGCCTCGGCCTGCGCCGGAGCGGAGGGCAGGCCCAGCCGCGTCGCCATTTCGCCCGCCGTGGCAGAGGCGGAACGGCCCGCCAGCCCGCCATCCTCGGCATGGGATACAACCACCATGTCGAGCATCGCGGCATATTGCAGCAGGCGCAGCATAACGCCCGAATCGGCGATCCAGCTGCGTCCGGTGGCGATCGCCCGCGCACCCGCATCGCGCATCATCGCGATTTCGGCCAGATGCGTGCCCGCCAGTCCTACCGTCGCAGCAGCCAGCGGATGCACCCACAGATCGGGCTTGCCGCTTTGCGCCGCATAGCGCACGCGGCTGGGGTGATCGAGCGGGGGCGACTGGTCGGGCATCAGCGCGGCGCGCGTGATCCCGCCGAAATGAAAGGCCGGCTTGTCCACCGCAAACACGCCGCAATCGACCAGGCCCGGCGTGACAAGCAGACCGCGTGCCTCGACCACCTCGTCGCCTTCGGAAATGCCCCCGCCAACCACAGCGATCAGCCCGTCCACCAGCCGCAGATTGGCCTCTGCCAGGCCGATCGGTGTCACCAGCGTGCCGCCGGTGATCGAAATGGGGCGCTGCTGCTTCATACCCATTCCCCCTCGCCCCAGCCGGGAATGCCGCGCGCCTTTCGCGTCAGCACGTCGAGGCAGGCCATGCGGATAGCCACGCCCATTTCCACCTGATTGGTGATGATGGAGTAACGCGCGTCGTCGGCCACGTCGCTGTCGATCTCCACCCCGCGGTTCATCGGGCCGGGATGCATCACGATCACGTTATCACGCGCCAGCGCCAACCTTTGCCGGGTAAGGCCATACAGATGGCGGTATTCGCGGGGGCTGGGAATGAACTGGCCGTCCATCCGCTCATTCTGCAGGCGCAGCATCATCACCACATCCGCGCCCGCCAGCGCCGCATCGAAATTGTGGAACACCTCGACGCCCATTGCCGCAACCCCTGCGGGCATCAGCGCAGGCGGGGCGCACAGGCGCACCGTGGCGCCCAGTGCCTGCAGGCACAGGATATTGGACCGCGCCACGCGGCTGTGCAGGATATCGCCGCAAATGGTCACGGTGAGCCCGGTCAATTGCCCGTCGCTGCTCGCCTCCCCGCGTTCGGCCAGCGCGTGGCGCAGCGCGAGCGCATCGAGCAAGCCTTGCGTCGGATGTTCGTGCTGCCCATCGCCCGCATTGAGCACGGGGCAATCTACCTTGCCCGCAATCAGCCCCACCGCACCGCTGGAGCCGTGGCGGATCACCATCGCATCGGCGCGCATCGCGTTCAGCGTCTTGGCCGTGTCAATCAGCGTCTCGCCCTTCTTCACGCTGGATTGTGCGGCGTGCATGTTCACCACATCCGCGCCCAGCCGCTTGCCCGCGATTTCAAACGACAGCAGCGTGCGCGTGGAGTTTTCGAAGAAGGCGTTGATGATGGTCAGCCCCGCCAGCGCATCGCAGTGCTTGGTCGGCTGCCGGTTGAACCGCACCCAGTGTTCCGCCTCGTCCAGCAGGAACAGGATTTCGTGCGATTGCAATGCGCCAATGGCGATCAGATCGCGGTGCGGAAAGGCCCGTCCGCCCGCTGGATAGCGTGCCGATGGCGTGGGTGATTGTGGCGATGTCATTAAAGCCAAGCCCCTAATCGAGCCGCATCACCGCTTCAAGCGGTTTCGGCTGGATCATGCGCGGCTTCGGCCCTAGCGTGGATCGCAAATCAACTGGACGGGCAGGTTTATGAGTTTCGCAGGCAAGGTGTGGCGGTTGCTGGTGGGCATCAAGGATGCGCTGGCCCTGTTGTTCCTGCTGCTGTTTTTCGGCGTGTTGTTCGCCGCGCTCAGCGCGCGGCCCAGCCCGGCGCAGGTGCGTGAAGGCGCGCTGCTGCTGAAACTGGACGGGCAGATTGTGGAGGAGCCGGCGCTGATCGATCCGGTGCAGACCGTACTGTCGGGCTCGCTGCCGATGCAGGAATATGCCGCGCGCGACCTCACCCGCGCCATTGATGCCGCCATCGCGGACGACCGGATAAAGGCCATCGCGCTCGACCTGTCCACCTTCACCGGCGGGCCTGCGGTATCGGTGCGCGAAGTGGCCGAGGCGCTCGCCCGGTTCCGCGCCTCGGAAAAGCCGGTGATTGCGTATGGGGTGGCCATGGCGGATGACGCCGTGCTGCTTGCCGCGCAGGCGAGCGAGGTCTGGCTCGATCCGATGGGCGGCGTGGCCCTGCGCGGCCCCGGCGGCAGCATTCTGTTCTATGCCGATGCGCTGGAACGGTTCGGCATTACCGCGCATGTCTATCAGGTCGGCACCTACAAGGGCACGGGCGAGCCGTTCACCAATTCGGCGATGTCGCCCGCTTTGCGCGAAAACCTGGAAACCTATACCGCGCAAATGTGGGAGGAATATCTCTCGCACGTGCGCCGCGCGCGTCCGGATGCCAATCTGGAAATGGTGAGCACCGGCCTTGTCGCGGCGGTTGAGCAGGCGGGCGGAGATCTGGCCCGCGTGGCGCTGGAGGCAAAGCTGGTCGATCGGCTCGGCACGCGCGAGGAATGGGCCGAGCGGCTGGTCGAAGTGGCCGGCGCAGACCGGCTGGACAAGCGCCCCGGCGCCTTTGCCGCAACCGATCTTGGCACATGGATTGCGGCCAGCGCCCAGACCGATGGCGGCGGCCTGCCCAGTCTGACCGGCGGCGGCAAGAAGACCATCGGTATCGTCACTGTGGCTGGTGAAATCAGTGACGGCAATGCCGGGCCGGGCAGCGCAGGCGCCGCGCGGATTACCGCACTGCTCGAAGATGCGCTGGACGATGATCTCGCAGCTCTTGTGGTGCGCGTCGATTCGCCCGGCGGCACGGTGACAGGCTCGGAAAGCATCCGCCGCGCGCTGATGCGCTATCGGCAGCAGGATATTCCCGTGGTGATTTCGATGGGGAATATGGCGGCCAGCGGCGGATACTGGATTGCCACCGCGGGCCAGCGCATCTTTGCCGAACCCGAAACGCTGACCGGTTCGATCGGCGTGGTGCTGGTGGTGCCCAGTTTCGAGGATATTCTGGGCAAATACGGCGTGAACGCGGAAAGCGTGCGCACCACGCCGCTATCGGGCCAGCCCGATATTCTGGGGGGCTTCACGCCAGAGACGGACGCGCTTCTCCAATCGGAAACGCAGGCCATTTACGGCCGCTTCGTGGGCCTGGTGGCCGATGCGCGCGGCGTTTCGGCAGCGCGTGCCGACGAGCTGGCGCAAGGTCGAATCTGGACCGGCGGAGCGGCGCGGCAATTGGGCCTTGTTGACCAGTTCGGCGGGCTGGATGCTGCCATCGCCTGGGCGGCGGAGCAGGCAGGGCTGGCCGAGGGCGAGTGGGAGGAGCGGTTCCTTGCCACCCCGCCCGATCCGTTCAAGGCAATGCTGGCGGGCCTTCTCGCGGGGCAGAGCGCACAGGCCCGCCCGGCACTTGCCAGCGTGTCGACGCTGATCGCCGGGCAGGAACAGACCGCGCTGGCCCGCGTGGTGGCAGACATGAACCGGCTGATGGCGAGCACTGGCGCGCAGGCGCTGTGCCTGCCCTGCACGGGCGACACGCCGGCCGTTCGGGCAGAGCTGCGTCAAAGGCCAAGCTGGTGGCAGGCCTTCGCGGTGCGCATTTTCGGCAATTGAACGCCAATTGAGCGCTTGCCAGCCGACCAAAGCCATGGCAAAGGCCCGCCCCTGTCCGGACAGCAAATGTCCCGATGGGCGCGTAGCTCAGCGGTAGAGCACACCCTTCACACGGGTGGGGTCACAGGTTCAATCCCTGTCGCGCCCACCATCTTTCTCGACATTTTGGGGAGATGGAGCAGGCAACGCCTTGGCGTAATTTGTATGGTCAGGCTGTGGGCGCCTTGCCGCTATAGATGAGCCGCCCTTCCCCCAGAAAGCCGAACACGCGCGCCAGATCCTGCCCGGAAAAGGCGAGGCATCCCTGGCTGCGGCCAAGCTTCCCCGTGCGCGCCAGCACATCGGGTTCGGCATACCAGGCCGAATGAAGGACAATCGCCCTATCCAGCGCGTTGCAATTGGTGGGATCCAGACCTTCCAGCCTTTGCGAATGGCCGTGCCGACCGGTGTAATAATCGCGCGTCACGAAAGCGCCCTGGCTGGTCGCGTTGGAACCGGGCCGGTCGGAGAAGCTTTGCAGCAATCCCGTGTGCCCCGGATCGGAACCCGATCCATGCGTGACATGCAGCGCCTGAAACTTGCCCGCCTCCAGATCCACCAGATAGAGGCGCGGCTGTGCCGAAGGTGCGCCGAAGTCGGCAATGGCCAGCCTGTCGCGCGCCGCGCGCGGCCCGTGCCGTTCCAGCGCGGCCATGGCATTGGCCCACACGGCGCGGGCGCGATCCGGCCACCCCGGCGGCGCGGCAATGGGACCGCTGGCAGCGGGTGGTTCCGCGAGGGCGGATGCGCTGCTGGCAAGGGAACGAGGTGCGGCGGCCCTTCCGGGAAAGGCGCTGGCGCCGGCGATCGCGGCAAGGCCGCACAGGAAGTCGCGTCGGTGAAGGTTCATCTCCCTCACGATAAGGCAATGGCGCGCGCAGGGTCTTGGACAAGCTGGTGCGCAGGCGCATAGGATGTTGCGCAATAAACTCCCGTGCAAGAAGGATGGCACTGGTATGACCAGCAAGGCGATTACCGCAGATGCCTATCGCGAGGCGGTGTGCGAGATCATTGGCGACCTGCGCCGTGCACATGGGCTGGCCGACAGGCAGCTCGCCACCCGGATCGGCTGTTCGGCTTCCACCGTGCGGAATGCGCGCAACCGCCTGACCAGCCTTGATCCGGCCCTGCTGCTGCGAATCGAACAGGAATTCGGACCCGGCGCGATCGATCCGGTGCTGGCCTTGGGCAATGCCCGCGCGGTGCCGCTGCCGCAGGCCAACCATGCGGCCAATCCCCTGTTGGCGCTGGTCGCCGCGCTGCACCGTATCGTCGAAGCCCAGGCGCGGGAAAGCGAAGGCGGGCGGCAGATCACGCGGGGCGAATTGCGGCAAATCCTCCCCTCCTTGCGCGAAGGACGCAGCGCGCTGGACAGCCTGATCGCGCGGGCGGGGGATTGCTGATCAGGCCTTGCGGTGCCGTTCCTTGTGGGCGGCATAGGATTGCAGGATCCGCGCCATCTGGGCGATGGCCTCTTTCCTCTCCCGGTCGCTTTTCAGCCGCATCAGATCCTGCTTGAGCGAGGAGGCGAAGGCCGCATAATCGTTCTGCCAGTCGCGCCCCAGCGCATCGCCCAGATCGGTTCGCCCGGTGGCGCTGCGCAAGGCCGACTCCCCCGGCGGGAGGAGATATTCCTCGCCGATTTCAGGTAGCCGGACATTGAGCTGCGGGAACCGGCGCTGCAATGCGCGACGCATGGCCTCTTGCGCCTCCTGCTCGCCATGGTCGAGAAACAGCGAGCCGGCGATCGGGCTGCGCTCCGCAATCCAGGCGAGCAATTCGGACTGGTCGGCATGGGCGGAATATCCGTGCAGGCTGCGGATCTGGGCGCGCACGCGCACATCCTGCCCGCTTATCCGCACCCGCTGTGCCCCGTCCGTGATCACCCGGCCCAGCGATCCCTGCGCCTGATAGCCGACGAAGAGCACGGTCGAATCGCGCCGGTGCAGATTGTGCAGCAGATGGTGGCGGATGCGCCCGCCCTCGCACATGCCCGATGCCGCGATGATGATGGCCCCCGACATGGAATTGAGCGCGACCGACCCCGCAATGTCGGTGACATAGTGAAATGCAGGATGGGCGAAAACATCGCTCTTGCCGGTATCCTCCAGCTCGTGCGCATAACGGGCAAAGACTTCGGTGGTGCGGATGGCGAGCGGCGAATCGATGAATACCGGCACCGCTGGAATCGCCCGCTCCGACAACAGATGGCCCAGATCAAGCAGCAATTCCTGCGTGCGTTCCAGCGCAAAGGCGGGGATCACCAGATTGCCCCCGCGCACCAGCGCCGCCTCCACCTCGGCCTGAAGCAGGCGTCGGCGTTCCTCAATCGACACCGGATCGCGCACCGTGTCGCCATAGGTGCACTCGCAGATTACATGGTCGAAGCCGGATCGCCCGTGCGGATCGCGCTGGAAGGCCTTGTTATCTGGCCCCAGATCGCCCGAACACAACACGCTTACCCCGCCTGCTTCCAGTTCCACAGATGCTGACCCCAGAATATGCCCCGCATTCCACAACCGGGCGCGAAAGCCCGGTGCGGGCAGAAACTCCTCCTCCAGATCGACCGTGCGGCACAGGGCAAAGGCCGCGGCGGCATCCGCGGCAGTGAACAGCGGATCGAAGGGGTCTTCGCCTGCACGGTCGCGGCGGCGGTTATGCCGCTCGGTCTCGTATTCCTGCAGGCGTGCGGCATCGGCCAGCATATGTTCCAGCAGGTCACGCGTGGGCCCGGTGCACCAGATCGGCCCGGTAAAGCCTGCCGCCGCCAGCTTGGGCAGAAGGCCGCTGTGATCGATATGCGCATGCGTCACGATCACCGCATCAAGGCGCGCGGGATCGAAGGCAAAGGGTTCCAGGTTCAGCCGCTCCAGCGTGCGCGATCCCTGGAACATGCCGCAGTCGACCAGCAGGTCCCGCCCACGATGGCGGAATTGCAGGCACGATCCGGTCACGGTGCGTGCGGCGCCATGGAACCTCAGCGTCAACGCGTTGCTACCCAAAGGCTCCCTCCCCTCTCACCCAGTCGAGCCGGGTAACAGGCCCGGCCTCACCGCAGCAGTGCGGCTTCTCCCCATACCACGGCCAGCGCGCGGGCGGGTGCGCCTTCGCTGCGGGCGACAATCTCCACGATGTGCGTGCCGGCCACATTCGCCTCCAGCAGTTCGGGCGCCTCGCCAAATCGGGTCCAGTCACTCTGCGCCAGCAGCCGCCCATCGCCATACACTTCAAAGCGCACGGGCGTGGACGTGTCCACGCTGGTATCGTCCACCCCCACTTCGGCCCGGAAACGGGTGAAGCCGTTATTGCGCACTTCCAGCCGCGAATTGGCGAGCGCGCCGATTCCGGTGGCAAAATCGCGATTGGCGATGCGCAGCGCCTGCCCGTGCGGTGTGCTGTCGGCCCGCGCGCCGCCCCACCCGGTGTAGCGGTGCCGGTCGCCCACTCCACGCGTCTGCTGCCAGGGCAGAATCCCGCGATGCACCAGCGGATCGTGTTCGGGAACCACCACCCCATCTTCGGCCACATTGATAGCACCGGGCATTTCGGAAAGATACAGCCCGCCATCCAGAAGGCGCGCTCCGCTGGCGGCAAGGACGCGCGTTTCGCGCGGGGCCAAGGTCAGCGTCAGTTCGCCGGTAAAGCTGGTCGTTTCCCCGCTCCACAGATCGCGCAAGGCGACAGGCTGATCGCCGCGCAGTTTCAGGTGATCGGCGGTGAGCACCACGTCGAGCGGGGCCGATGTGCGGTTGAACAAGGCTGTCGCCTTGCTGCCATCGGCCAGCGTCTTGACGAAAATCTGGATATCATCGGTGTCAAACGCCAGCACCGCCTGATTGCCGGCGGCATCCTGATTGAGCGCTATGATCTCCTCATTACCCAGAATGGCGAGCAGTTCGCCCGTCATCTGCCGCATGTCGAACCCGATGATCAGCGGCGCGTTGAGCATCGCCCACAGGCTGAAATGGCTGCGCGCCTCCACCAGATGGTTCGCGTCGAAATCGCCCGTGCCGACAAACAGCATGTCGGGATCGTTCCAGTTCCCCGGCTGGGCATAGAGTTCCCGGCGCGAGGCGGAATCGAGATTGTGCAGCATCCGGCCCCAATGCCGCGAGATATCCTCGCTGGTGCGCGACAGGTTGCCGAACTTGTGCGCCCAGGCGCGCACATCCGAACTGCCCCAGATGCACAGCGAAAACACAAAATCGCCGTCGGGATTGTGCCGGATCAGCGCATCGCGCACTTCGCCGAACAGAGCCTGCACGGCGGGCACATCGGTATTGCCGATCGAATCGACATCGATCAGCGGTGCAAATTCACGGTAAATCCCGGCCGCCACATTGGGATTGCCCGCGCCCATGCCGCGGATGCCGCAGCCATCCACCTTGATGTAATCAAAGCCCCATTCGCCAAAATAGAGGGCAATGTCCCGGTCGATATGGCCATACAGGCCCACTTCGCGTTCGGCCACGCTGCCTTGCGGATTGTTGGCCGCGCCATGGCCGAATGTCTGCCCGCAGGAATTGCGACCAATATCGCTGTAAATGCCCACCTTCAGGCCCATTGCGTGCAGCAGGTCGGTAAAGGGGCGGAAACTGGTGGTGCCATCGCCCTGCGCAGCAGACGGGAAATTCGCCGCGTTGATGACCATGCGGCCCGTATCCACATCGCGTTTCAGCCACCAGCCATCGTCGATATTGATGTATCGGTATCCGCGCGCGGCAAGGCCGCTGTCCACGATATAGGTCGCGGCGGCGAGCACCTTTTCCTCGTCAATATCGTGGTAGAACGCGTTCCAGCTGTTCCACCCCATTGGCGGCAAGGGCGCATGGCCGCCGGAAAAGGCGCTCCATTGGCCCGTGGGGGCAAGCGGATCGGCGGCAGGATTACCGGTTTCCATCACCTGCCCCGCCATTTGCGCCAGCGCGGGCGTAGCCCCGGCCAGCGCAGTTGCCGCCAGCAAGGCCGCTGCCCAGTTCCACCCCGCCTGCCGCATCACGCCTCTCCTGTTTGTTCTTGTCTTAGTGGTTGTTGCGCGGCACGCCCTTTGTCTGCGCAATACGCTGGAAGCTTTCGCTGCCTTCGAGAATGGCACCGGTGTCCATCTGCCCCACCAGATCGCGCAGGATCTTCTGCCACGGCGTTTGCGACGGCGGATACGCATAGCCGCCCGCTGCGGTGAGCTCCGTCCGGCGGCGGTCCATCTCCGCCTCATCCACCAGCACATCGACGCGGCGCTGGCGCAGATCGACACGCACCTTGTCGCCTGTCTTGAGCAGAGCGAGCGCGCCGCCCGCCGCCGCTTCGGGGCTGACATTGAGGATCGAAGGGCTGCCGCTGGTGCCCGATTGCCGCCCGTCGCCAATGCAGGGCAGCGCATCGATCCCCTGCGCCAGCAGATAGGCAGGCGGGCGCATATTCACCACTTCGGCCGAACCGGGATAGCCCACCGGCCCTGCGCCGCGCATGAACAGGATGGAGTTCTGATCGAGGCCCAGTTCGGGGTTGTCGATGCGGCGATGGTAATCCTCCGGCCCGTCAAACACCACGGCAGTGCCTTCAAACGCTTCGGGATCGTCGGGGTTGGACAGATACCGCGCGCGGAATTCGGGGCCGATCACGCTGGTCTTCATGATCGCCGCGCCAAACAGATTGCCGCTGAGCACCAGAAAGCCGGCCTTTTCCGCCATCGGATTGGTGATGGGACGGATCACCTTCTCGTCCTCGATCACTGCGTCGCGGCAATTTTCCCCAATGGTGCGGCCGTTCACGGTCATCGCATCGGCATGGATCAGCCCGGCAGACAGCAGTTGGCCCACCACCGCAGGCACGCCGCCCGCGCGGTAATAATCCTCGCCCAGATACTCGCCCACCGGTTGCAGATTGACCAGCAGCGGCACGTCGTGGCCGACATCCTCCCAATCCTGCAAGGGCACATCAACGCCCATGTGGCGCGCAATCGCGCACAGATGGATCGGCGCATTGGTGGAGCCGCCAATGGCGGAATTGACGACGATGGCGTTGTGGAACGCCTCGCGCGTCAGGATGTCGGAAGGCTTCAGATCCTCGTGCACCATCTCCACGATGCGGCGGCCCGTGCGCCAGGCACATTCCTGCCGGTCGCGATAGGGCGCGGGGATCGCGGCGGAACCGGGCAGCATCATGCCCAGCGCCTCGGCCAGCGAATTCATCGTGGTGGCCGTGCCCATGGTGTTGCAATAGCCGGTGGACGGCGCGGAGGAGGCGACGAGGCGGATGAACTGCGCATCGTCAATCTCCCCCTTGGCCAGCATTTCGCGCGCTTTCCACACGATCGTGCCCGAACCCGTGCGCTGCCCCTTGTGCCAACCATTCAGCATGGGGCCGACCGAGAGGCAGATGGCGGGGATATTGACCGTTGCCGCCGCCATCAGCAGCGCGGGCGTGGTCTTGTCGCAGCCGGTGGTCAGCACCACGCCGTCGAGCGGATAGCCATAGATCGCCTCCACCAGACCCAGATAGGCAAGGTTGCGGTCCAGCCCGGCGGTGGGGCGCTTGCCCGTTTCCTGAATTGGGTGGACGGGAAATTCGATGGCGATGCCGCCCGCCTCGCGAATGCCTTCGCGCACCCGTTCGGCCAGCACCATATGGTGCCGGTTGCAGGGGGAAAGGTCACTGCCCGTTTGCGCGATCCCGATGATCGGCTTCCCGCCCTGCAATTCCTCAAGGCTGAGGCCGAAATTGAGATACCGCTCCAGATAAAGCGCGGTCATGTCGATATTGTCGGGATTGGCGAACCATTCGCGCGACCGCAGCTTCTTTGGCATTGTGCTTTCGCTCATCTTCTCGGTTATTCGCAGGCGCAGGACACGCGGTAGATCATGTGGTGGCGGTAGGGCTGGCCCGGATCGACACGGGCGGAGATAAAGCCCGGCTTGTTGGGCGCATCGGGGAATTTCTGCGGTTCGAGCGCAATCCCGTCGCCCTGGCGGTAGGCAAGCCCGTCACGCCCGACCAGCGTGCCATCAAGAAAATTGCCCGAATAGAACTGCACGCCGGGTTCGGTGGTGAACACTTCGAGCACGCGGCCCGATGCCGGATCCTCCAGCCGGGCGGCAAGGCCGGGCGTCGTCGTCAGCCCCTTGTCGAGCACGAAATTATGGTCGTATCCGCGGCCCAAGAGGATCTGCTCGTCCGTGGTCTGCCGCGCGCCATCGGCTATGCGGCGGGGCGTGCGGAAATCGAACACGCTGCCTTCCACGCTGCGCAATTCGCCCGTGGGGATCAGCGCGCTGTCCACCGGGGTATAGGCGGCGGCGGGAATGGTCAGCACATTTTCCAGCGCGCTGGTGGGCGAACCTGCGCCCGCCATGTTGAACAGCGCGTGGTTCGTCATGTTCACCACGGTGGGGGCATCGGTTACCGCGTCGAAGATAATGCCCAGCGCCCCGTCATCGTCGAGCGAGTAGGTGACGCGCACATCCAGATTGCCGGGATAGCCTGCATCGCCGTCCGGGCTTTGCATCGCCATCACCACGCGCGCCACCGGCCCACTTTCAACCGAGACGATGCGCCAGTTCACCTTGTCAAACCCGGCGCCGCCGCCATGCAGCGAATTCGCCCCGTCATTGGCGGGCAGGACATATTCGCGCCCGTCCAGCGTGAAACGCGCGCCGCCAATGCGGTTGGCAAAGCGGCCCACGGTGACGCCAAGGTAATTGGGAAACCGTTCGTAATCGGCCACATCGTCATGCCCCAGCACGATATCTGCCATCTCGCCGCCGCGGCCCGGCACGACCAGCGATTGCAGCGTCGCGCCATAGGTGATGACGCGCGCCGACACGCCGTTTGCATTGGTCAGCGTAACAGCTTCCACCACGCTGCCATCGGCCAGCCGGCCTGCCGCCTCGCGCACGGCTTCGCCCGCCAGCGCGGCGCCGGGCAGAACCATCGCGGTGCCCGCCAGCATCAGGGTTACAAGCTTGAGAGGCGTTCTGCCCCCGCTAGAGCGCCGTGTGTGCAAGGACATTTCCCCCTCCGGTGGATATTGACGATCAGGTGCGCCGCATATACTCCGACAAAATAAATGTGCGCAAGCGGCCTTTGGCACCAAAGCCAGGCGCCCTTGGCGGAGGGGAATAGCGGGAATGGTCGAGACAAATCCGGGAATCGCGCCGCAAGGGACAGTCGCGGGCGTGCGTTACGGCCCCGCGCTGGCGCTGCTGGCCAGCCTGTTTTTCATGTGGGGGTTCATCACCGTCATCAACAACACGCTGTTGCCGCATCTGCGCAGCGTGTTCGACCTCAACTACACGCAGACAACGCTGATCGAATCGGTGTGGTTCATCGCCTATTTCGTCGCCTCCATCCCCTCGGCCAAGCTGATCCAGCGCATCGGTTACAAGCCGGCGCTCGTCACGGGACTGTGCGTCATGGCGGTGGGCGCGCTGGGCATGGTGCCTGCGGCGCAGATCCCGTCGTTCGAGGTCACGCTGGTCGCCTTGTTCGTGATTGCCAGCGGCATCACCCTGCTGCAGGTGGCGGCCAACCCCTATGTCGCGGTGATCGGCCCGCCCGAAAGCTCCGAATCGCGCCTGACGCTGGTGCAGGCTTTCAATTCGATGGGCACCTTCTTCGCCCCCTATTTCGGCGGCTATCTGATCCTCAGCCGCACGGTCGGCGGCACCTCGCTCGAAGGCACACAATTGACCGAGGCGGAACGGCTCGCCGATGCGCAGGCAACACAGCTTCCCTATGTCATGGTGGCGGTGGTGTTGCTGGCCATTGCGCTGGTCATCTGGCGCTCGAACCTGCCTGCGCTAGGCTCCGCAACGCGCCGGGTCAGCAAGGAGGCGCGCAAGAAGCTGTCCTTGTGGAAGCACCCCAATCTGGTGTTCGGCGTGCCCGCGATCTTCATCTATCTGATTGCGGAAATCGGCGTTGCCAATCTGTTCATCCTGTTCGTGATCCAGCCCGATATTGCCGGCATTACCCCGGCCGTGGCGGCCAATTACCTGGTGCTGCTGTGGGGCGGGATGATGGTCGGCCGCTTTGCCGGTGCGTATCTGATGCGCCGTTACAATGCGCGCCATGTGCTCGCCGCCTTTGCGCTCTTCGCCATGCTGGTGATGATCGGCGCGGCCACGCTGCACGGCCCGGTGGCGATGTGGTGCCTGATTCTGGTGGGGCTTGGCCATTCGATCATGTTTCCCGCGATTTTCGCCTTGGGAATCAAGGGCCTTGGCCCGCTGACCGAGGAGGCATCGGGCCTGCTGATCATGGCGATTGCGGGTGGCGCGCTGGTGGTGGTGCAAGGCTGGCTGGCGGACAGCTATGGCCTGCAGGCCAGTTTCTGGCTGACCGTGGCCTGCGAAGTCTATGTGCTGTGGTATGCGCTGGTGGGATCGCGCACCCGCGCGGAAAAGGAAGGCATTACCGAGGAAGATGCGCTTCAGGCTTCAGCCTGATCGGCTTCCCCGCCATCCTCCATCGCGTCCTGCGTATCGGCCAGCGCCAGATCGACCAGCGTGCGCATCGCCGCCTGCGCCGCCGCCGCATCGCCCGCCGCAATCGCATCGAACACGCGCACATGATCGGGTAGCGGATTGCGCGGCAAGGCGCGGGCGCGCTGCTTGAACTGCGTTGTCCAGTTGACCGCCGCGCCAATGCCCGCCGCCAGCGCCTGTATCGCGTCATTGCCGGTGGCGCGCAGGATGGCCTTGTGAAAATCGCGGTCGGCGATGCGCCCTTCGTCGGACGCCAGCGTATGCCGCCGCATCTGCGCCAGCGCCTCGCGCATTTCGGCAAGCTGCGCCTTGTCGCGCCGCTGCGCTGCCATCCCCGCCGCCGCAGGTTCCACCACCGCGCGCAGTTCGAACAGGTCGCGCACGAATTTGCGATCGGGAGCCCCGGCAAAGGCCCAGGCCAGCACATCGGGGTCGAGCACGTTCCAGCGGCTGCGCGGCAGCACGCGCGTGCCCGCCTTGGGCCGGCTCTCGACCAGCCCCTTGGCGGTGAGCACCTGAATCGCCTCGCGATAGGCGCTGCGCGAAATGTTCAGCTCCTCGGCAAAGGCCACTTCGCCCGCCAGCACATCGCCGGGCGCGTACTGGCCCGATACGATCGCCACGCCCAGCTTGTGCGCAACTGCGCCGTGCAGCCGGCGGCCCGGAGAACGGTTGGGCGCGCGCGGCGACGCTGCGCCCACTTTCACGGTGCTGGACGATTTCCCCTCTGCCATATCCGCCACTGCTAGGCTTGCAGGCGGCGAAGGGCAACTGCTGTGCATATTGCCGTGCAGCAGCGATTGCCTTCCCCAGCCCTTGCCGATATGTCGGAGTAATAGAGGATTGAGGGATTCCGCCACACATGGGCCATGCACTCGCCATAATCGGGCTGGGCAAGATCGTGCGGGATCAGCATTTGCCCGCTTTGGCCGGATGCGACGCGCTGACGCTGGCGGCCACGGTCGATCCGGTCGCGGCTGCCCTGCCCGGCGTGCCGCATTTCGCATCGGTGGAGGCAATGTTCGATGCGGGCATCCGGCTCGATGCTGCCGCCATCTGCACCCCGCCGCAAATGCGCGCCGCCATCGCTCTGCCCTTGCTCGCACGCGGAATCGGCGCATTTCTGGAAAAACCACCCGCCGCCGGAATGGCGCAGGCCGCGCTGCTTGCCGATGCCGCAAGGTGCAGCGGTGCGACGCTGTTCACCGCGTGGCACTCGCGCATGGCTGCAGGGGTGGAACCGGCGCGGCAATGGCTGGCAGGGCGGGTGATTGAGGAGGTGACGATCACCTGGCGCGAAGATGTCCGCCAATGGCATCCCCTCCAGCCATGGATCTGGCAAGCAGGTGGCATGGGCGTGTTCGATCCGGGGATAAACGCGTTGTCGATCCTCACCGCCATCCTGCCCGATGCCGTGATGCTGGAAGCGGCACGGCTGGAAGTTCCCGGCAATTGCCAGACGCCGATTGCCGCGCGGCTTTCCCTGCGCAGCGCAAACGGCACGCCCATCACCGCCGATTTCGATTTCCGGCAGGAAGGCGAACAGACCTGGCGCATCCGCGTGGATACCGATGCGGGCGCGTTGCTGCTCGACAATGGCGGCGCGGTGCTGACGCTGCCGGGTTCTGCGCCGGCCATTGCGCCGGACGAGGAATATCCCGCGCTTTACCGCCGCTTTGCGCACTTGTTGGATACAGGCACGAGCGATTTTGACCTCGCCCCGCTGGCGCTGGTCGCGGACGCTTTCCTGCTGGGGGAAGTGGTGCAGGTCGATGATTTTCATGAATAGGAAGAGGATCCCCGATATGCGCAGCGCAACCCGCCGATGGAAAGCCGTGGTCACAGCATGCCTCGCGCCGGTGCTGGCGCTGATGGCATCGCCCGCGCCTCTTACCGCGCAGGAGGCGACCGGCACGATCCGCGCCGACACGCCCGGCCCGGTCTATAGCCGCCGCATCTTCACCCAGTTTGCCGAGCATCTGGGCTACGGCATCTATGGCGGGCTGTATGTCGGCGAGGATTCGCCCATCCCCAATGTCAACGGCTTCCGCAGCGATGTGATCGGGGCCTTGCGCGAATTGCGCGTGCCGGTTCTGCGCTGGCCAGGCGGCTGCTTTGCGGATGAATACAACTGGCGCGAAGGGATCGGCCCCAAGGCGGATCGCCCGGTCAAGATCAACACCCACTGGGGCGGCGTGGAGGAGCCCAACGCGGTCGGCACGCACGAGTTCTTCGAACTGGCCCGGCAATTGGGGGCAGAGGCGTTCATTTCGGGCAATGTCGGCAATGGCACTCCGCGCGAAAGCGCCGAATGGGTGGAATACATTACCTCGCCCGCGGGCAGCTTGGCGCAGATGCGCGCCGAAAACGGACGCGAGGAGCCGTGGACCCTCGAATTCTTCGGCATCGGTAACGAGCTGTGGGGCTGCGGCGGCAATATGCGGGCCGAATATGCCGCCGATGTCACGCGCCGCTTCTCCACCTTCATCAAGGCGCCCGCGGGCACCAAGATCACCAAGATCGCGGCGGGCGCGAACAGCGGCGACACCGAATGGACGCGCGTGTTCATGGATGTGGCGCGCGACCATATCGACGGGCTGTCGCTGCATTACTACTCGATCGCGGGCGGCTGGCCGCCCTCCATTTCCGCCACCGATTTTGCCGAGGAAGGCTGGGCGCACCAGCTTTCCGCCACTTGGCAGATGGACCGGCTGCTGGCCGAACACACCGCGGTGATGGATGAATACGACCCGGAAAAGCGCGTGTTTCTGGCGGTGGACGAATGGGGCGCGTGGTATGCGCCCGATCCCGGCACCAATCCCGGTTTCCTGCAGCAGGGCAATACGCTGCGCGACGCGGTTCTGGCGGGCATCAATCTCAACATCTTCGCCCGCTATGCCGACCGGGTGCGGCTGACCGCGATTGCGCAGATGGTGAACGTGTTGCAGGCCATGGTGATTACCGACGGGCCGCAAATGGTGCGCACGCCCACCTTCCATGTCTTTGCGATGTATGTGCCGTTCCAGGATGGCACCGTGCTGCCGCTGGACCTCAACACGCCCGACTATACCTTCGGCCCCTACACCATGCCCGCCGTCAGCGCGGCGGCGGTGCGCGGCACCGATGGCCATGTCTATGTGGCGCTGACCAATGGCGATCCCAACCGCGCTATTCCCGTCTCGCTCAGCCTTGCCGGAGTAACCGCGCACAGCGTGAGCGGGCAGGTGCTCACCGGGGATGCAGTCAATGCGCGCAACAGCTTTGCCGATCCCGATGCGGTCGCCCCTGCGCCCTTCGGCGGCGCGCGGCTTGCGGAGGGGAGGCTGGAGGTGACCATGCCCGCAAAATCGGTCGTGATGCTGAAACTGGATTGATTGCGGCCAGCACTGGCCAACAGGCACGAAATCCGCCAAAGGGCCGGCAATCAACCCTATGATTCGCAGGAGTTTTTGTGACCAGTTTCCGTGACAAGCTGCGGACAGGAAAACCGCTGATCGGCCTGTGGCAGGCGCTGGCGAACAATTACGCCGCCGAAATCTGCGCCCGGCAGGGGTTTGACTGGCTGCTGCTGGATGCCGAACATTCGCCCAACACTATCCAGACGCTGCTGGCACAGGCGCAGGCGATCGCGCCTTTCCCGGTCGAAACCATTGTTCGCGTGGCTTTTGGCGAACCGGTGGTGTTCAAGCAATATCTCGACCTTGGGCTGCACAGCCTGCTGGTGCCGATGGTGGAAAGTGCGGAGCAAGCGGCCGATCTGGTGCGCTACTGCCGTTTCCCCCCGCGCGGCATTCGCGGCGTATCCAGCGCCACCAGCCGCGGCGCGGATTTCGGCGTGGATGCCGATTACCTGCACAATGCCGACCAGCACATCACGCTGATCGTGCAGATCGAGAGCCGGGCGGGCCTTGAAAATGTGGCCGAGATTGCCGCGGTTGACGGGGTTGACGCGCTGTTCATCGGTCCGTCGGATCTTGCGGCATCGCTCGGCCATCTGGGCGATCCGCTGCACCCGGAAGTGACCGCGGCGGTGGATCAGGCGCTGGCGGTAATCAAGGCGGCGGGCAAGCCGGCAGGCATCTTTGCCGTGTCGCCCCAGCACGCGCGCGATTCCTTTGCCAAGGGCTTTGCCTTTGCTTCTGTGGGCACCGATATCGGCCTGCTGATTTCGGGCGCGCGCGCCGTTCTGGCGGATGTGCGCGGGGGGTGAAGGCAGGGGTCAGCCAGACAGGATGTCTCAAGCAACCAGCCGGAAATATTCGCCCCGGCTGACCAGCCCCACGCCTTCCTGCGCGTAGGCGGCCCGCAAACGCTGACCAAGCGCCACCACGCGCGGCAAATCGTCGCTGCCGATCGTGATCGCCAGCGTTGGGGCAAGCGTGCCGCAGAAAGCGCCCAGCGCGTCCTGCACGGTGAAGCTGGCGAAATACTGCCCGACAAGGCCGCACACTTCGCCGCGCGCTGCCGCGTCCCAAGGGGCATCATCCCGGTTGCACACATACAGCGTGTGCAGCACGCCCACGCGCACCAGCTGGCCCTGCGGTGCGATCATTGGTCAGCCGGCTCCACAACGGGCGCGCCGCCGGGCAAGGCGATAGCCACTCGCTCGTCCACCGCCTTGGCATCAGGGGTTATCTTCACGAAGTTGCGGGCCGCGAAAAAGTCGCGCGGCCAAGGGGCAAAGTTGAGCAGCAGGCCAGAGCCGCGGCCCATCGCTGCGCCATCCATGACCCAGCAAACCGTGAGCAGCGCGCCCGCCCTCGGCCCGAAATCGACATATTCCTGCGTCGCGCTGTCGCGCCATTGGCCTTGCTTGATGCACAGGGCAAGGTCTCCGGACCGCCATTCGCTATCCATCGGTCATCTCCTCATGCTTACAGAAGGACGAACCGATGTTGCGCGACAGGCCCGCTTGGTTGCCTTCGGCCACATCCCCTTGCGGGAGCCACCTTGCCCGGGTCGGCAGGTTGGCGAGAGCGATTTGCCCTTCTCCTGATGTCATATCCAGCATCGGGCCGATCGGATCGGGTGTCAACGGCTTATGCGGTTTGGATAAGCCACCAATTCGGTCTGCCGTTTGCCCGGTGACTTGACCGCTATCAAAGGCAGAGGGCTTGCGGTAAGCTAGCAAGCGGGGAGCAGGAGGAATCAAAGCCATGTTCAAGACCAATGTTGGCGAGACTGACCGCATTTTGCGCATCGTGGTGGGGCTGGTGCTGATCGCGCTGGTTTTCGTGGGGCCGCAGACACCGTGGGGCTGGCTGGGCCTGATCCCGCTTGCGACCGGCCTGCTTCGCACTTGCCCGGCCTACAGCCTGATCGGGGTGAATACCTGCAAGAAATAGGGCAAGTTTGCTGCGCCTGAAGGCTGGACATTGCCCCGGTGCCAAGGGCATAGCCCGCACCCATGCATGATATCCGCCTGATCCGCGAAAACCCGGAAAAGTTTGACGCCGCCCTGGCCCTGCGTGGGCTGGACCCGATGGCCGCGCGCCTTGCCGCGATGGACGAGGCGCGCCGCGCCTTCTCGACGCGCCTTCAGGAAATGCAAGGCCGCCGCAACGAGGCTTCCAAGCTGATCGGGCAGGCGATGGCCAAGGGCGACACCGCGCAGGCCGAGGCGCTGAAGGCCGAGGTCGCGGAACTGAAAACCGCCATGCCCGCGCTGGAGGAGGAGGAGCGGCAGGCTGCCAAGCTGCTCGACGATATCCTTGCCGCCATTCCCAATCTGCCCGCCGACGATGTGCCGCATGGCGCGGACGAGGCGGACAATGTCGAGGTCAGCCGCTGGGGCACCCCGCCCGCCTTTGCTTTCCCGGCGGTCGAGCATGCCGATCTTGGCCCCGCGCTGGGCATGGATTTCGAAACCGCCGCCAAGATGAGCGGCGCTCGCTTCACTTTCCTGCGCGGCCAGATGGCCCGCCTCAACCGCGCATTGGCGCAGTTCATGCTGGACAAGCAGACGAGCGAAAACGGCTATACCGAATGCAATGTGCCGCTGCTGGTGCGCGACGAGGCGATGTTCGGCACGGGGCAATTGCCCAAGTTTTTCGAGGATCAGTTCGGCACGACTGATGGTCGCTGGCTGATCCCCACCGCCGAAGTCTCCCTCACCAATTCGGTGCGCGAGATGATCGTGGATGACCTGTCCGCCCCCATTCGCCTCACCGCGCTGACCCCCTGTTTCCGTGCCGAGGCAGGCGCGGCGGGGCGCGATACGCGCGGCTTTATCCGTCAGCACCAGTTCGAAAAGGTCGAGCTGGTCGCCATCTGCCGCCCCGAAGATGCGCAGGCCGAACATGACCACATGGTGCGCAGCGCGGAGAGCATCCTTGAGGCGCTGGGCCTGCCTTACCGCAAGGTGCTGCTCTGCACCGGCGACATGGGCTTTGGCGCGCGGCGCACTTATGACCTCGAAGTATGGCTGCCGGGTCAGGATAGCTACCGCGAGATCAGCTCGATTTCGTGGTGCGGCGATTTTCAGGCGCGGCGCATGAATGCACGGTATCGGCCGGAAGGGCAGAAAGGCACCGCCTTTGTCCATACGCTGAACGGCAGCGGGCTGGCGGTGGGCCGCACGCTGGTGGCGGTGCTGGAAAATTACCAGCAAGCCGATGGATCGGTTACCGTGCCGCCCGCTCTTCTGCCTTATACCGGCGGGATGGAGCGGCTGGTGCCGGCTGCCTGATGCGCATCCTCCTCACCAATGATGACGGTATCCACGCCCCCGGCCTTGAATTGCTGGAGGCGATTGCGGCGGAATTGTCGGACGATGTGTGGGTCTGCGCCCCGGCAGAGGAGCAATCGGGCGCGGGCCATTCGCTGACCCTGCATATGCCCGTGCGGCTGCGCCAATATGGCGAGCGGCGCTTTGCCGTGACCGGAACGCCCACCGATGCGGTCAATCTGGGCCTGCGCAAGCTGTTTGCCGACAGGAAGCCTGACCTCGTCATTTCGGGTATCAATGCGGGCGAGAATCTGGCGGATGACGTAACCTACTCCGGCACCATTTCCGCCGCGATGGAAGGCGCGCTGGCGGGTATTCCGGCCATTGCGCTTTCCCAGGCGCAGCGCGACGGGGTGAGGGATTTCGCCGCCGCCGATGGCTGGGCCTTGCGCGTTCTGCGCGCCTTGGCCGAAGCACCGATGGCGAAACGCACGCTGATCAATGTCAACTTCCCCGATATGCCCGCCGATCAGGTGAAAGGCATCCGCGTGGCGCGGCAGGGCTTCCACGATTACGAGCGCGGCAGCCTGATCGAAGGCACCGATCCGCGCGGGCGGCCCTATTTTTGGTTCGGGCTGGAGGAGATGGAGCACACGCTCGACCACGGCACCGATCTGGAAGCTGTGGCGGATGGCTTTATCGCGGTAACCCCGTTGCAGCTCGATTTCACGCATTACGCCGCGCTGGGGACGCTGGCCGACAGGTTCAGCGATTGACGATGACCCGTCGCCTCGCCTTCCGCAAGGAGATTGAACGGCGGCGCTTCACCCCGCTCAGGCGCGCGGTCAACGTGCCCGTCTGGGGCGATCTGGGCCTGCGGCTGGTGATGGCCTTTGCCCTTATCGGTCTGGTGGTGGCAATCCACTGGTGGGATCGTGAAGGCCTGATTGATCATCATGATGGCCATATCAGCTTCCTTGACGTGGTCTATTTCACCATGATCTCGGTCACCACCACCGGCTTTGGTGATATCGCACCAATTTCCGACCGATCGCGGCTGGTGGAAGCGGTGATCGTGACCCCGGTGCGCGTGCTGGTGCTGTTCCTGTTCGTGGGCACGGCCTATAATTTCATCATCAAGCGAAGCTGGGAGAAGTTCCGCATGGCCCGCATCCAGAAGACGCTGACCGATCATATCGTGGTGCTGGGCTTTGGCGTTTCCGGCTCCGAAGCGGTGCGTGAACTGATCGAGCGCGGCACCGATCCGGGCACGATCGTGGTCATGGACCCATCGGAGGAGCGGCTGCAGATTGCCGAGGATCTGGGCTGCAACGTGATCTGCGCCGATGCCGCGCGTGACGAAAACCTGGAAGCGGTGCGCATCGCCAGCGCGCAGAGCGTGCTGGTATCCGCGGGCCGCGACGACAGTTCGATCCTGATCGTGCTGACGGTGCGCCATCTGGCGCCCAAGGTTCCGATCAGCGTAGTGGTGCGCGCGGCCGATAACGAGATTCTGGCGCGGCAGGCAGGCGCCGACAATGTCATCAACCCGGTGCGTTTTACCGGCCTGCTGCTGGCGGGCAGCGCGCAGGGTGCGCATATCGCCGATTACCTCGCCGATCTCGCCAGCGTCAGCGGAAGGGTGCAACTGGTCGAACGCACCGTTGCCCCCGATGAAGTAGGCAAACCGTTGAGCCAGGTAAAAAGCGGCGGGCGAGGCTTGCGCATTTACCGGCAGGGGCAGGCGATCGGCTTTTGGGAAGACGCCGCCTGCGCGCTTCAACCCGGCGACATCATTGTGGAAATCCTGCCCACCGACACCACCGAAGCGGGCTGCTGAATCGCGCCTCTGGCGCAATGCCACGTGCGCGTGTAGGGGCCCCTGTATCATGGCGACCCAGATTCCCGATCAGAAGCGCGTAGGCATGGTGAGCCTCGGCTGCCCCAAGGCGCTGGTCGATTCCGAACGCATCCTGACCGCGCTCCGCGCCGATGGCTACGCGATGAGCGCCGATTATGCCGGGGCGGATGTCGTGCTGGTCAACACCTGCGGCTTCCTCGATTCCGCCAAGGAAGAAAGCCTCGAAGCCATTGGCGAGGCGATTGCCGAAAATGGCCGCGTGATCGTGACCGGCTGCATGGGGGACGAGGCGGAGGTGATCCGCGCCCGCTTCCCCGAAGTGTTGGCGATCACCGGCGCGCACCAATACGAAGATGTGGTGAAGGCCGTGCACGAAGCCGCGCCGCCAAGCCAGGGGCCGTTTGTTGACCTGATCCCGGCCGGCGATGCCGGAGTCAAGCTGACCCCGCGCCATTACAGCTATCTCAAGATTTCCGAAGGCTGCAACCACGCCTGTGCGTTCTGCATCATCCCGTCGCTGCGCGGAAAACTCGCCAGCCGCCGGGTGGACGCTGTGCTGCGCGAGGCGGAAAAGCTGGTGGCTGCCGGCACCAAGGAATTGCTGGTGATCAGCCAGGACACCTCGGCATACGGGGTGGACACGCGGCACGAGGAGCGGATGTGGAAGGGCCATCCGGTCCGCGCGCATATGACCGATCTGGCGCGTGAGCTGGGGCAGTTGCGCACGCCGCATGGCGAAACGCCATGGGTGCGGCTGCATTATGTCTACCCCTACCCTCATGTCGATCAGGTCATTCCGCTGATGGCAGAGGGGCTGCTGACACCCTATCTCGACATTCCCTTCCAGCACGCCAGCCCCAAGGTGCTGCGCGCGATGAAACGCCCGGCGAACGAGGCCAAGGTGCTCGAACGGCTCAAAAACTGGCGCGCAATCTGCCCCGACATCGCGGTGCGCTCATCCTTCGTGGTCGGCTTTCCGGGCGAGACGGAAGAGGATTTCCAATACCTTCTCGACTGGCTGGAGGAAGCGCAACTGGATCGCGTGGGCGCCTTCCGGTTCGAACCGGTTGCAGGTGCCGCCGCCAACGCCCTGCCCGACCCCGTGCCGGAGGAGGTGAAGGAAGACCGCTACGCCCGGATCATGGAAGTGACCGAGCGTATCAGCGCCGCCAAGCTCGCCGCCAAGGTGGGCCGCACGCTGCCTGTCATCATCGACGAGGTGGGCGAACCCGACGAGGACGGCGATATCGGCGCCACGGGCCGCAGCCAGGCTGATGCCCCCGAAATCGACGGAGCGGTTTTCCTGCGCAACGTGCCCGAAACGCTGCGGGCGGGTGATTTCGTGCAGGTGGAGATCGAGGACGCCGACGCGCACGACCTGTTTGGCGTGATCGTCTAACCTTGCCGCAGCATATCACCACTTTCACGCTGCAGACATCCGGCAAGGCGCTGGTGGAAATCACCCGCGATGTGGCCGCCTGGGTTGCCTCCACCGGCGCGCAAACAGCGCTGCTTACCCTGTTCTGCCGCCACACATCGGCCAGCCTGCTCATTAACGAGAACGCCGCCCCCGCGGTAAAACGCGACATCCTGCGCTGGCTGGAGAAGATCGCCCCGGAAAATGCGGGATATGAACATGACGACGAAGGCCCGGACGATATGCCCGCGCATCTGCGCAGCGCACTAACCGGCAACAGCCTCTCCATCCCCGTGGTGGACGGGCGAATGGTTCTGGGCACATGGCAGGGCATCTACCTTGCCGAACACCGCGCGCACCCGCACCGGCGGCAGATTGTGGCGCATTTGCTGACCGATTAGCGACCGCGCCAACACGGCGCTGGGAACCGCGCGACGGCTGAGGCATAGGGAATCCCATATGCCTCTCGACATCTCTGCCCGCTTCACCTTCCGGCTCGACACGCCAACCGATGTGCTTTTGCAGTTCGAAGCTGCGCAATTGCCCGAACAGGCGGTGCTGCGCGCCGATACCCGGTTAAGCGAAACACTCCACCTTGCGCGCGTTCCTTCGACCGATCAAATTGGGGAACGCCTGCTGCTGCGCGCCGAAGGGGAATTTGAGGTATCCTATGCCGCGCAGGTGGAGGTGCAGCGCCAGCTCGCCGACATTGCCGCCCTGCCCGCGCTCGATCCGCACGAATTGCCTGCCGAAACGGTCGGCTATCTGTTCGATTCGCGCTATTGCCAGGCCGACCGGCTGCAAAGTTTTGTCGCCACGCGGTTTGGCGGCCTGCAAGGCGGCGCGCGGATCAATCTCATGCGCGAATGGATCGCCTGCGAGATTGAATATGCTCCCGGCTCCAGCACGAGCGACACCACCGCGCTCGATACCTTCGTGGAACGGCGCGGGGTCTGCCGCGATTTTGCCCATGTGCTGATCGCGTTTGCCCGCGCTTCGGCCATTCCGGCTCGCTATGTCAGCTGTTACGCGCCCGGCGTCGATCCGCCCGATTTTCATGCGCTTGCCGAAGTGTTCCTCGCCAATCCTGAAACACCGGGCGGCGGGGCGTGGCATATGGTCGACGCAACCGGCATGGCCGACCCGGCCCACACGGCAAAGATTGGGGTGGGCCACGATGCCGCCGATGTCAGCTTCATGACCGTGTTCGGCAATGCCGATTACGGCGAACACGAAGTGAAAGTCACCGCGCGCGATTGATCTGCGCCGCTTTGCACCGCCATCGCCTCTTCCCGTTTTTGAAAAGCAATGATAGCGCTCCCAATAATGTCCGTTGGGATGGACAGGCACTTTTTGCCCGCGCTCTATTGCGGCGCAGCATGAACGAGGGGATAGTATGAACGGCGAATTGGATTTTCGCGGGGGAATCGCATGACGGGCCGCGCCCATACCTTGCTGTTGTTTGGTGCCACGGGCGATCTGTCGCGCCGCATGCTGTTGCCCTCACTCTGCGCGCTCCATGCCGAAAAGCTGGTGCCCGAAGATTTGCGCATCGTGGGCACCGCGCGTTCGGAAATGAACGATGCGCAGTTCCGCAATTTTGCGCGCGACGCACTGGAAAAATTCCTGCCTGCCGAACGCCGCGGCGGAATGGCCGATTTCCTCAACCGCCTGTCTTATCAGCAGCTCGATGTGACCGCGCCCGAAGGCTATGCCGAATTGGCCAAGAAGGCGGGGCCGGGTGAAGATCTGGCCATTTTCCTGTCCACCGCGCCCAGCCTGTTCAAGCCAACAATCGAAGGGCTGGCGAGTGCCGGCCTTGCCGGGGCCAAGGATGGCAAGGGCGCGCGCATCAGCCTGGAAAAGCCGCTGGGCAGCGATCTGGCCTCCTCCGCCGCGATCAACGATGCCGTGGCAACCGCCTTCCCCGAAAACCGCATTTTCCGCATCGATCACTATCTGGGCAAGGAAACGGTGCAGAACCTCTTGGCACTGCGCTTTGCCAACCTGTTTTTCGAACCGCTGTGGCGCAGCCAGTATATCGACCATGTGCAGATCACCGTGGCCGAGACGGTCGGGCTCGAAAGCCGAGTCGATTTCTACGACGATGCCGGCGCGCTGCGCGACATGGTGCAGAACCATATGCTGCAACTCCTCGCGCTGGTGGCGATGGAGCCGCCGGGCAGCTTTGATGCCAACGCCGTGCGCGATGAAAAGGTGAAAGTGCTGCGCGCGCTGCGACCCGTTTCGGCGGACGAGATCGTGACCGGCCAATATCGCGGCGGGGCAAGCGCCGGCCAGATCGTGCCCGGCTATGACGAGGAGCTGGGCCGGGACAGCGATACCGAGACATTCGTTGCGCTGAAGGCGCATGTCGACAACTGGCGCTGGCGCGGCGTACCCTTCTATCTGCGCACGGGCAAGCGACTGGCCCGCCGCGTGACCGAGATCATCGTGCAGTTCCGACAGGTGCCGCATTCGATCTTCCCCGGCGCGAAGATGAAGCCCAACCGGCTGGTGATCGGCATCCAGCCCGAAGAGAACATTTCGCTCACCCTGATGGCGAAGGTGCCGGGGATCGATCAGCAAGGCATGGTGCTGCGCAGCGTGCCGCTCGATATCGCCATGCCCGATGCCTTTTCGGGCAAGTTCAAGCGGATTGCCTATGAGCGCCTGCTGCTCGATCTGATTGAAGGCGACCAGACGCTGTTCGTCCGCCGGGACGAGGTCGAGGCGCAGTGGCAGTGGATCGACGCCATCCGCGAAACCTGGGCGCGCGAGGGGATCACGCCCAAACCCTATGCCGCGGGCTCGTGGGGGCCGAGCGCGGCGATCGCCTTGGCCGAACGAGACGGAGTAAGCTGGCATGAGTAGGCTGCACCCGGCCCTTGAACGGGTTACCGACCGGATCATCGAGAGGAGCCGCGCCAGCCGCAGTGCCTATCTCGCGCTGATGGCCGAGGAGGCCGAGCGTCATGCGGATCGCAACGCGAAGATGCCCTGTTCCAACCTCGCCCACGGCTTTGCCGCGGCGGGGGAGGACAAGCAGGCCATCGCCACCCGCGCGGGGCCGAATATCGGTATCATCTCCGCTTACAACGACACGATTTCCGCGCATCAGCCCTATGGCGCCTATCCCCCACGCCTGAAAGTCTATGCGCGCGAGGTGGGCGCAACCGCGCAGGTGGCCGGGGCCACGCCCGCCATGTGCGACGGGGTGACGCAGGGCGCCGACGGGATGGAACTGTCGCTGTTCAGCCGCGATGTGATTGCGCTGGCCACGGCGGTTGGCTTGTCGCACCATATGTATGATGCGGTCGCGCTGCTGGGCATTTGCGACAAGATCGTGCCGGGCCTGCTGATGGGCAGCCTGCGGTTTGGCTGGCTGCCAGCCATGTTCGTGCCGTCCGGCCCCATGCCCAGCGGCATCCCCAACAAGGAAAAGCAGGCTGTCCGTCAGCTTTACGCCGAAGGCAAGGTGGGCCGCGCCGAACTGCTGGAAAGCGAGGCGAAAAGTTACCACTCGCCGGGGACCTGCACCTTTTACGGCACCGCCAATTCCAATCAGATGATGATGGAACTGATGGGCCTGCATCTGCCCGGCGCGGCCTTTGTGCAGCCGGGCACGCCGCTGCGTCAGGCTCTGGACCGGGCAGCGATCCACCGCCTTGCCGCGATTACGCGCGAAGGGAACGATTACCGTCCGCTGGCGCAGTGCGTGGATGAAAAGGCGGTGATCAACGCCGCTGTCGGCCTGCTCGCCACGGGCGGGTCCACCAATCACGCGATCCACATCCCCGCCTTTGCCCGCGCGGCGGGGGTGATTATCGACTGGACCGATCTGGACGAGCTGTCGTCCGCCGTGCCGCTGCTCGCCCATGTCTATCCCAATGGCGCGGGCGATGTGAATCACTTCCACGCGGCCGGCGGCATCGGCTTTGTCGTGGGCGAATTGCTGAAAGCGGGCCTTGCGCATGACGACATCCTGACCGTGGGCAGCCCCGAAGGCACGCAAGGCTTGGCCGAATATGCGCGCGAACCCTGGCTGGACGCCGATAGGCTGAACTGGCGCGATGTGGGAGAAAGCGGCGATCCCTCGATGCTGCGCCCGGCCAGCGATCCGTTCCAACCGGATGGCGGGATGCGGCTTGTCACCGGCAATCTGGGCCGCGCCTGTTTCAAGACCAGCGCCGTCACCCCCGACCGCTACACGATCGAGGCGCCGTGCCGCATCTTTGCCGATCAGAAGGACGTGGCTGCCGCCTTCAAGGCGGGCGAACTGGACCGCGATGTGGTCGTCGTCGTGCGCTTTCAGGGGCCACGCGCCAACGGCATGCCCGAACTCCACGCGCTCACCCCGATGCTGGGGGTGTTGCAGGACAAGGGTTACAAGGTCGCGCTGGTCACCGATGGCCGGATGAGCGGGGCGAGCGGCAAGGTGCCCGCTGCGATCCATGTGAGCCCCGAAGCCCTTGGCGGCGGGCCGCTCTCGCTGCTGCAGGATGGCGATGTGGTGCGGCTGTGTGCGCGCGACGGAACGCTCTCGACCACGGCCGATCTCTCGACCCGTACCCCCGCCCCACCGCCCCCGCCCGCCAGCGGCACAGGCCGCGAGATTTTTGCGATGTTCCGCCTCGGCGCGGACGAGGCGGAAAAAGGCGGCAGCGCGATGATGGCGGCGGCAGGCCTGTGATGGACGCGCAGGCCACCGATCTGGTCGCGGTCGACATCGGCGGCACCCATGCGCGCCTTGCCATCGCCCGCATAGGCGCAGACGGGGCGATCACGCTGGACGATCCGGTCACGCTGCACACCAGCGATCACGCCAGTTTCCAGACCGCGTGGGAGGATTTCCGCGGCCGCATGGGCGGCACCCTGCCTCCCCGCGTGGCCATCGCCATTGCCGGGCCGGTGGGCGGCGAGGTGATCCGCTTTACCAACAATCCGTGGATCATCCGCCCCGCGCTGATCCCCGAAAAGCTGGGCGTGGACGCCTATACGCTGGTCAACGATTTTGCCGCCATTGCCCATGCCGTCGCCGCCGCGCCGGAAGGGCAGTTCCTGCATTTGGCGGGGCCGGATCGTCCGCTGCCGGCCAGCGGCGTCATCAGCGTGCTTGGCCCCGGAACGGGCCTTGGCGTCGCATGGCTGCGGCGCGACGGGCACGGCTTTGTTCATGTGCAGGCGACCGAAGGCGGCCATGTCGATTTCGCCCCGCTCGACCATATCGAGGACGCGATCCTTGCCCGCCTGCGCAAGGCGCATTTGCGCGTTTCGGTGGAACGGGTGGTGTCCGGCCCGGCAATTGTGGAAATCTACAACACGCTCGCCGCGATGGAGGGGCGCTCTGTCCCTGCCATGTCGGACGTGGCGATCTGGACCGCCGCGATGGACGGATCGGACAGCCTGGCCGCCGCCGCAATGGATCGGTTCTGCCTGTCGCTGGGCGCGGTGGCGGGTGATACCGCGCTGGCGCAGGGCGCAAGCGGCGTAGTGATCGCTGGCGGGCTGGGTTACCGCCTGCGCGACCTTCTGCCGCGTTCGGGCTTTGCCGAAAGGTTCCGCGCCAAGGGCCGCTTTGAATCGATGATGGCCGAAATCCCGGTCAAGCTTATCACTCACCCACAGCCCGGCCTGTTCGGCGCCGCGGCAGCCTTTGCAGCGGAGCATACGACATGACCCCCATCGAGAAAATCATGCGCACCGCGCCCGTCATCCCCGTGCTGGTGATCGAGGATGCCGGCGAAGCGCGCGAGATTGCCGATGCGCTCGTCGAAGGCGGTCTGAAAGTGCTCGAAGTCACGCTGCGCACCGCCAATGCTCTCGACGTGATCCGGCGGATGAACCTTGTGCGCGGCGCGATTGTGGGCGCGGGCACAGTGACGAACAAGGAGCAGCTCGACAGCGCCCTGTCGGCGGGTGCCGAGTTTATCGTTTCGCCCGGCCTGACCGAGCCGCTGGGACAGGCTGCGATCAAGGCGGGCGTGCCCTTCCTGCCCGGCACCGCCACGGCAGGCGATATCATGCGCGGGATGGATTTGGGGCTGGAACATTTCAAATTCTTCCCCGCCATGGCTGCGGGCGGCCTGCCTGCTCTGAAAGCCTTGGCCGGGCCGTTCTTCCGGGCGAAGTTCTGCCCCACCGGCGGCATCACCGCCGCCACCGCACCCGATTGGCTGGCCCATCCACAAGTCCTGTGCGTGGGAGGCAGCTGGATCGTCAAGCCGGGTGCGAGTCCGGAGCAGATACACGCGCTGGCGGTCGAGGCTGCCGCGCTTGGCGGGGCGCAAGGCTGATGAGGTCGCTGGCGCACCTCACCCACCGCTTGCAGGAATTGCACCTGCGCACCGCCGAAACGCCGCTGTTCAACCCCGTCTTCCAGCTCTCGCTCGATCTGTCGCGCCTGATCGAGAGTGGGGAACTGACGCTGGCCGATTGCGCCGCGCTGATAACCGAACTGGAATGCAGCGCGCTGTCGCACCGGGCGCGGCATCTCGGCCGCCTGCTGTCCCCGACCGATGCCGCAGACAATGCCGCCGCGCTCGCCTCGTGCTTCACCGAAACCGCTTTCGATGCCTTCGCCGCGCGCTGGCAGCGGCCGCAATTGCACGCGGTCTTCACCGCGCATCCGACTTTCCTGCTCACCCCGGCGCAGACTGAGGCGCTGGCATTGGCTACCGCCAGCGCAGATCCCATCATGCCCGCCGCCATCAAGGGGCCAAGGCCCAAGCTAACGCTGGCGCACGAACATGCGGAGGCCATGCGCGCGATTGCCCATGCGCAGGATGCCCGCGACCAGATCGTGCGCGCCATTCTGGCGCATGCGGCAAAGACATGGCCCGATCGCTGGCATGAACTTGCCCCTCTGCCTTTCCGCTTTGCCAGTTGGGTCGGCTATGACATGGACGGCCGCACCGATATCACCTGGTCGGCATCCATCGGGTTCCGGCTGGCGGAAAAGGCCGAGCGGCTGGCCCGGTATTGCGATCAATTGGCCGCGATTGACGCAGGGCATCCGCTGCTCAAGGAATTGCGCCCTGCTGCCGGTTACGCGGCCGACCGGGCGAGCGATTTTGCCGCCGACCTTTCCGATCCTGCCGCGCTTTCGGTTGCCGCCAACCGGCTGACCGCGAAAGACCCGCGCAAGCTCCTGTCGCTCAAACCGCTGATCGCCGCGCTGGAAACCGAAGCGACACAGACGGGGGCCGAGCGGGCCATAGCGCTCAAAACACTCGCCGCAGCGATGCGCGCCGATGGCCTTGGCATGGGCTGGATCCATTTCCGCGTGAACGCCAAGCAATTGGGCAATGCGATCCGCCGCAAGCTTGACCCCGAAGGCACGCTCGACCTCGCCAGCAAGGGCGCTATCCTTCACCTGCGCCGCGCGATTGAACAGGTAACGCCGCACCGCTCCAACTTTGCCGCGCTGGCCATCGAAAGCAGCACCGCGATCCGGCAATTCCTGGCGATGGCGCAGATCCTGCACCATGTGGATGCCGACGCGCCGATCCGGATGCTGATTGCCGAGTGCGAGGAGCCGGCAACGCTGCTCTGCGCGCTCTATTTCGCCAAGCTGTTCGGGATTGCGGACAAGGTCGATGTCTCGCCTTTGTTCGAAACCGAAAGCGCGCTGGAACATGGCGGGCGCTTTCTGGACGAATTGCTGGCCGAGGAAATCTACCGCGATTACGCCCGCGCGCGTGGCCGGGTGGCGATCCAGACCGGTTTTTCGGATGCGGGCCGCTTTGTCGGGCAAATCCCGGCAAGCCTTGCCATCGAGCGGCTGCAAGGGCGACTGGCCGAAGCGATGGCGAAAAACGGCATGGCCGATGTTGCTGCGCTGATCTTCAACACGCATGGCGAAAGCATGGGGCGCGGCGCGCACCCCTCCAGCTTGGAGGATCGCCTCGCCTGGCCGCTCAGCCTCTGGGCGCGGCGCCGCTTTGCCCGTGCGGGGATCGCGCTGGAGCCGGAGGTCAGCTTTCAAGGCGGCGACGGCTATCTGTGGTTCGCCACCCCCGAACTGGCGCTGGCAACACTCACCCGCATTGCCGAACTTGCCCCTGCCGATACCGATCCCGATGCGCCCAAGGATCCGTTCTACCAGCGCACCGACCTCTCGCTCGATTTCTACCGCGCGATCAAGGATCACCAGCGCGCGCATCTGGCAAGCCGCACCTATGCCCGCGCGGTGACGGCGTTCGGCCTGGGGATGCTCAATCCCACCGGCAGCCGCGTGTCGCGCCGGCAAAGCGATATCTCCTCCGACCGCGAGATGAGCCTGCGCCAAATCCGCGCCATTCCGCACAATGCGGTGCTGCAACAGCTGGGCTATCCGGTGAATGTGATTGCGGGCGTAGGCGAAGCCGCCGAAGGCAATTACGAGGTAATGGCTGCGCTGCTGAAAGACAGCGAGCGGGGCCGCCAGCTGATCCGCCTTGTGCGCGCCGCCAATGCGCTGGCCAGCGTGAAGACGGTCGCCGCCTATGGCGAGTTGTTCAATTCCGCCTATTGGGCCAGCCGCCCCTATCGCGGCACCGAAAGCCATCTGGCGTCGGCATGCGAATATCTGGCCGAATATCTGGTGAAGGACGACCGGGTGGGCGTGTTCCGACGCCTCGCCAGCCGCCTGCGCGTCGATGCGCTGAAACTGCACCGCCTGCTGGCGTTGATACCCGAAGAAAACAGCGTACCAGCCAGCGAGGATACCCGCCGGATGATCGGCGCGGCACAGGCGCTGCGGCTGGCGCTGTTCCAGCACATGTTCATCCGGGCGGTTAGTGTGCCGGTCTTCAGCCGCGCCAACGATGTCAGCCGCGACGATGTGCTGGAAATGGTCTTCACCCTGCGCGTGGACGAAGCGCTGTCCCAACTCAGGCGCGCCTATCCCACCAGCTTTCCGCAGATCACCGATTTCCAGCTCGACGAGCCCACCGATTATCCGGAAGGCGAGGATCAGGGTTATGCCGCCATCCGGCGCGATTTCATCGACCCGATCGAACAGGCCTACGACTTGTCTTTGCGCATCACCACCGCGATTGCGAATATCTTCGGCGCGCATGGGTGAAAGGGCGCGTTAAGCGCTTGCCCGGCAGGCGTCCAGAAACGGGACTTGGCGCGGTGAGCCGTTGGAAAACCGGCGATTCGGGCGCATAATCACCACTATGGACGCAATCGTGAAATGGATCGGGGGAACGACCCTGGTGGTGCTGGTGATGATCGGCACGCTCGTGTTTGGCGGCAATGCGCTGATTGCAGGCGATACCGATCGGGAGACGGCAAGCTGGCTCGCCGCCGAAGATGTGCTGGGCGAGGAAGCGCCGCTGGCGGGCGCGGCTGAAGGGATCGATTTCTCCGTCGATGCGCGCAATGTGCAAATGCCCGCCTTTGTTTCCGAACCGGTTGTGCAACAGGCACCCGCTTACGATGCCGACAACCCCTTCGTCATCAAGCGCGTGCTGCCTATCGACGGCCCGATCCGCTATGGCGAATGGCACTGGGACGATGAAGGCGTGCCTGCCGGCCCGCTGGTTGTCACGGTGGATTTGCAGGCGCGCGTCATCAGCGTGTTCCGCAACGGGTATGAAATCGGCGCGGCGGCCGCGATGCTGGGCACGCCCGAACACCCCACGCCCGTGGGCAGTTTCCCCATCCTGACCAAGGAACGCCACAACGTTTCGGAGAAATACAACAACGCTCCCATGCCATGGACGCTGCGCCTGACATGGGACGGGATTGCCATCCATGGCGGATCGACCGTGGAGCGGGGCTATGCCAGCCACGGCTGCATCGGGGTGCCCGATGAATTTGCCAGCCGTCTGTTCGCGGTTGCCCGCGTGGGCGACCGGGTGATCATCACCGATGGCCAGCGTGCCGGTGTGGGCACGCCGCTCGCCAACGGAACTAGGCCGATTTCCGCGGCGGTTCAGGGCTGAACAGCCACGCGCCATTGTCCATGCGGGCGAGCACTCCTGCCAAAGACGCGCTGTGCCCTTGTGCAAGGCGCTCGACCATGCGCGCCAGATCGGTGCGGCTGACCTCTCCGCCCAGCCTGCGCAGGATACGACGCACAATCTCCACATTCGCAAAGGCACTGTCGCACGGGTTAAAGCGCCATTGCTGTCCCTCGCACGTGACGCGGCGGAGCCATTCGCCCTCGACCGTCTGCTCTACAAACGCCTCGGCCTCGGCCAGGAACCGGGCGCTGCGCGCCAGCGCCAGCGGATCGAGCCAGCCCGCCTGCGCCAATTCCTGCCTTATGCGCACACGGTCGTAATCGGCATTGCTGTTGGAAGGGTCCTGCGCCGGGCTGATGGCGGCGAGGCGGCAGATTGCGGCCAGCTCGGCACGCCGCCAATCGAGCAAGGGGCGGATGACGCGCAGTCTGCCGATAGCGCCCGTTGAACGCACACCCGCAAGGCCGGCCAGCCCGCTGCCCCGATTGAGACGCATCAGCAGCGTCTCAGCCTGGTCATCGGCATGATGGGCGGTGGCGACGGCGGCAAGGCCGCGTTCAACCGCCCACGCTTCCAGCGCGGCATAGCGGGCGCGGCGCGCTTCGGCCTGCACATTGCCCGCAGCCACCTCCACCCGCAGGATGTCGCAGGCAATACCGCGCTCGGCGCAAATCTGCGCCACCAATGCGCATTCGTCCGCCGCTTCTGCCCGCAGGCCGTGGTTGACCGTCGCCACGGCAAAACGGCCGGGAATGGCGGCGTGGGCGAGCAGCAGCATTGCCAGCGAATCCGGCCCGCCGCTGACCGCAAGGCCAATGCGGTCCTCGCCAGCGTTCAGCCGATCAAGTGCCGCCTTGAACTGCCCCGCCATTTCGGCCGGGATGGCCTCACTGGCAGCGGACACGGCCCCGCGCTGCGTCATATTGCTGCGCCAGCCGCCCGGTGGCGAGCGCGGGATAGGTTTCCCCGAACTCTGCCAGCGCGATACAGGCGCGGTTGGTATCGTTCAGCGCAATCATGCTCTCGGCCAGAAACAGCAGGCTGTCGGGCGCACGGGCGGCCTGCTTGTTCGCCTGGTAGTTTTCAAAGAAGAAGGTCGCCGCGCGGCGCGGATCGCCCGCATCCAGATAGGCCCGGCCCAGCAGGTTGCGGCCATAGGTAACGCGCGGGTGGTTCGGGTAACGCTCCAGAAACAGCGCGAGTTGCTGCTGCGCTTCGGGATAAAGCTGCGCTTCCCAGAGGCGGAAGCCATAGACATATTCGTCTTCGCCCGGATCGGCGGTGGCGGGCTTGAGCACGGCCTGAACCCGCGCCAGCCGCTCGGCACTGGGAGCCGGGGCTGCAGCAGGGGGCGCAGCGGCAGCGGGCGGAGGCGTGGAGGCAGCTGGCGCAGTTACCGCCCCTGCTACCGCCCCGGCCGCAGGGGCCGGCGGGTTCGACAAGGCCGGGGCCGCACTGGCCGTTGCGGCGCGTTGCTCCAGCGTAGCCAGACGGGTTTCCATCTGCCTCAGCGCATTCTGGTTGATCTCCGTTGCCTCGGTCATACGGGCCAGTTGCAGTTCGATCGCTTCCAGCCGGTCAAGCACGCCGGTCAGCGCGCCGGGCGTAGGCGCATTGGCCGAAGGCGCGGCGCTGTCGGCGGGTTGCGCCGCGATCTCGGCTTCGAAAAAGCGCTGGTCACCGCCGGGAAATACCGCGCGCTGCAAGGCGCGCAGCTGGCGTTCGATGCTTTGCAGGCGCTGGTCGGCCGAGGGCTGGCTTTGCGCCCATGCAGCTTGCGGCACCGTTCCCAGCGCCAGCCCAACCGCCATCAGCGATGCGGTCACCGCCGTTCCTGATCCGCGCCAGATTGCCAGTGTGCGAGCCATCCCAATCCTTCCTTTCACAAGGGCCGACTGCCGCTGCATGGGCAGGGTCCCCATTTCCCCATGTGCCTGTTGCCAACCGAATAGCGGATTAACCACGCCGCGGGGAGGTGTGCGAGGGCGAAATCCCCTGCGGGCATTACCTAAACGCCTATTGCACCGGCGATTCCGGTGTCCCGTCCGCATCGCGTTCGGGCGCCGGGGCAATTTCGGGCGATGCGGTAGGCGTGTCGGCAGGGACTGTGGTAGCCGTTCCCGCGCGGGTCGGGGCGGCTGCCGCTGCCGGACGACGGCTGGCAGCGCCCTGCGCCCCCGGCGGAATCGCCGCCGGGCTGGCGCTTGCGGCGGGCGCCGCGGTGCGGGCGAGCAGCGATGCCGCGTCTACGGGCACATTGCTCACCGTTTGCGGCAGAGTGGACAAGGGCGGCACCGCTTGCCCGGCAATCGTCACCTCAAGCAGATCTGGCCGCCCGGTCAGGATCCGCGGCCCGCTGGCATCGGCAGGCAGGGTGTAGCTTTGTCCGGCAGCCAGTTCGCCTTCCATCAAACGCGTACCATCGCTGTTGGAAAAGCGCACCCAGACCGTGTCCTTGGCCGTGAATGTTACTGCGCCCGATGGATCCGGCGCTGCCGGCGCAACGGCATCGGTGCCAGTGGACTGTCCCGCCTCCTCGTGCTCCTCGACAAGTGAAGGCAATTGCGCAGCGGGCGCAAACAGCACGCGTGCGGCCATGAACAGGCCGACCAGCAATACGAGCACGGCAATCGCTGAGATCCACACCAGCCGCGCAGACGGCGCACGCGCGGGATCGCCCGGCTCATATGTCTGGCGCTGGTCGCGTTCGGTGGGGCCGAGTTGGTCGAGTTCCACCCGGACAGCGGCGACAATAGCTTCCTCGTCCAGCCCGGATTCGCGCGCCATCGTGCGGGCAAACCCCACCGCATAGGCGCGGCCGGGGAGCGCGGACAGATTGCCCGCCTCGATCGCCATGATCTGTCGCTGCGGGATGCGTGTGCGTTCGGCCATCTGCGCGATGCTGAGACCCATCTTCTCGCGCGCCAGACGCAATTGCGCGCCAGCGCCCTTGGGCAACAGCGACTCTTCAGGCATTTCAATCTGTTCGGTCATCAAGTTCCCGCCGACCCTTTGGCGCAGTCCCTGTCCCAAAATGGGCTGCGCCACTTTGCGCGCCACAATGCGGCTGAGGCATGACAAGTCAAGGACAGTGACGCCAGAACGCCGTTATTCTGCGTCTATTCCACCTCGATGCCGCGTTCCTCCGCCCAGGCTTGCAGGCTGGCGCGCAGCGATGGGGGCGGATTGGCAAGCCAGCCGTTCATCGCCTCGGCAATTTCACGGCTGTCCACTTGCCGGGCCAGCGCCTTGATCGGGCCGACAGCGGCCGGCGTGATCGACAGGCGGCGGATGCCGAGGCCAATCAGCGCAAGCGCTTCCAGCCGCCGCCCGCCCATTTCGCCGCAGACACCCAGATGCACCGGCCAGCCCGAACAGGTCACCACCACGCGCTTCAAAAAGCGCAGGATCGCCGGGCTGAGCCAGTCATAGCGTTCGGCCAGCGCCGGATTGGCCCGGTCCGCCGCAAACAGGAACTGCGTCAGATCATTGGTGCCGATCGAGATGAACGAAACGCGCGGCAGCAACATATCGAGCGTTTCGGCCAGCGAAGGCACTTCCAGCATCACGCCATAGCGAATGGCGCTTGGCAGTTTGCGCCGCTGCTTGCGCAGGAAATCGAGTTGGTGCTGGAACACGGCCTGCGCCTCGTCAAACTCCCACGGTTCGCTCACCATCGGGAACATCACGTTGAGTTCGCGGCCTGCGGCGGCTTCCAGCAAGGCGCGCGCCTGGCTTTTCATCAGGCCGCCGCGTTCCAGCGCCAGACGCAGTGCCCGCCACCCCATCGCGGGGTTTTCGTCCTCGCGGCTTGTATCGCTCGACAGATAAGGCAGCGACTTGTCCCCGCCGATATCGACGGTGCGGAAGATCACGCGCTTGTCGCCGGCCGCTTCAAGCACATCGCGATACAGCCGCGTCTGCCGGTCACGCTGCGGCAATTGCGCCGACACAAGAAACTGGAATTCGGTGCGGTAAAGGCCGATGCCATCGGCGCCGGTCACGCCCAGCATCGCCACATCGTCACGCAGGCCCGCATTCATCATCACCTCGATGCGTTCGCCATCGCGGGTGAAGGGTTCGACATCGCGCAGCTTGGCATATTCGGCCAGCCTCTGCTTGCGCGCGGCGAGCCGCGTTTCGAAAGAATCGAGCACGCCCTGTGCCGGGCGCAGCGTGACCGAGGCAGCATCGCCATCGACCAGCACGGTGTCGCCTTCGCGCACGAGGCCGCGCACATTGCGCACACGCCCGATCACCGGCACGCCCATCGCGCGCGCGACGATGACGACATGCGCGGTCAGACTGCCTTCTTCGAGCACCACACCTTTCAGGCGGCGCTTGTCATATTCGAGCAGTTCGGCAGGCCCCAGATTCTTGGCGATCAACACCGTGTCGCCTTGCAGGCCCATGCTGGCCGCCGTGCCCAATTGGCCAGAGACGATGCGCAGCAGCCGGTTCGAAAGATCTTCCAGATCGTGCATCCGGTCGGCCAGCAGCGGATCGGAAATCTCGCGCATGCGCTGGCGGGTGCGTTGTTGCACGCGCTCGATCGCGGCCTCCGCCGTCAGGCCGCTGTCGATCGCCTCGTTGATGCGGCGGCTCCAGCCTTCGTCATAGGCGAACATCTTGTAGGTTTCGAGAACCTCCTCATGCTCGCCCCCGGTGCCGAAATCGGCCTGGTTTGCCATCTGCTCGATCTGCTCGCGCATCTTGTCAAAGGCGAGGTAGACGCGCTGGCGCTCGGCTTCGATATCGTCGGCCATGGTCTGTTCGATGTGCACGCGCGGCTGGTGAAATACTGCCTTGCCCAGCCCAAGTCCCTTCACCAGGCCAAGGCCGGCAATCACCTGCTGCCCGCTTTGCGCACCCGTTCGCTGGCCCAGCTCCTCCTCGTCCACCAATCCGGCGTTGTGGATCAGTTCGGCCAGCACCATGGCCACGGTTTGCAGCGCTTCGAGCTCGACATCTTCATACCGGCGCGGCTCGACATGCTGCACGGTCAGCACGCCAATCGCCCGCTCGCGCCGCACGATGGGAACGCCGGCAAAGGAGTGAAACTTTTCCTCGCCCGTTTCAGGGCGGTACTGGAATTCGGGATGAGTCGCGGCCTCATCGAGGTTGAGCGTTTCGATATTGGCGGCAATCGTGCCGGTCAGCCCTTCGCCCACCCCCAGCCGGGTGACGTGCACCGCGCTCTGGTTGAGGCCGCGCGTGGCGAAGAGTTCCAGCATACCCTCGCGCAGCAGATAGACCGAGCACACCTCGCTATCCAGTGCATCGCCGATGATTTCGACCACCTGGTTCAGCTTGGCCTGCGCATGGCTGCGCGCGGCCATTACTTCGTGCAGGCGGGTGAGGATCGATCTGGCGGCTGCGGCGGCTCCTTGCATGGGCAGAGGCCTATAGCATTACGAAGCCTTTGGAAACGGGTTGCGGCAAGCGGATACCGCCAATGTCTGTCCATCACGCCGGGCGATCAGGCAGGACGGATTGCCCAGTCTGGCGGAGACGGCGATGGTGCGGCTGTCCTGCCGCCCCCACCGTCGCCGCCGCCGGTCAATCCAATGCCCAAAAGGCCATTACTGGAACGAAATCTCCTCCTTCAGGCGGAGCTTCTGCTTCTTGAGCTTCTGGATCATCGACATATCGGGCGCTGGTCGTCTCATCTCCTCCTTGAGACGGCGTTCCAGCCCTTCATGCTTGGCCTGAAGGGAAGCGATATGTGATTGTTCCATGGGCGTTCTCCTGTCGTAGGGGCACCCTTCGAGAGGGCACCCTCAGCGAACACAAACGCGACTCGCAACTCGTTCACGAGCCGCGCAATTGTCATCAAATCACAGAAGCCCTAGATCAGCAATGCAGGCCTGCTACGAGGCGTTGCATTGATGGGCCGGAAAGGATGCGGCCAGGGTTGGCAGGGGATGGCAGCTTGACCGAACAGGAAATGCGCAAGCGGCTGACCCAGTTGAAGGTCGAACACCGCGATCTCGACGCCGCCATCGCCGCGCTCAGCGAGACAGGCAGCGGCGACCAGTTGCAGATCGCGCGCCTGAAGAAGCGCAAGCTGGCGCTGAAGGACCAGATCGCGCTGCTCGAAGATTACCTGACGCCCGACATCATCGCCTGATGCACGGGCGCAAAGCATTGCGCCAAAGCGTTTCGCGGCGGGACAACGCAATTCGATCTGGGGAATTGCGTCTTGCGCCACTGGCGAAAGGTTCCCGCGCAGGCTAGCGATAACGGTATGGGAGAGCCTGCCGATATTAGCCCCGCCATCGTGGATGCGCTTTACGGCGATGCGCTGGCGCTGGCGGATGAAGCGCGCGCCGCGTTCGACCTGTCGGGACGGCTCGATATGGTGAGCGGCGACGCGCAAGTCGCGCGCATTGCCTTGTCGTGCGAGGCGCTGCGCACCACCACGCGCATGATGCACGCGCTGGCATGGCTGCTCAATCACCGCGCCTATTTTGCCGGCGAATTGTCCGAATTCCAGCTGCGCCGCCATGGCCGCCTGCCGCCCGCCCAGCCCGAAAGCGAGCCGGAACATTTCGCGCTGCTTCCGCTCCCGCTGCAGGATCTGGTGCTGCGCACACGGCGCTTTTATGCGCGGATCGAACGGCTCGATCAGGCCTGGCAAAGCCGTTTCACGATGCAGCCCGCCGCCGTGCACCGCCTTCGTCAGCGGCTGGGTCAGGCGGTGCAGAGCCTCTAGCCGCTACACTCGGCTGATCGCCGCCTGCCAGTGCGCATTGCGCGCCGCGCGCGTAGCACCGTCCATTTGCGAGGTGAATTGTTCCGCCTCCCCGCTCATCGCACCGGCGGCATCGGCAAGGCTGGCGTAAATGCCCGCCCCGACCGCGGCCAGCATGGCTGCGCCCAGCGCCGTTGTTTCGGCCAGCGCCGGGCGGATCACCGGCAGATCGAGGATATCTGCAATGTCCTGCACCATCCAGCCGTTTGCCACCATCCCGCCATCGACCTTCAGGCACGACCACCGCGCGCCATCGGCAGCAAAGGCGGCGGCAAGGTCTGCCGTCTGGTGTGCCATCGCCTCCAGTCCTGCGCGAACCAGATGCGCCTTTGTGCTTCCCAGCGTCAGCCCGGTGATGAGCCCGCGCGCATCGGGTTGCCAATGCGGCGCACCCAAGCCCGAATGCGCGGGCACCAGCGCCACACCGCCATTGTCGGGCACGCTGCGGGCCAGCGTTTCGGTTTCGGATGCGCTGGAAATCACCCCCAGGCTGTCGCGCAGCCATTTGATGAGCGATCCGGCGACGAAAACCGAGCCTTCGAGCGCATAGGTGCGCTGACCGCCAAGCTGCCACAGCACGGTGCCAAGCAGGCGGTGCGCCGATTGCGGGACGGTTGCGCCCATATTCGCCAGCACAAAGGCACCGGTGCCATAGGTCGCCTTCGTCTCGCCGGGGGCGAGGCAGGCCTGCCCGATGGTGGCTGCCTGCTGATCGCCTGCCATGCCGCAAATCGGGACGGATGCGCCCAGCAAATGCGGTGCGGTGGTCGCCAGCACGCCGGCATTGTCGCAAATGGCGGGCAGGCAGGCGCGCGGCACATTGAACAGGGCGAGCAGGTGCCCGTCCCAATCCTTGCCGTCCAACGCCATCAGTAGCGTGCGGCTGGCATTGGTCGCATCGGTGATATGCGCCTGCCCCCCGGTCAGCCTGAACACCAGCCAGCTTTCCACCGTTCCCAGTGCCAGCCGTCCTTCGCGCGCCGCATCGGACACGGCGGGCACGTTGTCGAGCAGCCAGCGCATTTTTGTGCCGGAAAAATAGGGGTCGAGCAGCAGCCCTGTTTTCGCTTGGACTCCCGCCTCGTGTCCCGCTGCCTTAAGCTCCGCGCAGGCGTCGGCAGTGCGCCGGTCTTGCCATACGATCGCCGGGGCAAGCGGCTCGCCCGTCACCCGATCCCACGCCACGACCGTCTCGCGCTGGTTGGTGATGCCGATGGCGGCGATATTTCCCGCGCCGCCCACCTGCCCCGCCATGTCGAGCGCGCAGGCCAGCGTGCGCGCCCAGATCTCGTTCGCATCATGCTCCACCCAGCCCGCGGCGGGATAGAACTGCGTCAGATCGCGCTGCGCCACGCCGTGCACGCGGCCCTCCGCATCGAACAGCATGGCGCGGGTGGAGGTGGTGCCTTCGTCAAGGACAAGGATCAGCTTATCGGTCATGGCATTCCCCTCTCTCCTGCGCCATATGCCGCCCATGTCCCTGCCCCCGCAACCCTGGCCTACGGGTCTTGCCGATCAGGTCGAACCGCTTATCGCCCGCGTGCTGGCGCCCAACGGTTCGCCTTTCACCTTTACCGGCACGCAAACCTATCTTGTCGGATCGGAGGATGGGCTGGCAGTAATTGACCCCGGCCCCGATGATCCGGTGCATCTGGCGGCGCTGGATAGCGCCATTGCCGGGCGGAGCGTGCTGGCGATCCTGTGCACCCACACCCACCGCGACCATTCCCCCGCCGCCGCCCCGCTGGCGGCTATCACGGGTGCGCCCATCATTGGCTGCGCAGCCCTGCATATTGAAAGCGACGCGCCGCGCGTCGATGCCCCGTTCGACAAGAGCTATGCGCCCGATCGTGTGCTGGCCGATGGCGAGCAGATCAGCGGCCCCGGCTGGACGCTGACCGCAGTCGCCACGCCCGGCCACACCTCCAACCATCTGTGCTATGCCCTGGAGGAGACGGACGCGCTGTTTACCGGCGATCATGTGATGGCCTGGTCCACCAGCGTGGTGGTGCCCCCCGATGGCGACATGGCCGATTACATGGCCAGCCTCGACAAGCTGTATAACCGCGCCGACCGCATCTATTACCCGGCGCATGGCCCGGCGGTAACCAAGCCCCGCCAACTGGTGCGCGGCATGATCGGCCACCGCCTGATGCGCGAGCGGCAGATCGTGAAGCTGCTGGGCGAACAGCCGCGATCCATCGCCGCGCTGGTGCCGGTGATGTACAAGGGCGTGGCCGAATATCTCTGGCCCGCCGCCGCGCAAAGCGTGCACGCCCACCTGCTCGATCTGGAACGACGGGGTATCGCCCGGCTTGACGGAGACATTTGGCGTCCGGCCCCAAAGCGGTAATGCAATCCACGCTGCCCGCGCTATATGGCGGGCATTGCAGCAAGGAACCCCTGATGAGCGTCCAGACCCCGAACCCCGTCGGCACCGATTTGATCGCAGAGATCAACCGCCTGCGCAAGGAACGCAACGCGGTGATCCTGGCGCATTATTACCAGCGCCCCGAATTGCAGGATCTGGCCGATTTCGTGGGCGATTCGCTGGAACTCAGCCGCAAGGCAGCGGAAACCGACGCCGAGGTGATCGCCTTTTGCGGGGTGAAATTCATGGCGGAGACGGCCAAGATCCTGTCGCCGAACAAGATCGTCGTGCTGCCTGACATGGAAGCCGGTTGCAGCCTTGAAGACAGCTGCCCGCCCGAAAAGTTCGCCGCATTTCGCGAACGCCACCCCGATCACATCGCGCTGACCTATATCAACTGTTCGACCGAGGTGAAGGCGCTGTCCGACATCATCGTCACCTCAAGCAGCGCGGAAACGATCCTGTCGCAAATCCCGGCGGATCAGAAGATCATCTTCGGGCCGGACCGCCATCTGGGCGGGTATCTGTCGCGCAAGTTCAACCGTGAAATGTTGCTGTGGCCGGGCGTGTGCATCGTGCACGAGGCCTTCAGCGAGCGCGAATTGCTCAAGCTGAAGGCCGAGCATCCCGATGCCCCCGTCGCCGCGCACCCCGAATGCCCGCCGCACATCATCGACCATGCCGATTATGTCGGATCGACCAGCGGCATCCTCAATTTTGCCAAGACTTTCCCCGGTGACACGCTGATCGTGGCGACCGAACCGCACATCATCCACCAGATGGAAAAGGCGCTGCCCGAAAAAACCTTCATCGGCGCGCCGGGGGCTGACGGCAACTGCAACTGCAATATCTGCCCCTATATGGCATTGAACACGCTCGAAAAACTCTACGTCGCGCTGCGCGACCTGCAACCCCGGATCGAGATTGAGGAAGGCCTGCGCCTCAAAGCCAAGCAGAGCCTCGACCGGATGCTGGAAATGGCCAGCGGCACCGTGGGCAAGGGCGACCTGGGGGCGCGCGGGTGATCCCGGACTACCAAACCCTAATGTTGCCAGTTTTGCGACTGGCAGCAGAAGGCGAGGCAAGTATAAACGCTGCGACCGAGACAGTTTCAGATCTCTTCAATCTGACCGAAGACGAGCGCAACGAACTCTTGCCCAGTGGAAAACTCACGACGATCCGCAGCCGCGTGCATTGGGCCAAGGCCTATCTCACACAAGCCGGGCTGGTTGAACCAACCAAACGAGGTCATTTCCGCATAACTGATCGTGGGCGCGCAGTGCTCCAAAATGCACCCGAACGGATCGATAACGCATTCCTCGACCAGTTTGAGGAGTTTCGTCGGTTCAAGCAGCGCGGGAAAAAGTCAGATGGCGACATAACCATTCCGCAAACGCAGGCGGACGCCAGCGCTTCCCCTGAAGATGTCCTCACCGCCGCCTATCAACAAATCACGGATGCTTTTATCACCGAACTGATCGACAGGCTGATCGCGGGCTCACCAGCCTTTTTCGAAAAAGCGATCGTCGAGTTACTTCTAGCAATGGGTTACGGGGGAAGCTCGGTAGACGCTGGAAGGGCAATCGGCAAAGCCGGGGATGACGGGGTGGATGGCGTCATAGACCAAGACCCGCTCGGCGTGGATCAAATCTATATTCAGGCCAAGCGCTACAAGCCGGACAATATTGTAGGCCCCGCAGCAATCCGCGAGTTTTTTGGCGCACTCAGCATGAAGAAGGCGCAGAAGGGCATTTTTGTCACCACATCAGGCTTCACCAAGAGCGCGCTTGAGACAGCTACCCAAATCGGTGGGCGCATTGTGCTGATTGACGGGCATCAGCTTGGCCGTTTGATGGTGCGTTACAATGTCGGTTGCCGGGATAAATACGCGCTGCATGTGAAAGACTTTGACGAAGATTTCTTCGATTGATCCCCCTACTCCGTGCTTAACCCTGTCCTTGCACGCGTTTCCAACGCCTTGCCCCTATCCGTCAGCGGGTTAAAGCGTTGCGGGAAAGGACGCGCACGATGAAAACCCGTTCCTGGCTGTTCGTGCCGGGTGACAGCGAGGCCAAGCTGGCCAAGGCGGCCAGTGTGGGCGCGGATGTTGTCGTGGTCGATCTGGAGGATGCCGTCGCGCCTCCTGCCAAGGCATCCGCGCGCGAATTGGCGGCGCGGTGGCTTGGCGCCCACAGCCGGCAGGTCGTGGCGGGCGGCGGGTTCGGCCGGTTTGTGCGCATCAATGCGCTCAGCAGCCATTTGTGGCGCGATGATCTGATCGCGGCGATGCAGGGGCGACCCGATGGCATCATGGTGCCCAAGGTGGCAGAGCCGGATCAGTTGCGCATCCTTGCCGCCGAAATATACGAGCAGGAGCAGCGCAACGCCGTTCCCAGCGGCTCCACCCGGATCCTGCCGCAATTGGGCGAAACGCCGCTCTCGGCTCTCAGCATCCCAGATTACGCGCGCGAGGATATGCCGCGCCTTGCTGGCCTCACCTGGGGGGCGGAAGATCTTGCCAGCGCCATTGGGGCCACGCGCAAACGCGATGCAAGCGGGCAATGGGCCGATGTGTTCCGCATGGTGCGCGCGCAAGTGCTGCTCGCCGCGCGCAGCCGCAGCCTGACGCCGATTGATACAATCCATGCGGATTATCGGGACTTGTCTGCGCTGAAGGCCATTGCCGAAGCATCCTGCGCCGATGGCTTTGCCGGGATGCTGGCGATCCACCCGGATCAGGTGCCGGTAATCAACGCGGCCTTTACCCCCACGCCCGAACAGGTCGAACAGGCGCAAACCATTGTCGATCTGTTTGCCGCCAATCCGGGCGCGGGAGCCTTGCCGCTGGACGGGCGCATGGTGGAAAAGCCACATCTGGATTGGGCGCGGCGGATATTGGACCGCGCAGGCTGAAGGCCAAGCCGCCCGGCTATTCTGCGACGCTTTCCGGCTCTGCCGCCGGCCCATCCTCTGGTGCCTCGACAGGTGCGGCGCCAGGTGGAGCAGTGGCCGTGGCCACGGGCGCTTCCTCGATCAGAGGCGGTTCGCTGCGCGTGCTGTCGATCGGCAGCATGGTATCGCTGATCGATCCGGGCAGCACTTCACCTGAACTCGTGCCTTCCTCTGCCACGAGGGCCGCACCGTCACCGCAGGCGGCCAGCGCCAGCAGGGCGGCGAGGGCAGGAAATGCAACGGGGCGCAATGGCGGCATCGGTTAATCCTCCAGCGCGGCCAGAAACGCGCCGCTTGTGGCTCGCAATGCCTCATCCCAAGCCTCCGGCGCAAGCGCGATGCCCAGCTTTTCCAGGCTGGTCACGCCGTATTCGGCAATGCCGCAGGGCACGATCCCGCCAAAATGCGACAGGTCGGGCGCAAGGTTGACCGCAAGGCCGTGCAAAGTAACCCACCGGCGCACACGCACGCCGATCGCGCCAATCTTCGCCTCGCCTCCGTCCACGTCGCGCGTCCAGATGCCCACGCGGTCGGGAACCGCCCAGCTTTCCACGCCGAAGGTGGCAAGCGTCGCGATCACCCAGCCTTCCAGCGCGTGGACAAAGCGGCGCACATCGCGCCCGCGCCGGTCGAGGTCTAGCAACACATAGGTCACCCGCTGGCCCGGCCCGTGATAGGTGTGCCGGCCGCCGCGCCCCGTTTCGACCACCTCGAAACGCGGGTCGAGCACTTCGGCAGGGTCTGCGCTGGTTCCCGCCGTGTAGACGGGCGGATGTTCGAGCAGCCAGATGAGTTCGTCCGCCGTCCCGGCACGAATGGCCGCCGCGCGCGCCTCCTGCTCCGCCAGCGCCTGCGCATAGGGCACGGGCGCGGCCGAAACACGCCATTCGGGAAAGGTGGGGTCAAGGTGCGGCATACTCGAAGCGATTGCGTGGCGAAGGGCAAAGCGTTTATCAAGCCCCAAGACATGCCGAGTGAAAGGGCCAACCGCATAATGACATTCGACATGAACCGCACCTGGGCCCAATCGCTCGCGATGGTGCGGGCCAACTGGCAGTATCTATCGCTGATTGCCGGCGTTTTCTTCCTGCTGCCCAATCTGGCGCTGGTGATTGCCATGCCCGACATGATGGGGATGTTGATCGGGCCAGGCGGCGATCCGGAGCTGATGGCCGAGCAACTGGGCGCGCAATTGGGGCCGCTGCTGTTCGTGGTGATGCTGGCGGCGCTGTTCTCGATGCTGGGTTACGGCGCGATGGTTGCGCTGCTCGGCCCGTCGCGTCCCACGGTGGGCGAAGCTCTGGGCGCAGCGATGCGCGCCTTTCCTGTCTTGCTGGGCACACTGGCGGTCGGGGTGATCGGTTACAGCGCGGTGGTCATCATCGGTGCTCTCGCCGTGGGGCTGATCGGCGCTGTTCTGGCGGTTGCAGTGGGGCAGGCGGTTGCCGCGACTATCGGGGTGATTGTGCTGATAGCGGTGCTTTTCGCGCTGGCCCTGCGGTTCATTCTGGTGGTGCCGGTGGTGATGCTGGAGGGGGAGCGCAATCCGCTGGCCCCATTCAAACGGTCCTGGCGGCTGACAAAGCCTGTGCGTCGGCAGTTGGTGCTGTTCTTCTTCCTGCTGATGATCGCCTATCTGGTGATTTCGATGCTGCTGTTTTCAGTGGTGGGACTGGCGGGCAGCCTGTTTGTCACCGGGCTGATCAATGGCGTCGCCGGGGCAGCAGTGGCCCTGGTGCTTGCCGCCATTCTGGTATCCTTGTGGGAACAGCTTTCGGGCCATGCCCAGGGAACCGCCAGCACCTTCGAATAGGCGTGCTCAGGCTTTCCAGCCCCAGGCGAGCAGGCATGGCGGCACATTGGCCCAGACGCGGCAGCTTTCCACGCGCGGGAAGTAGCGCGCGGTCAAATCGCGCGCAGTGCCGGCATATTGATAGGTGAGGAACGCGCCGCCCTTGCGCAGCACGCGCTGGGTGGCGGCCGCAATCGCCGGGCCGACCCCATCGGGAAGCGTGGAAAAGGGCAGGCCCGACAGAACATAATCCGCCTGCTCATGCCCGATGGAGCGGATTATCTCCTCGACATCTTCGGCCGAGCCGAGCACGGCATGAAACCGGCTGTCCGTGATCGCATGGGACAGATAATCAATGTAAAGCGGGTTGGTGTCGATCACCAGCAACTCCGCATCGCGCGGCAGGCGGTCGAGCACGGGCTGGCAAAAGGTGCCGACGCCGGGGCCGTATTCGACAAAGAGTCGCGTATTGGCCCAGTCCACGCGCGACAGCATGGTGCGCACCACCACCGGGCCCGACGGGATGATCGCCCCCACCATGCGCGGATGTTCCAGAAAGCCGCGCAGGAAAATCCAGCCTGGCCCCTTCATTCGCGAAAGGCGGGCGCTGATCCGGTCGCGCAGGCGCGAAGTGGCGATATCATTGCTGGACATAAAGGTGGCAACTGCTCCCCATTGCACCCGTTCCCCATGGCATGGATTGCCACGGGCCAAAGCCGGTTGATCCCGAAACCGCGATTGCAAATGCCGCGCCACTTGGCAATGGGCCACCGCCGCTTCTCCGCCTGCAATCGGTGCGGCCCGGTATTTTGCGGGCCGTCGCACAGGCCTGTCCGCAAGGGTCAGCAATCAAATCCGCACCGCCGCGCACTTTGGTGTTGCAACTGCAAATGATTCGCAATAGGGGCTCTTGCAAATTATTCGCAACAGCATTCTGACTGCTCAGTTTGCCACAAGACCAGGGGCCTTACATGATCCGTTCTGCCATCCGTTTTCGTGCCATCATCCTCGCCGGGAGTGCGCTTGTCGCCGCCATTCCCGCCCATGCAGCCGATGAAACGCAGCGCGACTATCTGGGCAGCGAGATTATCGTGACCGGCCAGCGCGACAGCTATGCCGCCGAGGACGGCTCCACCGCGACCAAGACTCCCACCCCGCTCATCAATGTGCCGCAGGCAGTGACAGTAATCACTTCCGACCAGATCGAGGACCAGGCGCTGCGCAACCTCAACGATGCGCTGCGTTTCGTCACCGGCGTGTCGCTGGGCACGGGCGAAGGCCACCGCGACCAGATTGTGCTGCGCGGCCAGTCCACCACCGCCGATTTCTACATCGATGGGCTGCGCGATGATTCGCAATATTACCGCCCGCTTTACAATGTGGAGCGGATCGAGGTGCTCAAGGGCGCCAATGCGCTGATCTTCGGCCGCGGCGCGGGCGGCGGCGCGATCAACCGCGTGATGAAGACCGCCGACACCATGAGCAGCCTTGTCGGTGCCGATTTCAGCGTGGACAGCTTTGGCGGCTTTTCGGGCGCGGTCGACCTCAACCAGCCGCTGACCGATAATGTGGCGCTGCGCGTGACGGGCACTTACGAGGAACTGAACAACCACCGCAATTTCTATGACGGGCGCTTCTTCGGCATTTCCCCCACTCTAACGGCGGAGCTTGGCCCGAACACGCGGCTGACGGCCAGCTACACCTATGACGACGACCGGCGTGTGGTCGATCGCGGCATCCCGTCGGAAAATGGCGCGCCGCTGCGCGGATTCGACAAGGTCTTCTTTGGCGATACCCGTGGTTACAACATCAGCACCAACCAGGCGCATATCGCCCGCGCGCGGATCGACCATGCGTTCAGCGAAGCGCTCAGCTTCAACGCATCGGTGCAGTTTGCCGATTACGACAAGTTCTATGGCAATATCCTGCCCGGTGCGCTGGGCGGCCCGGCCAATGCCCGCACGGTCACTTTGTCCGGCTATGAAAGCGGCACTACGCGCCAGAACCTGATCGGCCAGGCCAATCTGGTCGCAGAATTCGCAACCGGCCCTGCGCGTCACACGCTTCTGCTGGGTGCAGAGGCGATGGATCAGGATTCCACCGCCATCCGCAACGATGTCAGCTTTGGCGGCGCGGGCAGTGTCACCCTGCCGCTGGCGAACAGCTTCACCATTCCTGCCTTCACCATCGTGCCTAATTCGCAAAGCGAATCGAGCCTGAACACCTTGTCCTTCTATGTGCAGGATCAGATCGATTTCGGCCTGGTGCAGCTGGTGGCGGGGTTGCGTTACGACCGGTTCGATCTTGAAACGCTCAACATCCGCAACGGTTTTGCGGGCGAGCGGGTGGACGAGAAGTGGAGCCCGCGCCTTGGCGTGATCGTCAAGCCGACTGAAGCACTGTCGCTCTATGCCAGCTATGCCACCAGCTTCCTGCCGCAATCGGGCGACCAGTTCACCGTGCTTTCGGCAGTCAGCGAAACGCTGGTGCCCGAAAAGTTCGAGAACTGGGAAGCGGGCGTCAAATATGCGATCACGCCCGAACTGGTGGCAACCGCCGCCGTGTTCCAGCTTGACCGCACCAATACCCAGTCGCCCGATCCCGCCAATCCGGGCCAGATTATCCTGACGGGCGCCACGCGCACCAAGGGGATAGAGCTGAGCCTGGCGGGCGAGGTGACTGACGACCTGCAAGTGACGCTGGGCTACACCCTGCTCGACGGCAAGATCACGCGCACCACCAGCTCTGCCCCGGCGGGCCGCGAATTGCAGCAGGTGCCCGGCCATCAGGTGAGTGCCTGGGCGCGGTATCAGCTGACGCGGCAGTTTGGCATCGGCGCAGGGTTGATCCACCAGTCGAGCCAGTTCACCACGCTGACCAATGCGGTGGAGCTGCCGTCCTATGCCCGCGTCGATGCGGCGCTGTATTATGATGTCAGCCCCGAACTGACATTCCAACTGAATGTCGAGAACCTGTTCGACGCGACCTATTACCCCTCGTCGCACAACGACAACAACATCCAGCCGGGCGAGCCGTTCAACGCCACGCTCAGCGCGCGGATCAAATTCTGAAGGTCATGGGGCGGCGGGTTTACTCGCCGCCCGCTTCCGCTGCCGTGGTCCTGCTCATCGCGGGCACGGCCAGCGCCGCATCGGCCGGGTCAATCCCCGGCGCAGGGGCGGCATCGAGGCGTTCGCGCCGCCTCGCCACGCGGCCGGCCCGCTGGATCGCTGCCACCAAGCGCGGATAGACGCCGCAGCGGCACAGATTGGGCACGGCAGCGACAATCTCCTCCTCTGACGGGGAGGGATTGCGCGCAATCAGCGCGGCCGCCGCGATCACGATGCCCGGCGTACAGAATCCGCACTGGATGGCCTGTTCAGCCACCATCGCCTGTTGCACCGGGTGGCTGCGATCCCGGCTTAGGCCCTCGATCGTGGTGACAAAGCGCCCCTCCGCCTCCGCCAGCGTCACAAGGCAGGATCGCAGCGCCTCTCCGTCGATCAGCACCATGCACGCGCCGCAATCGCCCACCCCGCAGCCATATTTGGTGCCGGTCAGATTGGCTGCATCGCGCAGCGCCCACAAAAGCGGGGTCTGCGCGTCCATTTCGAACTGCACGGGGCGGTCATTGAGCGTCAGGGCAGGCATGAAATCAGCAATTTACCTTCAATTGCGCCAGCTGGGGTCGATCCGGTCTATACGCCTTGTCCAGGCGCGGAAATCCAGCTTGCCGAAATCGTCCACAAGCATCAGGTCGCGGTCGCGCTGGTGCACCTCGATCACTTCGGGCGGAACGACGATCGGCTCGCCCATCGCCAGCGTCTTTACCTGCACCTCGCAGGCGCGCTGGAACATGTAATAGAGGAAGAACATCTCGTAGATGGTCTTGCCCATTAGCACGGGGCCGTGGTTGCGCAGCATCAGCACCTGCCGGTTGCCCAGATTGCGCACCAGCCGCTCGCCTTCCTCCGCGCGCACGGTGATCCCTTCGAAATCGTGATAGCCGACCATGCCTTCAAAGAAGCAGGAATAGAAGTTGGTTGGGGTGAGCCCTTCCTTCGAACAGCACACCGCCATCGTATCGGGGGTATGCGTGTGGACGATGGCGTGCGCCCAGTCGAGCGCGCGGTGGAAGGTCGCGTGCTGGGTGAAGCCTGCCAGATTGACCGGGTGCGGGCTGTCCGACAGCTTGTTGCCATCGCCGTCGATCTTGATGAGGTTGGATGCCGTCACCTCGTCCCACATCAGGCCGAAGGGGTTGATCAGGAACGCATCCCGTTCACCCGGCACGCGCAGGGTGATGTGGTTATAGATGCCCTCGCACCAGCCCAGATGGTCGAAAATGCGATAGCAGGCGGCAAGGTCCAGCCGTGCCTGCCATTCCTCTGCGCTGCAATCGATGGGAGGTCTGCTTTCGCTGGGCTTGATCTGCGTGGCCATGGCTGTCTTCTCCCTATCCTTTCGTCCCGGATAGCACAGCGAAGTTGACTTTGTCAGCGCGACTTGCAAGCCATGCGGATGCACGACCGGGCGATAACCGGCGGCAGAGGATAATTCGGGGAGGATTCGCGGGTGACGCAAGAGCTGGGCTTTGGCCAGCCAATGGGAGGTGTGGCGCAAACCGCCTTCATCGTGCCCGATCTGGAGGCGGCGATCCGTCAATGGGCCGCCGATATGCGCGCCGGGCCGTTCTTCGTGCTGCCGCATCTGCTCGTCCCCGGCCAGACCTATCGCGGGCAGGAAAGCCGCGCCGATGTGACGCTCGCCATGGGTTTTGCCGGGCACATGATGATCGAACTGATCCAGCCGCTGGATGATCATCCTTCGGTCTACCGCGAAACGATCGAGACGCGCGGCTACGGCTATCACCATATGGGCATTGCCTGCGCCGATGTGGAAGCCGATGTCGCCGCCTATGCGCAGCGCGGCTGGCACGAGGCGTATCGCGCCGCGGTGCCCACCGGCGGCGAGGTGGTCTATCTCGACAATGGCAGCGGTGCGGCCACCGGCTTCATCGAACTTCTGCCGGTGACCCCCGGCATGGACGCAACCTTCACCCGTTTCTGGGAAGCGAGCCGCAACTGGGACGGCCGCGACCCCATCCGCCCCTTCGCGTAAGGATCCGATAAATGGCTCATGCCCCCGATAATGCTGGAACCACCGGCAACTGGATGAAGAATTCGCCCGCCTACCAGACCTTGCTGGTGTTCCTGCTGGCGCTCAATTTCGGAATCGTCTTCTTCGACCGGCAGGCGCTCAATGCGCTGATGCCCTTCGTTGAACCTGATCTGCAACTGAGCCAGACGCAGATCGGCCTGCTGGCGAGCGGCCTGTCGTTCAGCTGGGCAATTGCCGCCTTCTTCGTGGGCCGCCTGTCCGACAGCCTGGGCAAGCGCAAACTGCTGCTGGTGATCGCCACCGTCGCCTTTTCGCTGTGTTCCTTCCTGTCGGGGATAGCCACCAGCTTCCTGTTCCTGTTCGCCGCCCGCCTGCTGATGGGCGCGGCTGAAGGCGGCGTGATGCCGATCAGCCATGCGATGGTCGCCTCCGAAGTCGATCCCAAGCGGCGCGGGCTGGCGCAGGGCGTGGCGCAGAACCTTGGCTCCAACCTTTTGGGCAGCTTTGCCGCGCCGGTGGTGCTGGTGTGGTTTGCCACCATGTTCAGCTGGCGCGAGGCGTTCTACCTTGCCGCCGTGCCGGGCCTCGTTTCCGCCGCGATGATCTGGTTCATGCTGCGCGAACCGGAAATGCCCAAGGCCCCGCCCAAGCCCAAGCAGAGCCTTGGCGCGGCCTTCTCCGATTACCTCAAGGAAGTCGGTGCGGCGATGAAGGTGCGCAATATGTGGATTTGCGTGGTGGTGGGCGTGCTGATGGTGGCGCATTTCGTCACCACCTGGGCCTTCATGCCGCTCTACCTCACCACGGTGAAGGGATATGACCCCTCCACGATGAGCTGGATCATGGGCTCGCTGGGTATTGCGGCGGCGATCTATTCCTTCACCATTGCCGGTCTTTCCGATTACATCGGCCGCAAGCCGGTGATGGTGTGGCTGCCTTTCCTCGCCGTGCTTGGCCCGCTGGGCGCGATGTTCTGGGAAGGCGGGGCGATCGGCCTTGCGGCGATCTTCTTCGTCGGCTGGGCGGTGAACGGCGTGTTCCCGATCTTCATGGCGACGATCCCGTCCGAGACCTTCAAGCCGCAACATCACGCCACCGTGCTGGGCCTTGCCATGGGCAGCTGCGAAGTGCTGGGCGGCGTGTTCGGCCCGGTGATCGGCGGGGCGTTGAATGATGCCTTTGGCATGGACAGCTTCCTGTGGCTGCTGATCGGCCTGTCGATCGTCAGCGGCTTTATCGCCATGGGCCTGAAGGAAACCGCCCCCGCCGTGCTGGCGCGGCGCGGCGAAGCTTCCCCGGCACTCTAACGCCTGTTAGAGTGCCCCATCCTGCCGAGTCCCGCACAAGACGGGGCCGGATGTGAGAGAGCCTGAAACGGAGAGCGCACAATGCCCGAAGCCCCCACGACCGAGCCATGGGCCGGCACCCCGCCCGTGCCCCATGCACTGCGCCCCGGCGCGATGCCCGAAGCCTATATGGCCAAGATCGCCGAAGGGGACGAGCGTTACTGGGTGCCGATTGTCGAGAATGTCTATTCCAAGCCCGTCTGGATCAGCCCCACGCTGAACATGTGGGCCGATGTGCTGATGGCGAAGAAGCCCTGCATCGTGAACCGGCATTACCACCCCAAGCCGATCTGGGCCTACACGATCAGCGGCAAATGGGCCTATCTGGAGCACGACTGGACCGCCACTGCGGGCGATTTCATCTATGAAACACCGGGCGAGAGCCATACCCTCGTCGCGTATGAACACCCTGACCCGATGAAGGTATTTTTCGTCGTGTCCGGCCCGTTAATGTGGCTGGACGAACAGGGGAACACGGTGGGCCATTTCGACGTGTTCGATTACATGAAAATGGCCCGCGACCATTACGAACAGGTCGGCATCGGTGCCGCCTATGTCGATAGTTTGATCAGGTAAGGGAGAGTTACCAATGGCAACCATGACCGCGCCCCCCAGCGACAAGGCCGAAATCGTCGATATCGGTTATCCCTATCGCGAGATTGTCGAGCGAACCTCGCCCGGCGGCCGCTATATCGATGCGCTGACCGATGTGGACAGCCCATGGGTGCCCTTTGGCGATAACGCCGCGATCAAGCACCTGGCTTTTGACGTACGCCGCAACCTGTTTTCCAACATCCTGTGGGTGAAGGGACCGGGCGTGATCGGCACGCATTTCCACCGCGGCACCATCACCATGGTCTGCCTGGAAGGCAGTGTGCGTTATCTGGAGTATGACTGGGTTGCCAGCCCCGGCGGCCTGATCCTGGAAGTGCCGGGGGAAAGCCACACGCTGGTCACCGAACATCCTCAGGGATGCAAGCTGTTCGGCTGGATGGAAGGCCCGATCGATTTCTACGATGGCGATGCCAATCTTGTCGAAACGGTCGATGTGTTCTGGATGATCAACCATTACGAAACGCATTGCCGCGATCACCAGATGAAGCCCAATCCCAAGCTGTATCTGTAAGGGAGGGGCCATCATGGCAACGCAGGAAAAGCCCGCCAGCCTGGGCGGCATCAAGGCACCGCCCAGCGGTGCCTACAAGATCGTCAGTGTGCCCGAACCGCACAAGGCAATGCTGGACCAGTATTGCATTTCGGGCACCTATGTCGGGCAGTCCGAGGAGGAGAGCCCCTGGGTTCCCTTTGGCGACAACGCCGCCATTCGGCATCTCGCCTTCGATGTGCGCAACAATGTCTATGCCAATGTGCTGTGGATCAAGTCGCCCGGCGTGATCGGCACGCACAAGCACCGCGGCATGGTGTGGGCGATCGGGCTGGAAGGCACGTTCCGCTATCTGGAATATGACTGGATCGCTGGCCCCGGCGATTTCATCACCGAATTTCCGGGCCACGCGCATACGCTCGTCACCGACGAGCCGGGCGGCATGAAAGCGTTCTTCTGGATGCAGGGCGCCAACGAGTTCTACGACGAAAACGGCAATTTCGTCGAAACGCTCGATGTGTGGTGGTTCATGTCGCACTACGAAAACTACTGCAAGGAACATGGACTGCCGATCAACCGGCAGCTCTATCTGTGAGTGGGCAGCCCAAGACGCTCGACCAGTTTGACCTGTCGGGCCGCTCCGGACTTGTCACCGGGGCGGCCAGCGGGATCGGCCTTGCCTATGCCGAAGTACTGGCCGAGGCGGGCGCAAAGGTCACGCTGACCGATATCGACGCCGAAGGCGCGGCGCGCGAATGCGCCCGGCTGGTCGATCAGGGTTACGAGGCGCGCTGGGATGTGTGCGACGTGTCGAAACTGGACGAGGTTGCCCGCGCATTCGATCACCATGTCGCGGCCTATGGCGGGTGCGATGTGGCCTTCGCCAATGCGGGCCTTGATGTCGGCAACGGCTTCTGGACGCCCGAAGGCACGCGCAATCCCGAAGGGCAGATCGACGTTTACGATCCCGACCGCTGGTACAAGAGCATTGGCATCAATCTCAACGGCGTGTTCCACACGGTGCGCGAGGCCGCGCGTGTGATGAAGGCGAACAAACACCGGCGCGGCGGCTCGATCGTCATCACCAGCTCCAACGCGGCCGAGGTGAACGAGGCGATTGTCGGCGTGCCCTATATGGCGGCCAAGGCGGGCGTGAAGCACTTCATGCGCCATGCGGCCTATGAACTGGCCGCCTATGGCATCCGCGTGAACGCCATCGCTCCCGGCCCCTTCGTTACCAATATCGGCGATGGCTGGGTGAAGAAGAACCCGGCGGCCAAGAAGGCATGGGACGAGCTGGTGCCCGTGGGCCGCATGGCGGAAACCTATCAGATAAAACCGCTTGCGCTGCTGCTGGCTTCGGATGCGGGCAGTTACATGACCGGCGCGCATGTAATGATCGATGGGGGAATGCAGTTGGGGCCGATCAAGCCGCTGACCTGAAACCGTTTGCAGAATTGAGGACGCAAAATGACCACCACCGCAAACGCTGCGATCTGCCGCGGACACGACCATCCCTTTACCATCGAGCCGGTGGAACTGGCTGAACTTGCGCCCGACGAAATCCTGGTGCGCATTGTCGCCTGCGGCATCTGCCACACCGATCTGGCCGTGCGCGACGCGCAATTGCCCGTGCCGCTGCCCGTGGTGCTGGGGCATGAAGGCGCCGGCATTGTCGAGGCCGTGGGCAGCGGCGTCACATCTGCCAAGCCGGGTGACCGGGTGGTGATGAGCTTCAATTCCTGCGGCCACTGTCCCAGCTGCGATGTGGACGCGCCCACCTATTGCTACAATTTCTTCCCGCACAACTGGAGCGGCAGCCGCGCCGATGGCACACCCACCATGCACCATAACGGCGCACCGATGGCGGCCAATTTCTTCGGCCAGTCCGCCTTTGCCACCAAGGCCATTGCGCATGAACGCAACACCATTGTCCTGCCCGAACGGTTCAATTCCATCCCGCTCGACATGATTGCCCCCATCGGCTGCGGATTGATGACGGGGGCGGGTGCGGTGCTCAACGCGATGCAGGTGCGCGAAGGCCTGCCTATCGCCGTGTTTGGCGCAGGCACCGTGGGTATGGCCGCGATCATGGCGGCGAAGATTGCGGGATCTAGCCCCATCATCGCGGTGGACGTGAATGACGACCGGCTGGCACTGGCGAAGGAACTGGGCGCAACACATGCCTTCAATGCCAAGGATGACGCCATCGGCCAGATCAAGGCGCTGGTGCCGCAGGGTCTTGGCTATGCCTTCGACACCACGGGCATCAACAAGGTGATCGAGGATGCCTGGGGCCTGCTCGCGCCCAAGGGCATTTGCGGCATTGTGGGGGCGAGTGACCCGGCCGACAATCTGACTTTCAACGAAGCGGCCTTCATGGGCGGCGGGCGCACGGTGATGGGTATTCTGGGTGGCAATTCGGACGGCGCGCCGTTCCTGATCGAACTGCTCGACCACCATGTGGCGGGCAATTTCCCGTTCGACCGGCTGATCCGGCATTTCGACTTTCACGAGATCAACGAGGCGATTGAGGCGAGCGAGGCGGGCCATGTGGTGAAGCCTGTGCTGCGCATGGCGGCGGAGTAGCCGCACACAAGGGGGAGGAACGCATGGTGAAATGGCTATTCTCGCTGCTGGCGCTGCTGCTGGCGGCACCTCTTGCTGCGCAGGAAACCGCCCCTCCCCTCACCATCGAAGTGCTGCGCACCAGCGAAGGGTCGCTCCACGTCAATTCCGCGCTCATCATGGGCGAGCGGGAGGCGGTGCTGGTCGATCCGCCCTTTACCCTGGCCGATGCGCACCGCGTGGCGGGCATGGTGCTCGACAGCGGGAAAGAGCTCACCCACATCTTCGTAACGCACGACCATCCCGACCACTTCTTCGCGATGGAAGTGCTGACCGAAGCCTTCCCCAATGCCCGTGTGGTGGCGCATCCCACGGTGGTCGCCGACATCTGGCGCAGCCTGCCCTTCAAGGTCGCGCGGTGGAGCCCGATGCTGGGCGCGAACGGCCCGGCCTACCCCTCCGCACCGCAGGCGCTCACCAGCGATGTGCTGATGCTGGAAGGGCATGAATTGCGCGTGCTGGGGCCGATGATGGGTGACCATCGCCATTCGACTGCCTTGTGGATCCCCGCAATCCGCGCGTTGCTTCCCGGCGATATCGTGTTCAACGAGGTGCATTTGTGGCTGGGCGAACACGATGCCGCCGCCGTGCAGGCGTGGAGCGAGACGGTGGAGCAATTGCTCGCGCTCGATCCTGCCATCGTTGTCGCAGGCCATGCGCGCCCCGGCCTGCCCGATGATATTTCCGGCCTGCGTTTCACCCGCGATTATCTGGCGGCCTGGCCGGGTCTTGTCGCCGCCAGCAGCAGCGCGGCCGATATGCAGGCGCGTGTGCGCGCCGCCTTCCCCACCACTATCGATGTGCTCGGCAATTTCATCCTTGTGAACTCGACCGAGGTTGCCAAGGGCGAACAGCCGATCTGGACCGAATAGGACGCCATACAAGATGAAAGCCGTCACCTTCCAAGGCCTGCACACCCCGCTTGCTTTCGAGGAAATCCCCGATCCCACGCCGGGCGAGGGTGAGCTGGTCGTCAAGGTCGGTCGCTGCGGCATTTGCGGCAGCGATCTGCACATGACCGAGGATGCCGCCTATGGCTGCAAGCACGGCGATATCCTCGGCCACGAATTCGCAGGCGAAGTGGTGGCGCTGGGCAAGAATACGACCGGGCCAAAGGTGGGCGATCTGGTCAGCGTCATCCCGCTCAGAAGCTGCGGTGGGTGTGAACCCTGCCGCAAGGGCGAAGTGCAGTGGTGCACCGGCTTTGGCCTGCAAGGCGGCGGCTACGCCGAATATGCCGTCACCCGGCCCAATCAATGCGTGCCCCTCCCCGCCGATCTGACGCTGGCTGACGGTGCGCTGATCGAACCGCTGGCCGTGGCGCTGCATGGCATCAACCTGTCGGGCATGAAGACAGGCGACAAGGTGCTGGTGCTGGGCGCGGGGCCGATTGGGCTGGCGGTCGCCTTCTGGGCGCGGCGGCTGGGGGCATCGCGCGTGGCGGTGCAGGACATCGCCACTTATCAGCAAGAACGCGCGCTGGAGATGGGCGCGGATGCCTTTGTGGTTGATCCCGCCAATCCGGTTGCCAGCGCTGAAACAGCATTAGGCGGAAAGGCCGATATCGTGTTCGAATGTGTCGGCGTGCCCGGCCTGATCGCGCAAGCCGTGGAGCAGGTGCGCCCGCGCGGCACGATCCTGCTGCTGGGCCTGTGCACCAAGCCTGACACCTTCAATTCCTTTGCCATGCTGAGCAAGGAAGTGCGGCTGGTCACCTCCGCCTTCTTCACCGTGCAGGAATACGAGGCTGCGCTCAAAGCCCTGGAATCAGGCGCAGTGACCCCGCGCGTCATGGTGACGGGCACGATAACGCTTGCCGAAACGCCTGCGGTATACGAAGCGCTCAAGCATCGCACGCAGCAATGCAAGGTCATGATCGCGCCGTGATGGCACACTTCCCCGCAAAACGATGAGCCAGCAGGCGCGGCTGACGCGCGGCTCGATTTCCGGACATCTTCTGCGGCAGACCGCGCCGCTGGTGGTGGGCGTCAGCGCGATGATGTCGATCGGGCTTGTCGATGCCTATTATGTCGGCTGGCTGGGGCCGACGGAACTTGCCGCGATGAGCTTCATCTTCCCTGTGTCCACCGCGCTGGGCAGCGTGGGCGTGGGGGTGATGGCGGGCACCTCGTCCGTAGTGGCGCGGGCGATTGGCGCGGGCGACCGCGAACGGGCGCTGCGCTGCGCTGCCTTGGGCGTGGTGCTGGGGCTTGCCACCGGGCTGGTTGCCGCGGCCTTGCTGGCGCTGGGGCACGATCTGTTGTTCGGCGCGATGGGGGCGGATGGCGAGATGCTGCGGCAGATCAGCCTTTACATGCTGCCCTATGCGCTGGGTTTTCCGCTGCTCTTGGCGATATCGGGCATGAACGGCGTCTTGCGCGCGCAAGGCGCCGCCACCAGGAGCACGCTGATATCACTCTGCTTTGCGGGCGCGAACTGGGCGCTCGATCCAATTCTGATACACGGCATATTCGGCTGGGAGGGCATGGGGATTGCGGGCGCGGCCTGGGCCACGGTTGCCGGATGGGTGATCGGCGCTGCGTTGGGCCTCTATTTGGTGCGCAATGGCGAGGTGCCGTTCCGTCCGCGCCTCCTTCTGGGGGGCGACCTTGGCCCTTCGCTGCGTGCGGTCGGACGTGTGGCAGTGCCTGCGGCGGTGACGAGTTCGATCAATCCCGTGGGCCTTGCGGTGATGACTGGCTTGCTGGCGGGCGCGGGCGAAGCAGCGATTGCGGGCTTTGGCGTGGGCGGGCGGCTGCAGATTGCGGCCGTGGTGCCGCTGCTGGCGCTGTCCGGCTCGATCGGGGCGATTGTGGGGCAGAACTGGGGCGCGGGGCAGCCGGACCGGTCACGGCTTGCCATGGTTCAGGCGGGCATGTTCTGCGTGATTTACGGCATCGCCGCCGCGCTGATCCTCTATTTCGCGCGGTTCTGGCTCGCAGGCCTGTTCGCAAGCGACGCGGCCACGGTGGCTGCGGCTGCGCGCTATCTCGAAATCGCGGTGTGGGGCTATGCCGCCTATGGCCTGTTCATCATGGGCAATGGCGCGTTCAATGCGCTCGATCATGCCGGCACCGCGCTGGCGCTGTCCCTTGCGCGGGTGGCGATGGTAATGATTCCGCTCGCGCTGCTTCTGCGCCCGGTATGGGGCGCGGACGCGGTTTACGGTGCCGAACTCGCCGCCAATCTGCTTGGCGGGACGGTCTCGATGGCGCTGGCGTGGTATTTCCTGTCGCACCGCCGCAAAGACGATGCGACAGGATAGCGCGTCAAAGCGGGCGGCTGGATCCGAAGAACAGCGCCTGGCTGATGGCCGCCTTCACCGTGTCTTCCTGGAAAGGCTTGGTGATGAGGTAGGTCGGTTCCGGGCGGTTGCCCGTCAGCAGGCGTTCGGGATAGGCGGTGATGAAGATCACCGGCACTTCGGCGATGGCGAGGATATCGTCCACCGCATCAAGGCCCGACGAGCCATCGGCCAGCTGGATATCGGCCAGAACCAGCCCCGGCATATTGCGTTCCACCACCTCGACCGCCTGCGTGCGGGTGGCGGCAGTGCCGCAAATCTCGTGGCCCAATGAGGAAACGAGATCTTCCAACTGCATCGCGATCAGCGGTTCATCCTCAATGATGAGCACGCTGGTGGCGGCTTCGCGGTCGATCTCCGCAATCGCTTCGGCCACGAGATCGCGTACCGTGTCTTCATCCTGGTCGATGATCTGCGCAGCTTCGGCCAGGCTGAAATCCTCCACCGTGGTGAGCAGCAGCGCCTGCCGCGCGGGCGGGGTGATGCGGGCAAGCTGGTTCTGCGCCGCCAGTTCGTGCAGCGATGCGCCGCGCGGATCGCCAACGGGTTCCAGATAAGCGCTCGCCCACAGCTTGCTGAACGCCCGGTAGAGCGGCACGCGCCCACCGCGAAGGCTTTCCGCCAGCTCGGCATCGGCAATGGCGGCTTCCAGCGTGGCTTTTACAAAGGCGTCGCCAGTCGCCTGCGAGCCGGTGAGCGCACGCGCGTAACGGCGCAGGAATGGCAGGTGTGCGGCAATTTCAGCCCCGATCGACATGAAGGGTCCCTTCCCGGATTGAACTCTACCCGGCGGTAACGCGCTGTTGAGCTTGCGGTTCCCGGCTTGCGCGCATTTTGCCGGATGAGGGGCAAAATCGCCAATGATAAAAATGTTGCCCCACGGCGGGAACCGGGCCGCGGGGTCGTCGTTATCCCTTTGTCACCGCCGAGACACCCCCCTCCCGTCCAAGCCGACGGTGACACGATCCCCAGGGCCACCGTTCCCCCGAGCGGTGGCCCTTTTCTTTTGCTTTCTGGGGCCACCGTTCCCCCGAGCGGTGGCCCTTTTCTTTTGCCTTAAAGGCTCTTGGACCAGATCGTGTATTCGCGATTGGGCTTGGAATTGATGGCATCGGCAATCGCGACCATTCCCTGATTATCCTCCAGGATCCAGCCGACTTCGGCGCGGCGTGCGCCGTAATCCCCCGCGGCACTGCGGCGGATATATTCGATCATCATGAAAGCGAGTTGGCTGGCCATGCGGCTGTTCTGCAGGCGGGTGACCACGCCCATCAACGGCACGCGGAAATTCTCGCATTTGGGGTTGCGCAGCCACCACAACAGCTTGACCCAGTTGAACGGGTAAAGCTTTCCGCCCATGTGGATCAGCCGGGTGTTGATGTCGGGCAGGCTCATCATGAAGGCCACCGGTTCGCCGTCCAGTTCGGCGATCATGTTGGTGCCTTCGAGGATGATCGGTTTCAGCTTCTTGCCGGCATAGGACTTTTCGCGCTCGGTAAAGGGAACAAAGCCCCAGTTCTTCGACCAGGCTTCGTTCAGGATGCGGATGATGATCTGCGCCTCATTCTCGAAATCGGCCTTGTTCACGCGGCGGATGCGGATGCGCGGGTTTCTCTCTCCCATCGCCACGATGCGGTTGACCAGCTCCGGAAACCCTTCGCGCACATGATCGAGGTCGTAGGTGTAAAGCTTCTTGGCAACCTGATAACCGCCCGCGCTCTCGACCCATCCCTGATAGGCGGCGTTATGATGCCCCATCATGATCATCGGGGGGTGGTCGTGGCCCATGGTGAGCAGGCCCGGCTCTTCCCAGATCGACATGGACAGCGGCGCGACCACGCGTGTCATGCCCTGTTCGCGCAACCAGTTTTCGGCGGCACCGATCAACGCGTGCATCACCGCCTCGTCCTCGGCCTCCATCAGCCCCCAATTGCCGGTGCCGGGGCCCATGCCCTGTTCCGCCGGCTGCGCCAGTGCCAGTTCATCAATATGCGCCGAAATGCGCCCCACCACGCGGCCGGCGCGGCGGGCAAGGAAATACTGGACGCGCGCATGATCGTGAAACGGGTTGCGGCCGGGGGTGAGCAATTCCACCATATCGGCGCGCAGGGGTGGCACCCAATTGGGGTCATTTGCATTCAGCCGATAAGACAGATCGATAAAGGCATCGAGGTCGCGCTTGCCGGATACAGGTGCGATATCTATTTTGTCGGTCAAGCTGCGTGTTTCCTCATGCGTTCATGCGCCGTTTTCAGTGCGTGTGCTTGGGCGCCGATGTCAAGCGTCGGGGAAACCGGATAAGGGCCTTGATCCGCGACAAAGCGGATGCAAGGCGAAAATGCAAAGGTTTGGCCAGAGGCCGCACGATGAACATGACCACTGCGATCGACACGGCCGGCGCCGCGCCGGCGAAGAAGTCCGCCATTCCGGACGACATGGCCATGCTGCGCGCCGCGGCGGAGCTTACCCGCGACATTTCAAAGGCCCGGCCCGATATCTACTGGCCCGACATGTTGCTTTCCGCCGCAATCGGATATGCCGCGCTGGCAGGCGCTATCCTGTTCCAGCCGCTGTGGCTGGCGGTGCTGAGCGGTGCGGTGGCGGTGATGGCGCTGTACCGGGCGCTGCTGTTCATTCACGAAATCACCCATCTGCATCGCAACGCCCTGCCCGGCTTTCGCACGGCGTGGAACCTGCTGGTCGGCATTCCGATGCTCACCCCCAGCCTGATGTATGAGCAGGTGCACACGATCCACCATTCGCGGATGCGATATGGCACGGCGGAGGATCCCGAATATCTGCCGCTCGCGCTGATGAAGCCGTGGAGCCTGCCCGCCTTCATCCTGATCGCCGCGCTCGCCCCGATCGCGCTGCTTTTCCGCTGGGGTGTGCTCGCGCCGCTGGGCGTGGTGTTTCCAGCAGTGCGCACGTTCGCGTGGGAGCGCGGTTCGTCGCTGTCGATCAATCCCGACTTCCGCCGCCGCGCGCCCGAAACACCGGAGCAGCGCCGCTGGTTCGCCTGGCAGCAGGCGGGGGCCAGCCTGTGGGCACTGTTCGTGATGTCCACGCCGTTCTGGCTGGGGTGGAAGCCGCTGCTGGTCGCGATGGCGATCACCTCGCTGGTGGCAGTGTTCAACCAGTTGCGCACGCTGGTGGCGCATCTGTGGGAGAATGACGGCGATCGCCTGTCGACCACCGCGCAATATCTCGATTCGGTGAATGTGCCGCACTGGTCGGCGGCGATCTGGGCGCCGGTGGGCCTGCGTTACCACGCCACGCATCATTTGCTGCCCAGCCTGCCCTATCACTCGCTGCACGAAGCGCATCGCCGCATCTCCGCGCATCTGGGCGCCGGATCGACCTATGAAGGCGCGAACCACAAGGGCATGATCCCGTTGGTAGCGAAGATTGCCCGCAGCACGATGCGGCGCGGCTAACCCCCTTTACACGCTTCCCGCGCCCCTGTTGCACAGCGGCGCGCTTGCTGGTCTACTCCCGCACAAGAGATGTCCGGGAGGGGATTGCCATGACGATGCGCCGCATATTTGCCGCTGCCTGCCTGATCCTGTGCGCCGTATTCGGATTTACGCGCCCCGCGCTGGCGCAGGACGATCCCCGCGCCGTGCTGATGCGCGCGGCAGAGGCGATGGGCGGGCTGGATCGGCTGCAATCGCTTGACAGCGTGGTCTATACCGGTTTCGGCCAGCGCGCCTATTTCCAGGGCGGCGGCAATATCACCGGCGATCCCATGGCCCCGACCAAGTGGCAACAGCTCACCGATGTCCAGCGGACATTCGATCTTGGCGCCCGCGATCTGCCCGGCGGCCGCGCGCTCTATCAGGAGCGTTGGGGGCAGGAATTCCCGTTTGCCGGCCTGTTTGGAATGGATTTCCCGCGACGCCAAACCGTGCAGTCCGGCGAGCTGGTGCTCGATCATCCTTTGCCCGCTTTGCTTGCTGCGCTGCACCCGGATACAAGGTTGGGCGCGGTGACGCAGGAGGATGGGCTGATCGTGGTCGGCTTTCAGGTCGACCGCACGCCGGCGTGGATCGGCATGGATCCGGCTACGCACCTGCCCCGGTTCACCCGCTGGGTGGCCCCGCACCCCAATTTGGGCGACCTGACAACCACCGCGTGGTTTTCCGGCTATCTGCCGTTCGACGGTGTGCAATTGCCGATGGGCCTGATGCAGGTTCTCGACTGGCGCGGCCAGGTGAACCTGATGTTTCAGGTGGATTCCTACCGGGTGAACGCCTCCGCCGCTCAACTGCCACCCTTTGCCCAGCCAATAGCGGCCGAGCCTGTCCGGCCACCGTCGACACAAGTCACGCAGCTATCACCGGGCGTTTGGGATGTGCGGGTGAACGGGGCAGGCGGCGCGGTAGTGGAGTTTGCCAATCGCCTCGTCATGTTCGAAGCCTATGGCGGCGAGGCGCAGACGCTGCTGCGTATCGATGCAGCCAACGCGCTTGTCCCCGGCAAGCGCGTGGAGGCCGTGATCGTGTCGCACCACCATTTCGACCATACCGGCGGCCTGCGCGCCGCTGTCTCACGCGGGCTGGAAGTGATCTCGCACCGCGGCAACGAAGGCATCATCCGCGAGATGGTGGAGCGACCCGCCACGGTGTTCCCCGATGCGCTGGCCCGCCATCCGCATCCGCTGCGCTTCACCCCTGTGGACGAACATATGGTGCTGGAAGACGCGACGCGGCGGCTGGAAATCTACCGGGTGATCGAACACAGCCACATGCCCAATGCCGTGTTCGCCTATCTGCCCGCCGAACGGATCTTGCTGGAAGGCGACCTCGGCGACGAAGCATGGCAGCTCCATTGGTGGGGCAGCGCCTATGCCGCCAATATCCGCCATTACAGGATTGCGCCCGAAACCAATGTGCCGGTCCATGGCGCAGGCCCGGTCCCGATAGAACAGGTGTTCGCAAATACCCGTCGGCAGATTGCCGCAGCGGTCGAATATTGCCGGAACGCCGAGGCGGGCGGCCGCTTCGTGATGGGCTGCCCCGTGCAATATGATGCGGAGGGGGCGGTGCCGCTGGAGCCGCGCTGACCTATTCCTCGGTGCGGATCAGCACCGTCTCGCCCACCAGCAGGAACAGCACGAAGGGCGACCATGCGGCAAGCAGTGGCGGATATCCGCCGAAACTGCCCATGGCGAGCGCAGCGTTCTCGACCACGAAATAGGCAAAGCCCAGCGCCATGCCGATCACCGCGCGGATGAACAGATTGCCGCTGCGCGCAAGGCCAAAGCCCGCCACCGCCCCCAGCAGGGGCATCAATATGGCGGACAACGGGCCCGATATCTTGGCCCACCAGCGCCCCTCCAATTCCGCCGTGCGGCGGCCAGCCGCCTTCAGCGCGGCGATGGAATCGGCAAGCTGCGCCAGCGTTTCGGCGTCGGCATCCACCCGGCGCAGCGCCACCTGATCGAGCGTCGTGCCCGGTGCAACCAGCAGCGGGCCATCGGCCGAAACCGTCTGCGTCGTGGCAACCGAAAATATCTGCGCATCCTCCAGCAGCCAGCCGGGATTGGCATAGGTGGCGCGCGAGCCGGTAATCTGCCGCGCAATCATACCGGCATCGTCGCGTTCGTAGAAGGTCACCCCGGTCAGCACCGTATCCGCGCCCTGCCCGGACAATTCGCGCGCCATCAGCACATCGTTGCCATCGTTGAAATAGACATTGGTGCGGATGTCGGGATCAGTTGGGATCGGGCCATAATCCACCCGCTCCCACGCCTTGAGCGTAGCGGTGGCGCGGGTCACCACCCGCTCGTTGAAGGCAAAGCTTGCGCCCGCCACCACCACCGCCACCAGCAGCAGCGGTGCCAGAATCTGATGCGCGGAAAGGCCTGCCGCCTTCATCGCGGTCACTTCGCTGTTCTGGTTGAGCGTGGCGAGCGTGATGATGGTGGCCAGCAGCACCGAATAGGGCAGAAAGCGCTTCACCAATTGCGGCATGCGCAGCGAGGCATATTGCAGCAGCTCCGCCTCGCCATTGCCGGCATAGGCCAGAATGTCGCCCGTGCGGCTGAGCAGGTCGAGCATCATCAGCACCAGCACCAGCATGGCCAGCACCGCGATAATGCGCACCGCAAACATCTTGCCGATGTAGAAGGTCAGCTGGCGCGAAGGGAAGAAATTAAGCAGCACGAAGCGCGCTCTCCCCCGCAAGATAAGGATCATCCGCATCGTCGGCATGGGTTATCCCGCGTCGCCGGTCGCCGCGCCGCAGCAGCTTCTTCACGCTGCGCGCCAGCTTGCCATACACATTTTCCAGAGCACCGATGGGCTGTCCGCCGGGGACAAAGGCAATCTGGTAGAACATCCAGCCAATCAGGCAGAAGAGCACCGCAAACGGCCCCCACAACGCCAGGAAGGGATCGACCCGGCCCAGCTGCGCCACGCTTTCGCCGTATTGGTTGATCTTGTGATAGGCGACCACGATCACGATCGACAGGAATATGCCCAGCGCCGATGTCGACCGCTTGGGCGGCACCGCCAGCGCCACCGCCAGCAACGGCAGCATGATCATCATCACTACCTCCACCATGCGGTAATTGAAATTGGCAAGGCTGCTTTGCCGTTCCTCGACCGTGGAATCGCGGCTCCACCCGATTTCAAGCAATTCGGGTATGACGAATTCACGCGCATCCTCGCCTCTGGCACGGAACCGTTCGAGCGCGGGAAGATCGATCGGCAGATCGTGCTGGCTGAAGCTGAGCACGCGCGGGCTGCCATTGGGCACGGCATGAATGATGGTGCCGTCGGTCAGCCGCAGGATGATGGTGTTGCGGTCTTCGCGATTGGCCAGGAAACGCCCTTCGCGCGCGGAGATCGACAACACCTGCCCCTTGTCGTTCGCTACGCGGGCAAAAATGCCCACGAGCTGCCGCCCGTCATCGCGGCTTTCCTCGATCCGCAGCGCCATGCGGTCCTCGATCGTGTTGAATTCGCCCACCCGGATCGATGCGCCCAGCGCGCCCGACTGCAGGCGGAACTCCATCTCCTCATACGCAAAGCGCGCCTTGGGCTGCATATAGCCGACAATCGCGAAATTGAGCGCCATCAGCGCGATGGTCATCAGATAGGGGACACGCAGCAGCCGGAAATAGGACCAACCGACCGCACGCATCACATCGAGCTCGCTGGTTATTGCCAAGCGGCGGAAGGCAAACAGGATGCCCAGCATCAGCCCCAGCGGAATTGCCAGCCCGGCATATTCGGGGATGAGGTTGACGAGCATTTCGAACACAATGTTGATCGGCCCGCCTTCAGTGGACACGAATTCGAACAGGCGCAGCATCTTTTCCAGCATCAGCAGGCTGGCGGCGAGCACGAAAATGCCCAGCATCGGCACCAGAACGAGCCGGAAGATATAGCGGTCGGTGGCGGTGATGAAGCGGGACAAGGAGGAGGTCTCGTTCAGGCGTGAAAGCGGTAGCGGATCGTTCCGGCAAAGTCTGGATGACCTCGCCTTAACGCAGAATGGCGGGCAGGTCATGCACCGGATTGCCGAAAATACCCACGTGCAGGACATTTGCCGCTTTGTCTGCAGGATATTTCATGAAACTCTCTGCCCATGCCGGAATCGGGGTCCGGCGGTCTTGGGGATCAATCATGCAAAAACTGGCTGCCCTCGCGGGGTGTGCGCTGCTGGGCGCGTGCACAAATGTGAACGAGCATTGGAACGCCTACAACGCCAACAGTCCGGCGCTGGCCTTGGGAGCTGTGGAAGATTTTGTCGCGGCCCAGAATGCCATTTTCCGGCAGTTCGCACTTCTTGCTGGTGTGAAGCTTGACGATGAAACACCGGCAGAAGCTCCGATTGCCGAAGAAGAACAAACCCCGGCTGCCGTTGCAGATCAGGCCCCTGCGGCAAATGCCGGTCAAGCAGGTGCAGCCGAGGCCACGCCCCCTGCTCCGCTTAAAGCCGATCTTCGCCCAGTGGTCGATGCCGGTATACACTACGTGGATGTCCGCTGCAGCGGTTACATGCAGGCGGTATTCTGGCTGAACCGAGCCAAAAATGCCGCGAGCCGCCAATCGCAACTGTTCGGCTCTGCTTCGGCGGCCGCAATGGAAGTGCTGGATGCCTCGCGCCAATTGGTGGGCCTGACGCCGCTGGGGTTTACCCTGGTCAACGACACCATCCAGAATGCCGGCAGTAGCCTGTTGTTCTCGCTTCCTCCCGAAGTGGTTGGCCGCATGGTGGAAGATCGCCAACGCGCTTATGTCAGCGCCTTACCTGACAGCTACACCAGCCGTGCGGCAGCCATGCGCGCCATCCAAGGTTATGTGGAACTGTGCCTGTCGAACAATATTGAGGCGGCTGCAATCGAAGCTATCGCAGCAAGCCGGGCTCAACCGACCCCTGCACCGGCAACGAAGCCGGAAGATGCGGCCCCTGCGCCGGGAAGTGATGGAGAGGGAGAGGGAGCAGGTGATGGAGCCGGGGACGGAGCCGGAGACGGAGCAGGCGATGGCCAAGGTTCGCCAGATCCGGCTGCGCCAGTTGCGCCGGATGGTTCGGCACCGGAGACGACGACGGAACCGGCGGCCCCTGTCAATTCATTCCCCCCCAACTGGGTGCCTTCGCTTCGGCCAGCCTCTTAGCCGATGCTGCCACCCCCCTGCAATCACGCCTTCTCCAGCGTGCATTGCAGCGGGTGCTGGTTCTGGCGGGCAAAGTCCATCACCTGGTTGACCTTGGTCTCAGCCACTTCGAGCGGGAAGATGCCGCAGACGCCCACGCCACGCTGGTGGACGTGGAGCATCACCCGCGTCGCCTGTTCCAGATCCATCCGGAAATAGCGTTTCAGCACCAGCACCACGAATTCCATCGGCGTGTAATCGTCATTCAGCATCAGCACCTTGTACATGCTGGGCTTCTTGGGCCGTGTGCGTGTGCGGGTGGCAAGGCCGACCTGTCCGCCGGTGCCGGGACCGCTTGCGCCGCCGCCATCACCGGCATCATCATCGTCCCCGGCGAAAACGGGAAAGGCGGCCAGCGGCGGCAGATGGAGATCATACGGGCAAGTCATCGGGCCTTCAAATATCGTATCGGCAATGCGAGGTGCAAGATGGCGCGCGCATTTTTGCCGCGAGACAGGCGCCCACGCATGATGGCCCTTGGTCGGGTGGCGGATGGCGCGAGGGACCGCCAACGCAAACGGGCCGGGCAGTTGCCTGCCCGGCCCGCTCGTTTCGCCGGAAGGGAGAGAGGAGAGATTCCGGCGAGGGAGAGTTCGTAAAGGTGCCTCAGGCGGCCTTGGAGATCTTTTCCACCGCCAGGTTCACGCGCGCCGTAATCGGAGCGATCACGTCGTTGGCCAGCTTCATCGCGCTTGCAGGCGCCTTGCTGGTGGAGGCCATCATCGCGTCGAAATTGCGGCGCAGGATCTTGCCCTGAAGCTGGAACAGTTCGGTCGGGCTCTTGACGCTCGCCATTTCCTTGAGGTCAGCGGTCATTGTTTCGTAAGCGGCCTTGGCTTCTTCGGCATAGGACTTTGTCATGTCCTGCATACCGGCGGCCAGGATCTTGCCGCTTTCCACCAGCGCCTCGACATTGCCCTTGGCCATTTCGGTCATTTCCGAAACCATGTTGGTGCCCTTGTCATAGGCTTCCTGCGCCTTGGCCTGCATTTCGGCCACGGCGTCGGTCATCGACTTGCTCATCATGCCGGTCAGGTCGGCGGCGGTGTTCTTGGTAGCCATGATCTTTTCCTTCAATTCGGTAACACTGGAGTTGACGGCGAAAGCAGGCACAGGCCGGGGGGAGACCTTGCGAGCTGTCGCCTTTGCTCGCCGAGGGGCGGGCTTTGCGGATTTGGCCGAAGCCGGTTTTGCGGGAGCCGGTTTGGGTGTGGCAGCCTTGGCGGCATCCTTCTTGGGCGCCGGAGCTGCCGGAGCCACAACCGGCGCGGGATCTGGCTGCTCGACAAGCGGGGCAGCCGCGGCGGGAGCGGGCACGGCAGCCTCCGCCGCCTTTACGGGCGTTTCGGGCTTTGTCTCGCTTTGCTCTGCCATGGTTCAACCCTTGCTGTTTGTATCGTCCATCGACGCGCGATCGCGTCATGTTGCATCGCACAATAAGCATCCAGGGCGAGAAAGTCAAGAAAAATGGTGCAGTGCACAATTCGGTCATATCGGGCCGCTTTCCGGCCCCGATATGACCAGCCATCGGGTCTTATCGCTGGCGCACGTACAAACCGGGCGCATCGTCCAGCACCGGGTTACCCTTGCCGCCGGGAATGCGGCGCCCGCTGGCCTTGACCCGCGCGGGGGCGAGGCGTTCCACCCATGCGACCCAATCGGGCCACCAGCTGCCCTTGTGTTCGTCCGCCACAGCCACGAAATCCTCCAGCGATGGGGCATCCGCGGGGCCGGTCCAATACTGGTATTTGTTGGCCGATGGCGGGTTGACCACGCCGGCGATATGTCCGCTGCCCGCCAGAACGAAGCGCACCGGGCCGCGTAGATGCTTCAGCATCCGGAACACGCTTTCGGGCGGAGCAATGTGATCCTCGCGCCCTGCCTGGACATAGGCGGGCACAGTAATGCGCGTCAGATCGATCGGCGTGCCGTCCGCCTCCAGCGCGTCGGGCACAACCAACTGATTGTCGCGGTAACAATGCTGCAAATAGGCCTGGTGCCATTTGGCCGGCAGATTGGTGACATCGCCGTTCCAATACAGCAGGTCAAACGCCGGATAATCCTCGCCCAGCAGATAATGGTTGACGACATAGTTCCAGATCAGGTCCGGCCCGCGCAACAGGTTGAAGGTCGCCGCCATATAGCGCCCGTCGAGATAGCCACCTTGGCTGGCCTGCCGGATAAGTTCCAGCTGCGCATCGTCGATGAACAGCTTCAGTTCGCCCGCGTGCGAGAAATCCACCTGCGCGGTCAGGAAGGTGGCGCTGGCAACTTTGTCGGCCTGCCCCCGGCGCGCCAGAACCGCCAGCGTGGCGGCCAGCGTGGTGCCCGCCACGCAATAGCCGATCGTGTGCACCGCGGGCACTTTCAGCCGGTCGCGCACGAAATCGATCGCCTCGATCTGGGCGCGCACATAATCGTCCCACCCCACATCGGCCATGCTTTCATCCGCCGAGCGCCAGCTGACAAGCAGCACCGAAAGCCCTTGTTCCACCGCCCAGCGCACGAAGCTCTTGGCCGGGTTCAGGTCGAGGATGTAGAACCGGTTGATCCATGGCGGAAAGATCAGCAACGGCACCGCCAGAACGCTTTCGGTCGTCGGCGTGTAGTGGAGGATTTCGAACAACCGGCTGCGGTAGATGACCTTGCCCGGTGTTGCCGCCACATTTTCGCCCAGCACGAAACGGCTGGTGTCGGTGTGGGTCAATTGCCCCTTTTCAAGGTCGGCGGCCAGCCGCTGCATTCCCTTGACGAGGTTCTCCCCCTGGCTTTCGATTGTCCGCTCCAGCACCACTGGATTCATCAGCGGGAAATTGGCGGGGCTCATCGCGTCCAGCGCCGCGCGGGTGGCAAAGCGAAGCTGGGCCCGCTCCTCCTCGTCCAGGCCGTCCACCGCATCCACCGCCTCAGCCACGCGTTCGGCCAGCAACAGATAGGTCTGATGGATCAGTGCGAAGACAGGCTGGTCGCGCCAGCGCGGATCGGCAAAACGGCGATCGGCCCTCGGAAAATGCGGATCAAGCGCGCCTGCCTGCGCATCCTGCGCCGCACCTTCCGGCGTGAAGTGAGCAAGGATGCGTTCCCACAATTCGGCGCCTTCTTCCCACAATTCCGCCTGCCGTACGGGGTCTAGCGCGGGGAACTGGCGCTGCATCGCCTGCGCCATCTCCAGCCATTGCGCGGGATCCGCCCAGAAGGGAAAGGGCAGCACCCCGCCCTGCCCGTCGGGCCGCGAATTGAGGCGGAACCACTTGTCCTGAAACGCGATGATCGATGCGCCCAACGCGTCGATGTCCTGCTTGTCCGGCAGCGCCTCGGCCGCGGCGGGGACGAAGGCGGCCATCACCTGCCGCGCGGCTTCGCCCTGGATGCGCAGCAGTTCGGTGAAGATGTCCGCGGCATCGCTGCCGCTGCCCGTTGTGACGCTGCCTGTGCTCATGCCGGCAGCATAAGCAGGAAAATTGGCGATGGGGAGACACAGATTGCCACGCACCCTCTTGGGCAAGGGCAAGCAAGCTGTTAGCGGCGCGTTGCGCAACGCGGCGGATTCGTTCACATTTGCGCGATCCTATCAACCTGTCATTTCGAAAGTGCCCATGGATACCGAATTCTACCGCATGAAGCGCCTGCCGCCCTATGTCATCGCTGAAGTCAACGCGATGCGCGCGGCCGCACGTGCGGAAGGGCGCGACATCATCGATCTGGGCATGGGCAATCCCGATCTGCCCCCACCCCAGCACGTGATCGACAAATTGTGCGAAGTGGCACGCGATCCGGGCGCGCATGGCTATTCGCAGTCCAAGGGCATCCCCGGCTTGCGCCGCGCCCAGGCCGCCTATTACGAACGGCGCTGGGGCGTCGAAGTGGACCCCGAACGCGAAGTGGTGGTGACGCTGGGTTCGAAGGAAGGCCTCGCCAGCCTTGCCACCGCGATCACCGCGCCGGGCGATACGATCCTTGCGCCCAATCCCAGCTATCCGATCCACACCTTCGGCTTCATCATCGCCGGGGCCAGCATCCGCAATGTGCCCACCACGGCGGATGACCGCTATTGGGCGGAATTGGAAAAGGCGATGAACTTCACCGTCCCGCGCCCCACGGTGCTGGTGGTGAATTACCCCAGCAATCCCACCGCCGAAGTGGTCGATCTGGCTTTCTATGAAAAGCTGGTGGACTGGGCGCGCTTCCACAAGGTGTGGGTGCTGTCTGACCTGGCCTATTCCGAACTCTACTACAACGGCAAGCCCACCCCTTCGATCCTGCAAGTGAAGGGCGCAAAGGACGTCGCGGTCGAGTTTACTTCGCTGTCCAAGACCTATTCGATGGCCGGCTGGCGCATCGGCTTTGCGGTGGGCAACCAGACGCTGATCGCCGCGCTGACACGGGTGAAAAGCTATATCGATTACGGCGCTTTCACCCCGATGCAGGCCGCCGCCGTTGCCGCGCTCAACGGCCCGCAGGATATCGTGGAACAAAACCGCCAGCTCTACCACAAGCGGCGCGATGTCATGGTGGAAGCCTTTGGCCGCGCCGGATGGGAGATTCCCGCGCCGCCTGCCTCCATGTTCGCCTGGGCACCGCTGCCCCCGGCCCTGAAGGAAATGGGCAGCCTGGAGTTTTCCAAGCAATTGCTCACCCATGCCGAAGTCGCAGTGGCGCCGGGCGTGGGATACGGAGAGGATGGCGAAGGCTTCGTGCGGATTGCCATGGTGGAAAACGAACAGCGGCTGCGCCAGGCAGCCCGCAACATCAAACGCTATCTGCAAAGCATGGGTGTGAATTCAACGGCCGCCTGATCGCGTATTATTGACCGGGTCCGCAATCATGCCGGGCTTGTTTTCGCGCCCGATTGCCTTTGCCATGCACAGCCCACAATGGCGGGAGTGGCAATGTGAAAACTTTCGGCTGGGTCGCTGCCGAACAAATGCCCGCACCGCAATGGGATTTGCGGCAGGAGGGATGGACGCTGTGCCACGGGCAAGGGGGACATCGCGCCGATTGCCGACACGTCCTCGCCTGCGATGTGCGGCGCCTTACGCCGGAGCAAAGGACCGGCCTTGCCGAAGCAGATCGGCCCGCCTGGCGGCTGATCCTGATCGGCGTGGAGGAACCGGCTGAACGCGCGCACCTGCTCTCGATCGGCTGCGCCGAAGCGCTGTCCGCCTCCACCACGATTGGCGAGCTGGCTGCCCGCGCGCAGCGGGTGGCCGACATGTTCGACCTGTTGCCGCGCTGGCGGCTGCTGGGGCCGCTGACGCTTGACCTGTTTCACCGCGATGTGCGCCATGGCACGCGTTGGCTCAACCTGCATCCGCGCGAATTTGGCGTGCTCTGGCGGCTGGCAGACAATCCGGGCGAGGCGGTAAGCCGTGCGCAATTGCTGACCGATGTCTGGCGGCTGGCGCATGAACCGGGCACCAACAGTGTGGAAGTGCATGTGTCGCGCCTCCGCGGCAAGCTCGCCTCTGTCGGCTGCGAACGGCTGGTGGAAACCGTACCGCAGGGGGGATACCGGCTGGGCGGCAATGCCCCATTCATGTTTGGTCGGCCGCCTGCCGGAGCCGACCGGCTGGATCGCTTCTTGCGCGATCTCGATTGGAAGGGTGCGGGCCATGCTTCGGAGTTGCCGGCCGATGACACCTATCTGCGACAGTCTGCCACAAAATCGCCGCTAGCTTAGCAGCGGCAGGCGCATTATCGTCCGACGACGTTCCTGGGAGAGAGGATCACCAATGACACGCCAAGCGGCCCGTACGCTCGACGTTACGCAATTCCTGCAAGAGGTCGAACCGCAGCGTTTTGTAACCTTGCGGCTGCCCTTCCTGCGCAAAGGGTTCAATACGGGGCTGACCGCGTATCACTTGCAATTGCTGTTGTTGTGCAGCCTGGTGACCTTTTTCGACGGGCAGGATTTTTCCGCGCTCGCCTATGCCCTGCCTTACATTCGCGACGATATGGCGCTGACAAACGAGATGACCGGCTATGTCAGCGCGGCGGCGTTTCTGGGTCAGATGATCGGGTCGCTGTTCGGCTCCTATCTGGGCGATATCTTCGGGCGGCGGCCGGTTATCATCGCCTGCACAATCGGCAGTGCGGTGTTCACCACCATTGTCGGCTTTGCCGGTTCGGCAGAACAACTGATCGCGCTGCGCTTCATTTCCGGTCTGGCGATTGGCGGATTGTTGGCACCGGTCTGGGCGCTGAGCATTGAATCCATGCCCAAATCGATGCGTGCCACATCGGTGACGGTCATCATGATGGGCTTTTCCTTCGGCGGCGCATCCGCCGCGCCGATTGCCAACTGGGTTGCCCCCGTGCTCGGCTGGCAGGGCATTTTCTGGGTCTGCGGCGCGATGACCGGCGTGTTCGCGCTGATCCTGCTGTTCACCCTGCCCGAAAGCGCGCGCTGGATGGTGGCGAAGAACCTGCCAAAGGAACGCATCGCGCCGGCATTGACCCGGTTCAACCCGGCTTTCCGGGCAGAGGATTACGACGCCTTCACCCTGCCCGATGAACGCAAGACAACCGACAGCGCCAACCCCCTGCTCAAGTTCCGCGAACTGTTCATCGGCGCGCTGCTGATCGTGACTCCGCTGATCTGGGCAGCCTATTTCTTCTCCAGCTTCGCGATCTACCTCAAGAGCAGCTACGGCGTGATCTTCATGGAAAACCTCGGCATGGCGCGCACCGATGCCGCCTGGCTGGGCAGCGCATCGGGTATCATGGGCGCGATTGGCGGGGTGATCCTGCTGATGATGACCGAAAAGCGCGGGCCAGGCTGGATTGCGCTCGCGCCTCTCATCGCCCTTCCCTTCACCCTGTTGATTGGTCTCGACATGGTGGAAGGCGGGCCGTGGTTCGTACCCTTCCTGCTGATCAGCGCGACACTGGTGGGCGCAGGCCATGCGGCGGTTATATCGATCACCAGCATCTATTACCCCAGCGCGGTGCGCGCCACCGGCGGCGGCTGGGCCAGTTTCATGGCCAAGTTCGCCGCGGTTGCCGCGCCGATATTCGGGGCGCAGTTTCTTGCGGGGCGGCAGGGCGCGCTCGATGGCTATATCTTCACTGTGGGTTGCCTGCTGGGCATCGCGGTGTGTGTGCTGGCGCTCTCGTGGTTTGCGCGGGGCTTGCGCGAACGGGCCAATGCCCCTGCCCATCAACCCGCCGAATAGGATTTCCCTGACATGACCTTGCGCAGCCTAGCCGCCAATTCCCCCAGCCGCCGCGCCAATTGGCGTGCGCTGGGCCTGTCGGCCGAAGACATGGAAAAGCCCAAGATCGCGGTGGTCAATTCCAGCAGCGAACTGGCGATCTGCTACGCGCATCTGGATGGCATCGCGCAAATGGTGAAAGAGGAAATCCGCGCGGCGGGCGGCGTCCCGTTCGAAGTGCGCACCGCCGCGCCATCCGATTTCATCACGGGCGCAGGCAAGACGGGCAGCTATATCCTCGCCGGGCGCGACATTATCGCCAACGATATCGAAGTGCAGGTCGAAGCCGCGCTGCTTGACGGGATGATCTGCCTGACCAGTTGCGACAAGACCCCGCCGGGTCATCTGATGGCGGCCGCGCGCCTCAACATCCCCACCATCCTCGTTATCGGCGGATACCAGCAGGCAGGCGAGATCGATGGCGAGCCGGTGGATGTCGAAGACGTCTGGTCGGGCCAGATCGGCGTGCGCTTTGGCAAACAGCCGAAATTCCCGGTGAAGGACATGGCCGAAAACGCCATCATGGGCCCCGGCGTTTGCGCGGGGATGGCAACCGCCAACACCATGCATTGCGTGGTGGAAGCGCTGGGCATGTGCCTTCCCGGCCACGCGCCGGTGCGCGGCAACAGCCCCAAGATGCAGGCCAATGCCCGCGCCGCCGCGCGCCGTATCGTGGAAATGGTGCACGAACAGCTTCTGCCCCGCCAGATCCTGACCGAAAGCGCGTTTCGCAACGGCGTTGCCACGCTGCTCGCCGTGTCGGGCAGCATCAACGCGATCAAGCATATGCAGGCAACCGCGGTCGAGGCGGGCCTCGATCTCGATATCTTCACGCTGATGGAGGAGATGGCCGATGTGCCCGTCCTCTCCGCCGTGCGCCCCACCGGGCATGTGCGGATCGAGACGTTCGAGGACGCGGGCGGCGCGCGCGCGGTGCTGAAACGGCTGGAAGACCGGATCGATACGCAGGCGCTGACTTGCACCGGCAAGACGCTGGCCGAGAATCTGAAAGGCTATGTCATTCCCGGCCCGGACGTGATCCACGCGATTGACGATCCGGTGAGCGAAGGCCCCGCGATTGCCATTCTGAAAGGCAGCTTTGCCAGCAGCGCAGTGGTGCGGCTGGGCATTCGCGATGGCAGCCGGCCGGAGGAATTCGTCGGCCCCGCGCGCGTGTTCGAAAGCACGACGGAATGTCTGCAAGCGATCGAGGACAAGGTGGTGCAGCCCGGCGATGTCGTCATCAGCCGCAATCAGGGGCTGGTGGGCGGACCGGCGATGGGCGGCAGTGCCTCGCTGATCCTGTTCGCGCTTGATGCCGCGGGCCTTGCCAAGGAAACCGCCTTTGTCACCGACGGGCAATTGTCGGGCCTGTGCCTGAAAGGGCTGACCGTGGCCGAGGTCTCCCCCGAAGCCGCCACCGGCGGCCCCATCGGCAAGGTGCAAAGCGGCGATATCATCCGGATCAGCGTGGCGAACCGCAGCATCGACATCGATGTTCCCGCTGACGAGTTGGCGCGGCGCGAAGGCGTGGGCGTGCGCGTGCCTGCCACCGGCTATCTGGCGAACTTCCGACAGGCCGTGCGCGGGCTCGAAACCGGCGGGGTTCTTTTGCCGGAGTAGTTTCAGCTCACAAGGCTTTGCATCTTCATTTGTCGGAGTTATCAGGGGTGTCATGTCCTTGATAACTCGCCCTCTCATTGCTCTGGCCTGCGCCCTGCCGCTGGCTGGCTGTTCGCAGACCTATGCCGCGGGTGCATCGCCTGCGGTCGCCGCCCCGCCGGTGCCCGCTGTGGCCCCGCTGCAACCGGGCGACACCTTTGCCAACACCGGCAATCCGCTGATCCGCGACCGGCACACTGCCGACCCCGCGCCGCTGGTGGTGGGCGATACGCTTTACCTCTATGTCGGCCATGACGAGGCGCGCGGCGACCAGATGTTCAACATCACCGAATGGCTCGCCTATTCGACCAAGGACATGCAGAGCTGGACCTATCACGGCCCGATCATGCGCCCGACCGATTTCAGCTGGGCCAGCCGCGATGCCTGGGCCAGCCAGGTGCACGAAAAGGACGGCCGGTTCTGGTTCTACACCACGGTGGAACATGACGAGGTGCAGGGATCGCACGGCAAGGCGGTGGGCGTCGCCGTGGCGGACAATCCGCTTGGCCCCTTTGTCGATGCACGCGGCAGCGCTCTGGTCCGCAACGAGGACACCAATGGCCCGCATCACTGGGACGATATCGACCCCACCGTGTGGACCGAGGAGGACGGCACAAGCTGGCTGATCTGGGGCAATGCCGAGGTGAAGATCGCCAGGCTGGCGCCGGATATGATCAGCCTCGACGGCCCCATCCGCCTGATCGACCTGCCCGATTTCGAGGAAGGGCCGTGGGTCTTCAAGCGCGGCGACCTGTATTATCTGATCTATGCCAGCATGGACAAGGCGATCAGCCCGGATGAGCGGATCTCCTACGCCACCGCGCCCTCGATCGAAGGGCCGTGGACATGGCGCGGCGAAGTCACCGGCTCTGCCGCGAACAGCTTCACCATCCATCCCGGCGTGGTCGAGTTTCAGGGCGAATGGTATCTGTTCTACCATGTCGGCACGCTCGACATTGGCGACCAGCCGGGCGGCCTTGGCCGCCGCGCGGTGGCGGTGGAGCGAATGGAGTTTGACGAAAACGGCCTGATCCTGCCGGTGCAGCACACCGCGCGGGGCATCCTGCCCCGGCCGTGAGGTTCGCCATCTGCTGCGCTGCTGTGGCAGCGGTCGGGCTTGCCACATCGGCATCTGCCCAAACGCATCAGCCGCCAGCGATAACGGTTGAGGAATGGTCTCTGCCCGGTGGCCCCGCATTGCCGGTTGTGGTGGAAGCCGGGCGCAGCGGATTGTCCGGGCCGCGTGAGCCTGCCTTTTCGGGCGCACCCCTCCCGCCGGGCGATTTCACACTCACCACCACGCTGATTTATCAGCATTTGCGCGACGGGGATGAAGCGGGGATTGCCCTTCGCGGCGCAAATGGCGGCTGGGTGAGCATCCAGCTGGAACATATCACCCCGGCGCTGCTCATCGCCGCCCGCCGCCATGCACCGGGCGAGCCACACGTGCATGGACGGTTGATCGCCACCACCGCCGTTCCTGGCTGGTACGAAGGGCGCATCGGTTTGCGGATGCAGCGCGAGGGCACAATGATCGCGCTGGCCTACCGGGTGGAAGGCGGCGACTGGCAGAGCCTTGGCCCGCCCATCAGCGATCCCACGGGCGATGCCGCACAAGCCGGCGTATTCGCGGTGGACGGGGCGGAGCGGTAAGCCCCGCCCTGCTGGGCATCATTTCGCCGCCACCGGCTCCGCCTGCCCTGCCCGCACTGCGGCCACCGCGCTGTCATCCGAAAGATGCGCGCCCTGTTCGCGCAGCACGCGGCGGATGTCGTCCACCGGCACGGCGCGCGGCTGAACGCCCTTGTCCGCCGCCAGCGCTGCACCCACGCCCGCCGCATGGCCCGTCAGCCAGCATTGCGGAATCTCGCGCATGAAGCCGTGGCTGTTGGCATCGCAGCTGATATGCCGCCCGCCCACCAGCAGGCCATCGAGATTGCGCGGCACCAGCGCGCCGTAAGGAACGGAGATCACCGGGAACTTCGGGCTGATCGAGGGGGACACGCCCACCTCGTCCGCCACCGGTGTGCCATTGCCCCAATCCTTGCGTTCAATCCGGCCCACGCCCGCCAGCCGCCGCGTGTGGCGCACGCCAAGCTGGCTGGCGCTTTGCAGGCTGTAGACATTCTCGAAACCCGGCGCGTGGCGGCGGAAGAACTGGCAATGCCCTTCCATCAAGCGGTGGCTGCGGATTTCGACTTCGGTCATGTCGTCCACATCCAGCGCCGACAGGCCCGATTGGCGCGGCCCCAGGAACAGCGCGATATCGGGCCGCCAGCTGACATAGGGTGTCTGGAAATAGCCCAGCTCTTGCCGCCCACGCTCCATGAACTGGCGCAGCTCGTCCGGGTGATGCACTTTCCAGTCGATCCAGCGGTCCATATTGACCCCGCCCAGCACCCAGCCGGTATTCATCGAATGGTGGACATCGCCCTCCTCGATATCGGTATCGAAATCCGCACCTGCGCGCGCGAACATGTCGCCATCGCCCGTGGTATCGACCACCACCTTCGCCATCAGCGCGTGGCGGCCCATCTTGCTTTCAAAGATCACCCCGCGCGCCGCGCCATCCTGCACCAACGGGCGGGCGGCAAAGGCGTGAAACACGATGCGCACGCCCGCTTCCAGAAGCATTTCCTGGTTGTTGAGCTTCATGCGTTCCGGGCACAGCGTGGGCGCCCATTGGACAATGCCGTGAAACGCGGTGGTGCGGTTGCCCCAATAGGCGAACTTGGCGGGATCGCGGCTGCCCCAATCCTCGCGCGGGGGGCCGGCCACGCCATCGGCGGGCATCCGGTCGATGAAGTGGCGGGCATAGCCCTGGATCACATGGTTGCCCTGCCAATCGGTCATGCGGTCGATCCACATCACCAGCCCGCCAGTGCTCAGGCCGCCAAGGCAATTGTACCGCTCCACCAGCGTGACCCGCGCACCAGCCTTGGCCGCCGCCCATGCCGCCGCGCAGCCCGCCGGGCCGCCGCCGATCACCGCCACATCGCATTCGTGATAGATCGCGATGTCACGCGCTTCCTCGCGCACCGTTCCGGTTCCGTTGGGCGGCGGCAGGTTGCGCGCATTGCTTTCAAACACGTCAGAACCGAGGAACCGCTCCTCGCTGTGCCCTTCGACGCGTTGCAGCTTCACGCCGCCGGGGCCGGTCGCATTCGGGGGGGTGTCTGTCACTTTGTGTCTGCCTTCCAGATAAGCACTTCGCCTGCATCCGCATCGATCCGCACCCGGTCGCCCGTGGCGATGAGATCAATCGGATTGCGGTCAAAATCGGTCAATGTCGGCACCCGCATCACCACTGCGCCCAGCGCCGCCTTGGTGGTGGTGACGGTATAGAGCATCCCCAGCGGCGCCTTGCCGGTCAGCCGCGTGGTGTGGAACGCGCCCGACCAGCCGGACGATCCCTTGGCTCCGGGAAAGACGAGAATCTTGCCCGCAAAGCTGATGTCTTTGAGTTCATGGTGATTTTCGATGACGGTGCCGGTCATCGCATTGATGCCGCCCCAGCCGCTGATCGTCTGCCGTGTCACCAGCGCCTCGCCTTCGGCCACGCCGCCCACGACGCGGCGGCCGCGCAGCACAATGTCGGGCGGGCGAATGTCCACTGTCGCCATCAGGCAAGCCTCCCCGCCCATGTGCCGGTGCAGGCGGCATCCACGCATTCCGCCGTAGTGCCGAACCACCCCTCGATCCCCATCATCGCGGGCAGGTAATGCGCCTGCTTGGCGCTGTCGAACGCGGCAACGCGCGTCCCCGGCGGCACCGCCTGGCTGATGGCAGAGCAGGTATCGGTCATCACCCGCGCGCCCGCCGCCTCGATCCGGGCGACATGGCCGCTGGCCATCGCGGTCGCCTTCACCGCACGGCTGGTGAACACCCACAGCGCGCTGTTTTCATGCACCCGCCGCCCTTCCAGCAGCGCGGCGATCTCGGCAATCTGGTCAATGCTGGCATGCGGGCAACCCAGCATCACGTAGTCAACATCGCGGCTGTCGCCGATGGAATTGAGCCGTTCGTAAACCCGCCGCCGCTCCGCCGCGCCATAGGCGAAGCGCTCCCCCCTCCGCGCGCCACCAAAGGCCGCCTCTGCCGTGGGCGCTTCGGGCGTGATGCCGACCATGTGATACATCTCCACGCCGCCCGAACTTGCCGCTGCGGCACCGAAATGCTTGTGCTTGATCAGGCTGGGCGCGGCGACACGGCCTTCCAGCACCGGGATCGCATCCTCCACCGCCCAGCCGGTGTAATAGCCCAGCATCCCCCATTCGAAGATCGAATCCACCGGCACATCCACGCGGATCGAATGGTGCCCGCGCCGCCCTTCGGGCCGGTGAAAGCCCCAATTGGGGATCCGCTTGGCCAGCATTGCGGCGCTGGTCGATTCGCGCCCTTCGCAATTGGTGCGCGCGCCGATCACCGAATTGGCAAAGACCACCGCGCTCGATTCCATCCACGCGCAATGTTCGCCCATCACCGGCACATTGCCCGCCAAATAGGGGGTGCAGGTTTTCAGCACCTGCACGCCATGCGCGGCAACCTCGGCCTCGTCGCTTCGGAAATTGGCGTTTGCCGCCTCGGACATGCCCATTTCGCGCCACTGGTCGGGGTCCATCCCGCCTTGCAGATGGCAGGCAAAGCCCTGAATTACCGGCACATCTACCACATCATCCGAATCAAGGTCGAACCGGCTGAACACGGCGCGGTAATCCCCGCCATCCGCGGCATAGTAATCCTTCACCCATTGCGGGGAGGAACCGGGCACGCCTGCGACATTGTTGGTATAGACGAAACCCTCTGCACCCAGCGCCTCGGCATAGCGGACCAGCAAGTCCATCGCCCGCGCCACGGCCGCGCCATCGCGCCCGTCGAGCATCGCCCGCTCATCATCGCTGAGCCTTACCATTGCCGCGCAATCTCCCTTTGCACTGGGTAAGGCAATGCGCGGGCATGAAACACATTGCAAGCCTTCGTCCCATTCGCTAGGTGCGCGCCTTCCGGCCCGATGGCGGAGTGGTTACGCAGAGGACTGCAAATCCTTGCACGCCGGTTCGATTCCGGCTCGGGCCTCCACCTTACTTGCGCATTGCGCCAGCGCCTTGCTGGCGATATGGGCAGGGCCAAGGCACATGACGGGCCGCTTTAGCTCAGTTGGTAGAGCATCGCATTCGTAATGCGGGGGTCACAGGTTCGAGTCCTGTAAGCGGCACCATCAGACCATTCGCCAACACCCCCTGAAAGCCACACCGTGGCGTGCTGCGGGCACGCACTTTCGCCAGTTTCGTGCGGAGTTCGGCGTGGCGGCTTTCGTATGGTCCGTCCGAACCCTGGCGGGCAAAATTCGATGATCGATCATGGGCGTCTCGTTTAGCCTCCGTCTGGGAGCGCCTGTGCCACACGGTCGCATTGATGGGGATAGGCGATGTCTGATCTTGTCGCCGCGCACAATTTTCCGACCGTTTCGGCACCAGCCGCGATGCGCAACTTTCCTCATGTGCGGGATAATGAGCGCGACAGGCTGCTGGATTACGTCACGCTTTCTCCGGAGATGAGCGTTCTCGATATTCAGGCTGCGGGTGGATATCTGTCCGATGAAGTGTATCGGCGATTGAACGGTGCAGTGTCGCTTGTCTGCGTGGAACCCAATCCCGAACTTCGCGCGCGCCTGAATCCGGCCTTCCGTGCACTTGCCGATCCGGTCGAGCAATTCGCCAGCATTCCCGATCATTCGATCGATCTGGCGCTGGGCTTGATCGGCCTGCACCACAGCGCGTCGCACCGGGCGACGATTGCCGAGACGTGGCGTGTCCTGAAGCCAGGGGGCGAAATGGCGATTTGCGATGTGCCAAGGGCCAGCCGTCTCGCCAGCTGGTTCAATGAATTCGTCGATGCGCATTGTCCGGCGGGACATGATGGCAATTTTCCCGAAGTCGGAAGCATGTCGCGCCTCGCCGCAGGTGTCGGTTTCGTCGCCATCACCGAAGAAGTTCGCGATGTGCCCTGGGTTTTTGGCGAGAGAACGCAGATCGCCACATTCTTCCAAGGCTTGTTCAACCTCGATCTGCCTTGCGCAGAAATCGACCGGGCGTTGGACAGCTATTTCACCATTCACGAACTGGGTGATACGTGCCTTGTCGAATGGCAGCTGTCCTATTGCCACGCGCGCAAGCCTGGATGTTACGCCCGTGATCCGCGCGCATCTGCTAAGAACCTTCAAGGGGCCCAATATCTACGGGGCGGAGCCGGGCCTTCTGATCGGCCTCGATCTGGATGCGGTGGATATCGCCACAGCGTGTGCGCGTTGCGAAGAGATTGGCGTGGCCTGTCGCACCTGGTTCCGCAACACGGATGGGAATGGCGATGAAACTGCCGCCGCGCTGAAAAGCACGCGCGATATTGCCCGATTTGTCGCTGGTCTATCGCGCGCCGCTCTCAACGAGATAAGGGGCGACATCCAGTCCGCGCTGGTCGTGGACGAAGACGGCAGACTGCGGATCTATCTTGGCTATCACCACGAGCAGGTAAGCCTGCTGGCAGTGGCGCGTGTGCTTGATCTGGTGAACGGCACCGGCCCGATATCGTCCGTCGATGTGGAACGCCATTTCGCGCATCTGTGGCAGGCGTGCCAACAATCGCATCCCGATTACCAAGCGCAATTCGTCATGCAGGGCGCGCGCAGCAGGGATATTCCGTTTCTTCCCTTCGTCCCGAATATGCGGTTATGGAAATACGGATGGGGCTGCAACGGGCGCGTCTTTCTTGAATCCGCGTCCATGGCCGATTCCTGGCTTGGCGCCCATGTGGCGCAGAACAAACCGGCGACAAAGATCCTGTTCGAAGCGCTGGGCATCCCCTTCGCCCCGCACCGGCTGGTCAATACCGAAACAGAGCTGGAGGCGGCAGCGGTAAGTATTGGGTGGCCCTGCGCGGTCAAGCCGTCCGATCGGGGGCGAAGCATCGGGGTGACGACCAATGTCACCGGCCTGCCTGCCCTGGTGGAAGCCTTCCGTGCAGCGCGCGCGAACAGTTCAGCGCCGATCATGGTCGAGCGTTTCGTTCCGGGCGATGTCTATCGCATCATGGTTGTGCGCGGCAGGGTTGCGTGGATCATTCGCCGCTCGCCCCCGTTTGTCACCGGCGATGGGCGGCGAACGCTGCAAAAGCTTGTCGATGATCATAACCGTCGCCTTGCCGAGGCGCGGCGGCCCGGTAGTTTCCGCGGGGAGACGCCGCTGGACCGCGATTTGCACGACGAGTTGGAGCGGCAGAATATCCGCCTCGACGATATAGTGCCGCAGGGTGTGGAAATCCGGTTGCGAAAGGTGCCGCTGCTCGCCACCGGGGCTGTTCATTTCGATGTCACGGCAAAGGCCCACCCCGACATTCACCGCATGGCCGAAATGCTGGCCGATGCGCTGGGATTTGCGATTTGCGGCATCGATTATGTTTGCGAGGACATCGAGGCGTCATTCACCACACAAGGCGCGGTGCTGGAGGTCAATCAAACACCGGGCCTGCGCGTGCCCATCGTCGCCGGTATCCCGCCCGAAGTGGTGGGACAGAAAATCCTGGGCGATGAAGCGGCCCGTATCCCTGTAATGCTGGTGCCAACCGAGGCCGCCAGACATGAAGCGATAGGCCGTGCCCTGCCCATCCACGCCAACGACGGGTGGGTTATCGGTGGGCGATGTGGGGTGGGCACTACGCCCCTTGCCGGCAACTTCGCCGAAGGATGCACGCCAGAGAATCAGCTCTACGTGCAGACACGACAGGTCCTGCGCAATCCCCTGGCAGAGCGTCTGTTCATTGTCTGTGATCCGCAAACGGTTGCGACGCACGGGTTGCCGGTTGACCGCTGCGATACCGCAATCGCTTTTGTGGCGGAGCCTGAGGATGTCCTCATCCGGATCCTGTCGACCTATTCGGGCACGTTCACCCAGATTGCCGATATGCCCCAACTGGAACAGGCGCTGGCGTCATGGCGATGATGCGCCCGCGCGCCAACGGAGACAGGCCGCGCTATCAGTTCAAGACCGGCTCACATCGAGGCTGGCGCCGGCCTGAAACGCGCCGCCGGGGCCGGTGCCCACGGTGCTGACACCGGCACCAGGGCGGCCGATAGTGACGTTGAGGCCCGCACCGTTATCAACCACCAGCTTTACCCACAGCGTGCCATCGGCTTTGTAGTAGGCAGTCTGCTGTGCCGCGCGCAGATCGGCAAGGCTCGCCATCTCTACGCCGCCTGCGGGGGTAGTGAAGCCGGGCAGTTCGAAGATCACCCACGAGCCATTGTCCATTTCGCGCAGGGACAGCGACAGCGCCTGCCGCGCGGTTTCCAGCCGCACTTCGGCCCCGCTGCGGATCGTGGTTTCGCCGGTATATTCAAACCGGCGACCGCCCCGGCTCATCATTACCGGGTCGGTAATGGGCTCGCTGCCAAAACCGAAATTGCCGCCCACGCCGAACCGGCCGAAATCGCCCCGGCACACCGCTGCGCCCCAGTCGGGCCGGATATCGCAGGCTTCCTCGTCAGACGCGATGCCGTTGTCGATCACAATATAGGCGCCCGGCACCCCGCCGACGGAGCCGTCGCGGTCAAGGAAGGCCGCGCCGCGCCACGCATTCTGCCGCCCGAAATCGGACGCCCAGCGCCGCACCACCGGGGGGAAGCTGACCCGCTTGGAATTGACGAAAGTCGCCCCTTCGATGGCGTTTTCCGTGCTCATGCCGAAACTGGTATACATGAGATAGGACACCGCCCCGGCGTCGCGCTGCGCATTGGGCTGGAAATTGATGAAAGTGGTGTTCTCCACATCGTGGCGCATGTCGTAATATTCATAGCCGCGAATGGGGAAATCGGCATGTTCGCTGGGCAAGCTGCGGCCATAGGCCACCTCCGCCGGTGTGCGCGGATTGCCGATATTCGCGCTTTCTCCCACGAAGATCGAATCCACCACCTTGGAGGTGTAGGGCGCGCGGCCCACAGCGGATGCGGCGTGGGTGAAGCCGATGGCATTATCGGCCACGCGCAGATTGGTGAACAGGTGCAGTTCGCCGCGCCCCCAGACTGCGCCGTTGCGGTTCTTGTAGCCGGTGAAATCGGCAAAATGCGAAACCAGCGGCTCGCTGTTCGGATCGGCCGGATCGGCCGTGGGGAAATGGTAATTGCTGCCGCCCACGCTGAAAGTGCCATCGGGATTTGGCCCGCGGTCGAACATCAACCCGTCGAAATTGGAATGCGCGGTATTGCCGCGGAATTCGCCCACACGGGTGCGGCGTGGCCAGGTGTTGCGGCTGAGTTCCGATCCTTCGAACGCGCCGGTCGGGTGCACCGGCAGGGCAAACCAGAACCCGATCTGGTCAGACCCGGCCGCCACATTATCGATGAAGATATTGTCCGGATTGGTGATCCAGAAGGTCGTGACCGTGTTGTCAGACGGGATCAGCACATTCTCCGACCGCTGGCCCGACGGGGTGCCGATACCGCGCCCCGGCGCCAGATTGGTCGGCACGCAGGGCAGCGTCGGGTGGCACTTGGTCTGAATGCCCAGATTGCGCACGAAGCGGTTGCCCGTCTCGATCCCGTCTTCAAGGAAGAAACAGTGCCCCACCGTGTTGAAGGTGACGTTGTTTTCCACCTGCACATTGTTGGTGCCGTGCACCGTGACACAGCGGTTATAGGTGTCGTGAATCGCGGAATTGCGCAGATACTGCCCTTCCCCCTCACCCAGCAAATGCCAGTGGATGGGATAGCGCGCCAGGTTCAGATGCTGCCCCATACGGGTGAGTTCGACGCCTGAGACCTGCACCTGCGACCGGATCATCGCCATGATGTGCCCACCGAAATAGCTGCTTTCGGCGTCCTCGGAAGCGCGGATGCGGATATTGCGTGTCAGCAGCCCAACCTCGCCGCGCTGGTCGACGCCGAAGGTCACTTCGCCGAAATGCATGTATTCCAGCGGCCGGTCGAGCGTGATCCTGTTGCCCGAAATAGCCGTGATCGTGCGCTTTTCGGCCTGCCTTGGGTCGAAATCGGTGGAGGCGAGCACGATTTCGTCATCCACGCGCCAGCCGCGCGCGTCGAGCACTTCGATCTGCGTGGCGCCGGCTTCGGCCGTGCGGGCCAGCTTCGTCCAGCTGTGATCCCGGTTGCCATGCAGGCTGAGCGTGCCCGCCATCAGCAGAATGCCGCGATCCCCCATCGTGTTGATGTCTTCGCCCGGCACCGTGTCGGTCAGGGTGATGGTTGCATTGCGCGTGTGCGGCACGGCTTCGCTGCCGATGTGGAGCGCCCCGCCGCGCAGGTAAATCCAGTCGGTCACGAGCTCAATGTCGCGTTCGTCCGAAAAGGTCAGGCTGCCTTCTATCGTCAGGCTGCGCAGGGCAGGCGGCTGGATATCAAGCAGCATGGCAACGCCGCGGCCGATAGTGACCGCGTCGCCAGCCGCAGGAACCCGGCCATCGGGCCATGCGGCAGGATCGGACCACCGGGCGTTCTGTGTCGGCGCGGATGGTGCGGGTGCAGCATCTGCCGCGTGGTCGTGATGGCCGGCAAGCGTGTTATCGGTCTGGGCGGCAACGCTCAAACTGGCGACACCCGCCACCAAAACAGGACCAAGCAACGCCAACAGATGCTGGCCCAGCCGCTTGCGCATCACTCTTCTCCCCTCCCGCAGGACTTTCGCGCCCTGCTTCTTTTGATCGGAGAGGATGCATTGCGCGGCCCCGCTTGCCAAGCCGGTCCAACGGACAAGCCGCGTCCAAATTGTAATTCATTGTAACACGAAGGGGCCGGAACCGCCTCAGGGAGCACTCTGGCCGGATCAGATATCCATGATCAGAGCCAAGCTGGCATGGCGGCGCGGGCGGTACTGGAAGGCTCCGCTCGAAGACACCGTCCAGCCATAACTGTTCGCGATGTTGAACACCTGTCCGCGCAGCAGCGCGGTGACGGAGCCGATGGTGAAGCGATACCGCATCCCCAGATCGAGAGTGGTGTTGGCCGGGGCCAGCAAGGTGCCCGCCGCATTGCCCACCTGTGCGGACAGCCCGTTCACGCTGATGTCGAAGGAAAACGGGCTGTCGCCGCCGTCCAGTCGCCAATCCGCATCGAAGATCATGCGGCGGCGTGCAGTGCCGATCGGCCTGCTGCCGATGATCCCCGCATCGACCAATGGACTGGTGATCCGCGAATCCAGCAGCACCGCGCCGGCGACAATGTTGAGGCCCGGCAGAAGCTGTCCCGCCAGGCTCAATTCCGCGCCGCGGTTGGTGTTGGAACCCAGTTCGCGAAAAACCTGGTTCTCATCGAGGTTGAAATAGGGTTTGGAGATAGTGAACAGCGCGGCGACCAGCCGGATATTGCCCGGCAGGGCATAGCGCAGCCCGATATCCGATTGGCGCGTGCGCAAGGCCGGCGGCGCATCGCCTTGGTTTACCGCGACTTCGGGTGCCACCAGCGCTTCCTCGAACCCGCGCACATGGCCGCCGAACAGCACCAGATCGCGCGTAAGGAATACCGAACCGGTCAGGCTGCCCGTTGTCGGCGTGTCACGCACAAGCACGTCCTCACGCGCGGGCGGGCCGAAATCGACATCCTTGCGATATCTCCACTGCGTGACCGAGCCATCAATCGAGAATCGACCCGGCGCAGTAGCACTCCAGGCAAGGCCAAGGCTGCCCTGCCGCACGCGGTCGATATTGTCGGGCCCCAGCATGATCGCGGGCGGGTCCCGAAAATCGGGGGCGAGCAGCGTGCTTTCCCCAAGGTTTATCCGCTGCGGGCCGCCAAACACCCTCTCGCCCCGGCGACCGCGCGCGCTTACCATCAATTTGTGCGCTACTTGCCCGGTGACAAGGCTGCGCGTCAGCCGGACCTCGCCCGATGTCTCGTCATGCCGGTTGTTGCCGTTTGCCACGATCACGCGGGCGGGCGTGGTGCCATCGGGGCGCAGCCGGGTGAACAGATCCGCATAGGTTTCGGGCACGCGCCGCCCGGACTGGAAGATGCCCGCATCCACGCGCCAATCGCCAAAAGGCAGTTTCGCCACCGCGCCGAACAGGCTGTTGCTGTTGTCGCGCAGCGCCCAGGGTTGGGACAGCAGCTCGCGCCGCTTGTATTTGGGGGGAAGGAAATCGCCATCGGGAAAGGATACCGGCGGGGCAGGATCCTTCCAGAAGCGGAATTCCGAAGCGAAGGCGATGATCTGCGCGCCTTCCCACGGGCGGACCGCCGCCGTTGCCCCGAAGCCCATATTGTTCGCCCGGCCGCCTTCGTGGCGTTCCTGTTCGCGCAGGTTGAGCGAGAGCGTAACGCCCGCATCAGCACCCAACGGCAATTGCGCATCAGCGAGCAGGATGGGCGAGCCATATTGCCCGTATTCGAGGCGCAGATTGCCGCCAAGCCCGCCAAAATTGCGGAACAGCGTGTAATCGACGATCCCCGTGGGCGCAGGGAACGGATAACCCTGTGCCGACAGACCCACCCGGATGCTATTCCCCGAAATGGCGCGCCCACCGGGAGACGATGCCTGCACGAAATACAGCCCCTCGATCCGCGCATTGCCGGCTTCGGTCGGGTTGAACCCGCGCACATCGTCGGCGCCATAAAGGCCCACACGCTCATTGCCGACCGACTGGCCAAAGGCATCATCGGCATTGGTAATTGCGTTATCCTCGGTCCGGCTGACCTGGGCCTGCACCGCATGGCACGGAAGCTGGGCGAGCGCCAGCAGGGGTAACACAGCGGTGCGCAGGCGCGGGCGGCCCGAAATGCGGGCAGAGCCAATCAGGAGGGTCATACCCTGCTCGTAGGGTTGCCCGCCCCCTCGCCATATACGCTATTTGTCGCAGATGGCGCGTCAGCCAGCGGAACTTTGGGCGTGATCTAGGGCGCAATCACCGTGCGGATTACGAAACCCACAGCAGTGATCGCCAGCACGCTCAGCGCCCAGATGGCAACGAACCAGCCCAGCTGTTTCAGCCCCTTGCGCATCAATGGTATCCGTCGTGGCCTACCTTGCCGCGGAACACCCAGTATGACCAGGCGGTATAGGCAAGGATGATGGGGATCATGATGCTCGCCCCCACCAGCATGAACACCTGGCTGCGGTGCGGGGCAGCGGCTTCCCAGATGCTGACGCGCGACGGGATCACATCGGGCCAGATCGACACGCCCAAACCCACCAGACACAGGCCGAACAGTGCCAGCGCCCAGAAGAAGGGCTGCGCATCCTTGCCCCGGCGCAGCGCGCGGTAGAACAGGAAGGTGACGATCAGCGTGGCCAGCGGCACCTGCGCGGTGGCCAGCACGCCGGGGAAGCTGAGCCAACGGTCGAGGTAGCGCGGCTCCAGCGTCAACGTGGCAAGGCTGATCACGCCGATCATCAAGAGCAGCGCAAGGCCCAACCTCCCGGCATAGGTTACCGCTTGGCGCTGCAACGCGTCCTCGGTCTTCCAGTTGAGCCAGCACGCGCCGAGCAGCGCATATCCCACCATCAGACCAAATCCGGTCAGCACGCTGAACGGCGAAAGCCATTCCCACCAGCCGCCCGCATAGGCGCGCCCTTCCACCGTAATGCCCTGCAGCAGCGCGCCCAGCGCCACCCCTTGCGCAAAAGTCGCGACCACAGAACCCGTCGTGAACGCCCGGTCCCAGAAGGCGCGGTGCGCCGGATCGCGCCAGCGAAACTCGAACGCCACCCCGCGGAACACAAGGCCCAGCAGCATAGCAATCATCGGCGCGTAGAGTGCGGGCAGAATGATCGAATAGGCCAGCGGAAAGGCGGCGAGCAATCCGCCCACCCCCATCACCAGCCATGTCTCGTTCCCGTCCCATACGGGCGCGATGCTGTTCATCGCGGTGTCGCGATCCTTGCCCACCTTGAAGAAGGGAAACAGGATGCCGATGCCCAGGTCAAACCCGTCCATCACGACATAGGCGACGATGGCAAAGCCGATGATGCAGGCCCAGATCACGGTCAGGTCGATCATGCCGGTTCTCCTTCCAGAACAGCCGGGGCAGGCGTGATACCGGCGCTGCGGATGGGCGCATCTTCCAACGCGGGTTCGTGCGCTTGCGGAGGCTTTTTCATCAAGCGCAGCAGATACCAGATGCCCGTGCCGAACACCGCGAAATACACGACGACGAACGCCACCAGCGATGCCGCCACGGCAGGCGCATCCAATGGCGAGGCGCTGTCCGCCGTGCGCAGCAGGCCGTAGACGGTAAACGGCTGGCGCCCCACTTCGGTCACCACCCAGCCCGCAAGCACGGCGACAAGGCCCGATGGCCCCATGAGCAGGGCAAACCGGTGCAGCAGCGGCCAGTCATACAGTCTGCCGCGCCACCGCGCGAACAGGCTCCATACCCCGATGCCCAGCATGGCAAAGCCGATACCCACCATGATGCGGAAGGCCCAGAACACGATGCCCACCGGTGGCCGGTCTTCCTCGGCAATGGTATCGAGGCCCGCCAGCGGCGCGTTCAGATCATGCTTCAGGATCAGCGAGGACGCCTTGGGGATCTGCACCGCGTAATCCACGCGCTCTTTGGCGCTGTTGGGGATGCCGAACAGGATCAGCGGCGCACCATCCGGGTGGCTCTGGTAATGGCCTTCCATCGCCATCACTTTCGCCGGCTGATGTTCCAGCGTGTTGAGGCCGTGAAAATCGCCTGCGACAATTTGCAGCGGCGCGACAATCGCCGCCATCCACATTGCCATCGAAAACATCTTGCGCGCGCCTTCATTGGCGCGATCCTTCAGCAAATGCCACGCGCCGACCGCGCCCACGATAAAGGCGGTGGTCAGATAGGCCGCCAGCAGCGTATGCACCAGCCGATAGGGGAAGCTGGGATTGAACACGATTGTCCACCAGCTGTCGCCCGGCAGGAACTGGCCGTTGGCGGCAATTTCATACCCCACCGGCGTCTGCATCCAACTGTTTACCGACAGGATCCAGAAGGCGGAAATGAATGTGCCGATGGCCACCGCCAGCGTTGCCACGAAATGCAGCTTGCGCCCCACCTTGTTGATGCCGAACAGCATGACGCCCAGAAAGCCGGCCTCAAGGAAGAAGGCGGTGAGCACTTCATAGGCCATCAGCGGCCCGATGATCGGCCCGGCCTTGTCCGAAAAAACCGACCAGTTGGTGCCGAACTGGTAGGACATGACAATTCCCGACACGACCCCCATGGCGAACACCACGGCGAATATCTTCAGCCAGTAGCGGTAGAGATTGGCGTAAACCCCCTTCCCCGTTTTCAGCCACAGCCCTTCCAGCACCGCCAGATAGCTGGCGAGGCCGATGGAGAAGGCGGGAAAAAGGAAATGAAAGCTGACCGTAAACGCAAACTGGATGCGCGCCAGCAAGATGGCCCATTCCTGTTCGATCACCATAACCCGCCGTCCTTTGATCCCTGGGTGCTTTCAACACATTTCATGCGAAAAACCGCCCGGCTGCTTCACGCAGGCCGGGCGGATTTCGTTTTCGTCAATCCAGCTTGGTTGTCCGCAGATAGGGGCGGTATTCCTTCCACCCTTGCGGGAAGAGCTTGGCCGCCTCCTCGTCCTTGATCGAAGGCGGGATGATCACGTCCTTGCCCACTTCCCAATCAGCCGGGGTGGCAATGCGGTACTTGTCGCTGGTCTGCAGCGCGTCGATCACCCGCAGGATTTCGGCAAAGTTGCGCCCCACGCTCATCGGATAGGTCATGGTCAGGCGAATGCGCTTTTCCGGATCGATGATGAACACCGAACGCACCGCCGCCGTTTCGCTCTGATGCGGGTGGATCATGTCATACAGGCGTGCCACCGACAGGTCGGCATCGGCCAGGATCGGGAATTGCAGATCGGTGTTCTGCGTGTCGTTCACGTCCGCAATCCACGCAAGATGCTCTTCCGCCGTGTCGGTGGAGAGGCCCAGCGGCTTCACATTGCGCTTGGCAAACTCACCCGCCAGCTGCGCGGTGCGGCCCATTTCGGTGGTGCAGACCGGGGTGAAATCGGCCGGATGGCTGAAGAAGAACACCCAGGAATCGCCCGCCCATTCGTGAAAGCTGAACGGACCGAACTGGGTCGTGGTGGTGAAATCGGGGGCGATATCGCCAATGTGCAATGCCATGAGAGTTCCTTTCGCCTCGTAACCCAGCCTTCTTACACCCGACTCCGAGCTGGCACAAACCTAATTACACGATTAATGTAATCTATAGATTAGAAATCTGTAAGTGCTCTTTCGTTCCCCTTGGGCCGATCCCTTGGCCTGTCTCTCACCGCGTCGCGGCATTCTCGGCAGAAGGCGCGACCGGCTGGCTCACCAGGATCGCTCCGCGTAATTGCCCGGCGGAAAAGCCGGTCGCCCGGTCTTGCGGATATAGCCGAGCCAGCGCCGCCTGCACATCAGGCGCGATATCGTGCCCGTGGCAGGTGCCGCAGGGCTGATCCTGCATCACCAAGCTGCGCAGCGTCACTTGCCGTGCCGCAGCGCCCCGCCCTTCGATCCAGCCGATCATGCGGGGGCGGCCGTCTTCATCAAGCGGACGGGCCTCCAAATCGCTTAATGGTGCAAGCAAATGCTCCGGGGCCATCGCCGCCGGATTGCGCGGGGCAAAGGATATGCGCCGTACATCGGCGCCCGTTTCCGCCGAAAGCGCCGCGGCAATCGCGGGCGCTTCACGCGCGCAAACCTCGATCCCGGCAACCGGCCCGCCTTCGCGCAGCGCGGTTACCAGTTGCAGCGACAGGCGTTGCTGGAACTGGTCGGCAATGGCGCTTGCCCGCGCCAGATCAGGCGCTTGAACCGGCACGGTGGCGCAAGAAGACAAGGCAAGCGCGAGGCCTAGCGCCGAGCCGGCAATTCCGGGCGCCCTCATATCATCCCCCTTGCCAGCAACGGATCGGGCTCCCCGTTTGATGCTTCCTCGGCATTGGCGAGAGCCACCACCGCGTCGAAAGCAGCGTTCTGCGACAGGAACACGCTGCCCGTCAGCGCGTCGAGGAAATGGCTGCGCTCCAGCGCGTCCATCACCGGCCCTTTCACTTCCGACAGATGCAGCGTGACCCCGGCATCGGACAGGCGGTGATTGATCGCCTCCATGCTTTCCAGAGCAGATGCGTCGATCGCGTTCACCGCCGAACACATCAGGATCAGGTGGCGGAGCTGCGGCGCGTCGGCCACCTGCTCCAGCACGAACTCCTCCAGCCACCGGGCGTTGAGATAGGTCAGGCTTTCGTCGATGCGGATGGTCAGCACACGCGGATCGGTAAAGACCTTGTGCCGCTTCACATTGCGGAAATGCTCAGTTTCCGGCACCCGACCCACAATCGCGGCATGCGGGCGCGACGCGCGCCATAGGAACAGCGCCAGACTGAGCGCGACACCCGCGATCACCCCCGGCTCCACCCCCACCAGCAGTGTGACAAGGATCGTCGCCATCATCGCCGCAAAATCGGCGCGTGAATACCTGAACACCTCGCGCGGAGTCTTGAAATCAACCAGGCTCAGCACGGCCACGATGATCGTCGCCGCTAACGTCGCAATGGGCAAGGAAGCAAGCAGCGGGGTCAGGAACAGCGCAGCGATCAGGATACCGATGGCGGTAAACGCGCCCGCCGCCGGGGTTTCGGCCCCTGCATCGAAATTGACGACCGAACGGGCAAAGCCGCCCGTCACCGGATAGCCGCCCGAAAAGCTGGCCGCGACATTCGCCGCACCAAGACCGATCAATTCCTGATCGGGCGAAATGCGTTGGCGCTTCTTGGCAGCCAAGGTCTGCGCCACCGAAACGCTTTCGACAAAGCCGATGATCGAGAGCAGCAGAGCTGGCACGGCCAGCTTGCCCCACAATTCGGCATCGAACAGCGGCACGGTGAAGGGCGGCAGGCTTTGCGGGATATCGCCGACGACCTTGACGCCCTGCGCCTCCAGATCGAAGGCAATCACCGCCAGCGTAGACACCGCCACCGCTGCAATCGGCCCGGCCTTGGCCAGCAAATCCGCCGGGCGCGGCGGCAGGCCCGCTTTCACCAGCAAAGGCTTCAGGCCCTTGCGCACCCAGAACAGGAACGCGGTGGCGGCAACGCCGATCACCAGTGTGGGGAGATTGGTCTGCGGGATCGAACTGACAAGCGTGCTCACAAGTTCAGGCATGGCCTGCCCGCTGGCCTGCACGCCCAGCAACGATTTGACCTGGCTGGTGGCAATGATGATGCCGCTGGCCGTGATGAAACCCGATACGACCGGATGCGACAGAAGGTTCGCCAGAAAGCCGAGCCGCAATATGCCCATGGCAAGTAACATCAGGCCCGACAGCAGCGCGAGGATAAGCGCGGCGGCGATAAATTCCGGACTACCCGGCGCGGCAACGCTGCTCGCCGCGGTCAGCGTCATCAGGCTGATGACCGCCACAGGCCCCACCGCCAGAGCCCGGCTGGTGCCGAACAGGGCATAGGCGAAGATCGGCAGGATAGAGGCGTAAAGGCCCACTTCGGGCGGCAGTCCCGCAAGCATGGCATAGGCAAGGCTCTGCGGGATCAGCATGATGGTGACGATCATCGCCGCCACCAGATCGCTGGTCAGCACTGTGCGGTTATAGCCCCGCCCCCATTCCAGAATGGGCAGATACCGCGCCAAAGCCCTCATCTTACGCGCCGATCTTGTGCGGCTTGACCATCCATTCGTGCCCTTTCAGCATCCCGTGCCAATAGATCGGCGGCAGGATGGTGTCTTTCAGCAGCCAAGAAAGGCGCGACGGGCGCGTGCCATCGATCAGCCAATTGGGAAAGCTGGGCAACAGCTTGCCGCCATAGCCGAACTCGGCCAGCACCACCTTGCCGCTTTCCACCGTAAGCGGGCACGAGCCGTAGCCATCGTAATCGGCCACCGGCGGCTTGCCATCCAGCGCGGCGAGCGCGTTGACTGCGACCACGGGCGCCTGTTTGCGCGCGGCGGCCATCGTCTTGGCGTTGGAGGCCGAACAGGCATCGCCAAGGCCGAACACATTGGGATAGCGGACATGGCGCAAGGTTGCCTCGTCCACCTCGATAAAGCCGCTGGCGGCGGCGAGTGGGCTGCTCGCCACGAAATCGGGCGCGACTTGCGGCGGCACTACGTGGATCATGTCGAAAGGTTCTTCCACGCGCACCACTTCCTCGCCGCGCTTCTGTTCAAAGGTCGCGACCTTGCGCGCCCCGTCCACTGCGACGAGCCTGGATTCAAGATTGAGGTGGGCGTTGTAACGCTCGACATATTCCATCAGCGCCGGAACATAGGCGGCCACGCCGAACAGCACCGCGCCTGCCGTGTGGAACTGCACGTCGATGTCTTTCAGGACGCCGGCCTTTTCCCATTTGCTGCACGACAGATACATCGATTTCTGCGGCGCGCCGGCGCATTTGATCGGCATGGGCGGCTGCGTAAACAGCGCACGCCCGCCTTTCAGATCCTTGACCAGCCGGTTGGTGTAGGGGGCAAGGTCATAGCGGTAATTCGAGGTGACGCCGTTCTTGCCCAGCGTTTCGGCAAGCCCTTCGATCGCACCCCAGTTGAGCTTGATGCCGGGACAGGCAATCAGCACGCGATATTCAACCGCGCTGCCATCGGCGAGGAGCACCCGGTTGCTTTCGGGCGCAAAGCCCGCTGCCGCCTGTTTGATCCAATCCACCCCGCGTGGCATCACCGATTTTTCGGTGCGGCGGGTGAATTCGGCGGAAAACACCCCTGCGCCCACCATCGTCCAGCCGGGCTGGTAATAATGCACCTCGCTCGGCTCGATCACGGCGATGGCAAGACCCTTGCGGCGGCGCAGGATGCTGGATGCAGTGGCGATCCCCGCGCTGCCGCCGCCCACGATGACGATGTCGTAGGTTTTGGGCGCGGAGGCGGGCAGTTGCTGCGCCGATTGCGCCATTTCGAAAAGCTTGGTCGAACGCGCGCCGGTGCGACAGAAGGCCAGTACGGGCGCGGGCATTTCAGCCAAAGCCTGCGCCATCTGCGCCGCACCGGCATCGGTGAACATGCCGGGCACCACGGGAATATGGCGGAACTGCAGGCCAAGACCTTCCGCCCCACGCTGCAAGTCCGCGGCGGTGGGTTGATCGGGCTCCTCCCCATCGGGGCGGTTGCAGATGACAGATTTGAAGCCTTGCTCTGCCGCAGCCTTCAGATTGGCAGCGCGAAGCTGGCCAGTCACGGAAAAGGCAGGCGTAATCGGTGTGATGGACATATTCTTTTCCAATCCGGCACCGGAAGCGGCGCCTTTTCCCTAATGTTGCGAAGGCAGCATCCGGTGCAACGCCATGCCTGCCACCATTGCCACCACGAAAGGCAGCACAGCCGTTGGCGCGATCGCCAGATCCGCAAGCGCCGGGCCGGGGCAAAGGCCGGCAATGCCCCAGCCCATGCCGAACAGCACCGCGCCCACTGCCAGCGGGCGGTCGAGTTGCGTGGTGCCCGGCAGGCTGAACTTCGACACGGCCAGCGGGCTTTGCATCCGGCGCTGCAGCATCCAGGCGAGCGCCATCGGGATTATCGCCCCGCCCATCACGAAGGCGAGCGTGGGGTCCCACTGCCCGAACAGATCAAGAAATCCCTGCACGCGCGCAGGATCCGCCATGCCCGAAAAGGCAAGCCCTGCGCCGAACAGCACACCTGCCGCCAGAGCGATAAGGTTCTGTTTCACAGCAAGCCTCCCATGCGCAGCACGGCGACGGTCGCAAATCCGCTCGCCATGAACAGGCCCGTTGCCACCATCGACCGGCGCGACAGGCGCGACAGGCCGCACACGCCGTGGCCGCTCGTGCAACCCGAACCCAGCCGCGTGCCAAAGCCCACCAGCAGGCCGCCGATCACCAACGGCCACACGGAAGAGGGGAAGCGCACTTCCACCCCGCCCGCCAGCAGCGAGACAACCAGCGCGCCCAGCGGCAGGCCAACGACAAAGGCAATGGCAAGTCCGCGCGGCGCGCCTGTATCGGCGATGCCGGTGGCGCGTGCCGCCATCCCGCTGACGCCCGCGATACGGCCCAGCCCCAGCAGCATCACCGCTGCGGAAAGGCCGATCAGCAAGCCGCCGGCAAAGCCTTCGACCGGCATGGCATGGGGAAAGCCGGGGATCATACCGCGTTCACCGGGATTTTGAGGTAAGTCACGCCGTTCTCCTCTGCCGGCGGCAAATGGCCGGCACGCATATTCACCTGCACGGACGGCAATATCAGGCGCGGCATGTCGAGCGTTGCGTCACGCGCTTCACGCATGGCGACGAACTCGTCCTCGGTAATGCCATCATGGATGTGGATATTGGCGGCGCGTTCCGCCTCCACCGTGGTTTCCCAGACATATTCGGTGCGTCCGGCAGGCAGGTAATCGTGGCACATGAACAGCCGGGTTTCGGGCGGCAGGCTCAGAATGCGGCGCGCCGAACGGTAGAGCGTGCGCGCATCGCCACCAGGAAAATCCGCACGCGCCGTGCCGTAATCGGGCATGAACATCGTATCACCCACGAACACCGCATCACCGATGACATAGGCGACACAGGCCGGCGTATGGCCCGGCACATGCAGCACGGTGACATTCAGATTGCCGATCTTGAACTGGTCGCCATCCTTCCACAGCTGGTCGAAATCCGAGCCGTCATGGCGGAAATCCTCGCCCGCATTGAACAGCTTGCCGAACACATCCTGCACCGTGGTGATATGTTCACCAATGGCGATCTTCCCGCCCAGCTTGCGCTGAAGATAAGGCGCGGCGGTCAGATGATCGGCATGCGCGTGCGTTTCCAGCAGCCATTCGACCGTCAGCCCCTTGTCCGCGACATAGGCAATTACCTGATCGGCCGAGGCGTGGGATGTGCGACCTGAGGCCGGATCGAAGTCGAGCACGCTGTCAATGATGGCCGCGATTTTCGTTTCAGGATCGTGCACCACATAGGTGACCGTAAAGGTCGCCGGATCGAAGAACGATTTGATCTGCGGCACGCCAGCCTGCGCAGCGGCAATCTGGGCGGAAGCCTTGGCAACGGCAGAATCGGCCATAACACTCTCCTTTTGAAATCGTATTTACATAAACTATGTAATCTTGTAGGGCCATTGCGTCAAGTCCCTATGCTTGGCAGAGAGACCGGATGAGAAACCCGACGAAATGACCGATACGCCCACCCTTTCCCATGCCCGCCCGCTGCGCATTGGTGACACCGCGCCGGATTTCATCGCCCGCTCCACCAAGGGGCCGTTTCGGCTGTCTTCACAGCGCGGGCGCTGGGTGGTCTTTTTCTCGCACCCGGCGGACTTCACGCCGGTCTGCACAACCGAGTTTGTGGCGCTGGCGCGGCTTCAACCGCAATTCGATGCACTCGATTGTGCGCTGGTCGGTCTGTCGGTGGACAGCCTCTACGCACATCTTGCATGGGTCAAGGCGATCGAGGAACTCTTTGGCGTCCCCATCAGCTTTCCCATTATCGAAGATCCCAGCATGGTGATCGGGCAGGCCTATGGCATGATCGACCATTCCAGCCCCGATGCCATGGCGATGCGATCAGCCTATTTCATCGATCCTGCGGGCGTTTTGTGTGCCATTACCACCTACCCGCACAATGTTGGCCGCAGCGCCGAGGAAATGCTGCGCCTCGTCGCCGCACTGAAAGCGGCGGAGGATGGCAAGGGTTTTGCCCCCGCCGGCTGGCAGCCGGGCGATCCGCTGCTTGCGCCGCCACCTGACGGTGCAGTAGCCACCAACAAGGAGGCGGACTGGTTCTGCCGCACATTGGCATGACCGCGCTTTTCGAAAACCGCGACATTGCCGCTGATGTGGCGGAACGCCTGCGCGTCTACGCCCAGCCGCTGCGCCTGATGATCCTGAGCTGCCTGCTGCGCGGCGAACGCACTGTCGCCGAAATTGGCGAAATTACGGGCATCACCCAGCCCGCTCTCAGCCAGCAACTGGCGGAACTGCGCCGTGCCGAATTGGTCAATACGCGCAAGGAAGCCAAGCAAGTGTGGTATGCGCTGGCGGATGACCGGGTGATATCATGTGTTCAGACGATGGAAGCGGTGTTCTGCGGCCAGGATCAGATTGCCGCGCCGGCCGCATCGACCCGCGCCGCCGTGGCAGAGATGACGCCCGGCGGCGTGGCGGGCTTTGCGCGGATCGTGCGATAAAGGGTGCACGACACTGGCCCAGGCAGCTGATCGCCGCCGATCCCCTTGATTTGCAACCGAATATCCTGTCTAGGGCGCCGCGACTACCGCGAGGAGCATCCCCTAAGCATATGCGACGTTACCCACGTTATGCCGCCCTTGTTCCAACCCTGCTGGCCCTGAGCATGGCGGCGATTCCGGCCGCCGCGCAGAATGCCCCGCCGGAGCAGGAGCCGATTGTCGTGACCGGCAGCGCCCTGCCCGTGCCCGCCCCGCGCATCGGCAGTTCGCTGACGGTGATCGGGAACGCGGACATCACGCGGCGCGGCGATACCGATGTCATCGATCTTCTGCGCGCCGTGCCGGGTCTTGCCGTAAGCCAGCCGGGTGGCGTCGGGCAATTGGCGCAAGTGCGTATCCGCGGGGCAGAGGGCAACCACACGCTGGTGCTGATCGACGGGATCGAAGTGGCCCCTGTCGGCAACGGGGAATTCGATTTCTCCACCCTGCTCACCGGCGCGATTGACCGGATCGAGGTATTGCGCGGCCCGCAGGGGGGCCTTTACGGCTCCAATGCGCTGGGCGGTGTCATCAATATTGTCACGCGTGGGGGCGATGGCCCGGCCTTTGCAGCGGCGATGGAAGCGGGAAGCTTCGGCACTGTGATGGGCCATGCCGCAACGGCGATCGGCAACCGCGAGACCTTCCTTGCCGCGACGGCGCAATACCGCCGCACCGACGGCATCAGCGCAGCAGCCATCGGCACCGAGCGCGATGGCGATCGCAATGCCAGCCTGAATCTGCGCGGCGGGGCGGCACTGGCAACGGGCGTGAGGCTGGACGCGATGCTGCGCGCTGTCGACAAGCGCACGCAGACCGACGGGTTCGATTTTTCGGGTGGCCCGCTGCAAGGGCTGGCGGTGGATGATGAAAGCTATTCCGACACGCGCGACATCGCGGCTGGCGCCACCCTCGCCCTTGCTCCGATGGAGGGGTGGGACGCAGCCCTTTCAGCCAGCTACTCCTTCGGCCGGCTGACCGGCGGGGCGGATGGTGCCGATTTCTTCGGTGATCGGGGCGCGCGGCTTCGGATTTCCGCGCGCAGCGGATATGCTTTTGCCAGCAGTGGCGGCGATGCGGTGCACCGCATCACCGTTTTCGCAGATTACGAAACCGAACGCTACCGCAACACATTCCCTTTCGCGCCCGAACAGATTCCCGTGCAGCGCCGCAGCATGGCCGGGTTGGGCGCTGAATACCGGGTGGACTTGTTCGACCAGGTGTTTCTGCGTGCATCGGCACGGCATGACGATAACGAGGATTTTGCCGATGCGACCACCGTGGCACTCACCGCCGCGTGGCAGCTTCCCGGCACCGGGACACGGCTGCACAGCAGTTTTGGCACCGGCGTGACCAACCCGACCTTCACCGAACAATTCGGCTTCAACCCCGGCACCTTCGTAGGCAATCCCGATCTGCGCCCCGAAAAGGCGCGCGGTTTCGACTTCGGGGTAGAACAGCGCGTGGCCGACTGGTTGCTGGTGGATGCGACCTGGTTCACGGCCACCTTGCGCGACGAGATTGTCAGCCTGTTTCCCACCGTGGTGAACGATGCCGGCCGCAGCCGCCGCCACGGCGTCGAGGTGAGCGGGCGGATGGATCTGGGCTGGTTTGGCCTTGCAGGCAGTTTCACCCGCCTTTCTGCGCGCGATCCGGATGGCACACGTGAAGTGCGCCGACCGCGCCACCAGGCCAGCCTTGATGCCCATGCGCAGATTGGCGCAGGCCGCATCGCGGTGGGTGCGGTGTATAACGGGCGGATGCTCGACACCGATTTCCGCGACTTCTTCGTGGATTTCGCGGCCACCAAGACCCCGCTCGACCGCCTTGTGTTGCTGCGACTGGCGGGTTCGCTGCGGGTATCGGACAGGCTGGAAGTGACCGCGCGCGTCGAAAATCTGCTCGATGAAACCTATCAACAGGCGATCAGCTATGGCGCGCCGGGCCGCGCCGCTTATGCTGGACTGAGGGTTGTAATTCCCTGACAGGTTTAGCGAGGGTTGATGTGCGGCGGATGGCGGGCTTGACGGCAGTAGCGGGGGCAGCCGTCGCAACGGCAAGCCTGCTGTTAATGGCCGGGGTTGGCCTTGCGCCCGATCGTGCGAGTATGGTTTCACCGCCATCGGCCACAGACCCGCGCCCGATGCGTATCGTTTCGCTCAACCTGTGCACCGATCAACTGCTGATGCAACTGGTGGAACCTCGCCGCATTGCGGCCGTCACGCAACTTGCCGCCGATCCGCATTTCTCCGCCATGGCCGCCGAAGCGCGGCGACTGCCCGTCACCCGCGGCACGGCAGAGGAGGTCATCGCGCTTCGGCCCGATCTCGTGCTGGCAGGCACATTCAGCGCAAGACAGGCGGTCGCGATGCTGAGGCGACTGGGCTATCCGGTGGTCGAGCTTGCGCCCGAAAGCGATTTCGCCGCAATTACCACCAATATACGGCTCCTCGCCGCCGCCGTGGGGGAGCGGGAACGCGGCGAAGCGCTGGTGCGCGAGCTGGAAACCGCCCTCGCCGCCGTGCCGCCCGCGCCGCAAGATGCACCGCTTTACGCAGATTATGCCGCCAACGGCTTTTCGTCGGGGAACGGCACGCTGCTGGCAGAGGTCGCCAATCGCGCGGGGTTTCGCACATTGGGGCAGCATCTGGGATGGAACGGCGTGCGGCAGGTTTCGCTTGAACAAATGCTGCACACCCCTCCCACGGTAATTGACCTGGGCGATCCCGGCTCCGCACCCGCGCTGGCGCAGGAAAACACGCGCCACCCGGCCATGCGCCATGTGCTGCACGATGCCAAAGTGCTGGCGATTCCGTCGCGCTACACCGCCTGCGGCAATCTGCGCACTTTGCGGGCGCTGGAGGCGCTGGTGGCGGCGCGGCGGGGGCTTGACGCATGAACCGCATCCCACCCCTGATCGGCGCCACGCTTGCCGCATCGGCCGCGCTGGCCTTTGCCGCCTCGCTGATGCTGGGGCCGGTGGCTATCCATCCTGCGGCGCTGTTCGTGCCGGGGCCCGAATTGCACGGCGATGCCGCCACGCTGATCATGCGCGAAATCCGTCTGCCGCGCGCCTTGCTGGCCCTGCTGATCGGCGCGGCGCTGGGCGCATCGGGCGCGGCCTTGCAGGGCTTCCTGCGCAATCCGCTGGCCGAACCGGGCGTGATCGGCGTCTCGGCCTGGGCAGCGCTGGGGGCGGTGATTGCACTCTATACTGGACTGTCCGCCGCCATGCCGCTGGCCTTGCCGCTGCTGGCCATCGGTGCGGCCCTGCTGGCGGCGGGGTTGCTGTATGCGCTGGCCGGCCGGGCCTCGATCCTGACGCTGATCCTTGCAGGCGTTGCCTTGTCGAGCCTGGCAGGAGCGCTCACCGCGCTTGTCCTGAACCTGTCGCCCAACCCCTTTGCCGCGCAGGAAATCGTGTTCTGGCTGATGGGATCGCTGACCGATCGCTCGCTGCTGCATGTCGCCCTTGCCGCACCCTTCATCCTTGCTGGCCTTATGCTTCTGCTGTTCGCCGCCCGCGCGCTGGACGTGCTGACCTTGGGCGAAGAAGCGGCGGCAAGTCTGGGCGTCGATCTCGCACGCCTGCGCTGGCAAGTGGTGCTGGGCACCGCGCTCGGCGTGGGGGCGGCAACCGCTGTGGCGGGCGTGATCGGCTTTGTCGGCCTCGTCGTGCCGCACCTGCTGCGCCCCGTGCTGGGCCATCGCCCTCGTTTGCTGGTGCCGATGAGCGCGCTGGGCGGCGGCCTTCTGCTGCTGCTTGCCGACATCGCGGTGCGTCTGGTGACGCCGGGTGCCGAGCTGAAGCTGGGTGTGGTGACCGCGCTTGTTGGCGCGCCGTTCTTTCTGTGGCTGGTGCTGCGGTCGCGCGGGGGAGCGGGCTGATGCTGGAGGCACGCGGAGTAACCGTTCGCGCGGGCACCTGTCCGATCATCGACCGGATTTCCCTGCGCCTCGGCCGAGGGGAACTGGTGGGCCTGCTGGGGCCGAACGGTGCGGGCAAATCCACCCTGCTGCGCGCATTGGCCGGTGTCGGCACCGCCAGGGCGGAAGGCGAGGTGCTGCTTGGCGCGCACCGCCTCGACCGGCTTGATCCCGGTGAAAGGGCGCGCCTGCTCGCCTATCTGCCGCAGGATCGGACCATCGCCTGGGCCGTGCCGGTGCGCGAAGTGGTGGCGCTGGGGCGCTTCCCCCATCGCCGGGCGCTGGCGCCGCCTTCGATGGCCGATGCTGCGGCGGTGGAAACCGCCATGGCGCAAACCGGTATCGCCGCGATTGCCACGCGCCCGGCCCATGTCCTGTCCGGCGGGGAGAAGGCGCGCGTCCTGCTCGCCCGTGCACTGGCGGTGGAAGCACCGCTGCTGCTGGCGGACGAGCCGGTCGCCGGCCTCGATCCCCGGCACCAGCTGGCGGTGATGGAATTGCTGCGCGCCCGTGCGCGGGCCGGGACGGGTGTGTTGGCAGTATTGCAGGAATTGCCGCTGGCTGCACGCTTTCTCGACCGGGTGATCCTGATGCACCGGGGGCAGATCGTCGCCGACGGCCCACCGCTCGAAGTGCTCGTGCCAGACAGGATCGCAGCGGTCTTTGGGGTGCAGCCACTGGCTGGCGTGCATGACGGCGAGGCGTGGCTGTTGCCGTGGGAAATCCATGAAAAGGGGGCAGAATTGCGCCCGGAATAGGCCATCTGGCCGGGTTGCAGCCGCATCCCTTTGACAGCGCCGATTCAATCCCGCATAACCCACTCATCCCCAAAAGAAGCGAACGGAGAGACTGGTGCGAAAGAGTTTTCTTGCAATTGGTAGCGCTATCATCGCTTTCGGAGCAGTCGCCTGCTCGCAAGCATCCACGATCGAGACCGAGGCTGGCCCGCAGTTCCGGGACGAGCCGCTGGTAAGCGAAATCTACACCGCCGACCCTTCCACCCATGTGTGGGAAGACGGGCGGATCTACATCTACGCCTCGCACGACATCGAATCGGGCATTCCCGAAGATGATCTGGGCAGCCACTTCGCCATGCGCGATTATCAGGTGTTGTCGATGGATCGCGTGGGCGGGCCGGTAACGGTGCATCCGGTGGCGCTGGATATTGCCAATGTGCCCTGGGCCGGCCGCCAGATGTGGGCGCCTGATGCCGCCTACAAGGATGGCACATACTATTTGTATTTCCCGGCCAAGGACAAGGAAGACATCTTCCGCATCGGTGTTGCCACCAGCACCAGCCCGGTTGGCCCCTTCACCGCGCAGCCGCAGCCCATTCAGGGCAGCTATTCGATGGACCCGAACGTGTTCCGCGACAGCGATGGCACGCATTACATGTATTTCGGCGGCATCTGGGGCGGCCAGCTGCAGCGCTGGCAGAACGGCGTTTACGACCCCAACGGCACGGTGGACGATCTGCGCCAGCCCGATCAGCCCGCGATCATGCCACGCATTGCGCGCATGGCCGACAACATGCTGGAATTTGCGGAAACTCCGCGCGAGGTGATGCTGCTTGACGAAGAGGGCAACCCGCTTCTGGGCGGAGACAATGCGCGCCGCTTCTTCGAAGGCGCGTGGGTGTTCAAGCGCGGCGACACCTATTACTTCACTTATTCGACCGGTGACACGCACTACATCGTGTATGCCACCGGCACGTCGCCCTATGGCCCCTTCACCTATCGCGGCCGCGTGCTGGAGCCGGTGCAGGGCTGGACCTCGCACCATTCGATCACCGAAATCAACGGCCAGTGGTATCTGTCCTATCACGACACGCAGCTGTCGGGCAAAACCCACCTGCGCAATGTGAAGATGACCCCGCTGACTTTCAACGAAGACGGCACGATCCAGACGATCAACCCGTTCAAGTAAAAATCAGGCGGTGCAAACCGCTGCATGAAAGGGCCGCTTTCCGGGATGGGGAGGCGGCCCTTTTGCGTTGCGACAAAATGCGACTGGTTTGCGAAAGGGTCGCAATGCTAGACTTCCGCCCGGACGGGTTCATCACGAGGACAGGCTGATGCGGGCTCTTGATCGTCGCGAATTCCTGGCTGGTCTTGCCGCCGCCCCCTTGGTCACTGCTGCGTCGGGCACGCTGCTTGGCAACGCCGCGCTGGCGCAGGCCGGATACAATATGCGCCCCTTGCCCCCCGCGGGCGATGTGCCGCTGGTGGGCATGGGCACCGCGCGCAATTACCAGGATCCGCAGACCGAAGAGGATCACGCCCCCTTACGCGCCACAATCGCCCGCTTCGCCGAGCTGGGCGGCAGAGTAATCGACACTGCACCGTCCTATGGCCGGGCAGAGGAAGTGCTGGGCCGCCTGATCGCCGAAACCGGGACGCGCAGCCAGCTTTACATCGCCACCAAGATCGGCGCGAGCAGCGCAGAGGAAGGCGCGGCGCAGCTAGAGCAGTCCTTTGCGCATCTGCAGACCGATTTCCTCGATCTGGTGGCGGTGCACAATCTGCGCGATCTGGATAACCAGCTGGCGCTGATCCGCCGGGCCAAGGATGCCGGCCGCGTAGGGGCGGTGGGCATCACCACCTCGTTCAAGCCGCAATACGAGGAATTCGAAGCGGTGATGCGGCGCGAGCCGCTTGATTGCATCCAGATCGATTACGCGCTCGACAACCGCAGCGCCGCCGAACGCATCCTGCCACTGGCGCAGGACTTGAACCTGCCGGTGATGATCAATCTCCCCTTTGGCCGCGAACGCCTGTTTTCGGTCACGCGCGGGCTGGAATTGCCCGGCTGGGCGGCGGACATCGGCGCGACGAGCTGGGCGCAGGTGTTCCTGAAATATATCATCTCACACCCCTGCCGGCCCATCGCCATTCCGGGCACCGACCGGGTCGCCTATGCCGAGGACAATCTGGGCGCGGCCGCGGGCGTGTTGCCAGATGCCGCGCTGCGTGCGCGAATGGAAGCGTTCATTGACGCGCTCTGACGGGGCGGCTCCGATAAGGGGCCTTGCCCGCCTGATCGTGGCCGAACGGGATGAAGTGCCCGCAGTGGCCGATGGCTTCGCGCTGTTCTTCTTCCTGTTCGCCAGCTATTTCATGCTGCGCCCGGTGCGTGAGACTTTCGCGATCGCGGGCGGCGTCGACAATATCCAATGGCTGTGGACGGGCACTTTCGTCGCCACGCTGGTAGTGGTGCCGCTTTATGGCTGGGTCGCCTCGCGCATGGAGCGGCGACGGCTGTTGCCGATCCTCTATTCCGTATCTGCCGTCGTGATGGCAGGCTTTGCCGCCAGCCTGGCGCTGGACCCGGACAATGTGTGGATCGCGCGCGCCTTCTACATCTGGCTGTCGGTGATGAACCTGTTCGTCATCTCCATCGCGTGGAGCCTGATGGCCGACATGTTCGAGCGCGACCGCGGCCACCGGCTGTTCGGGCAGATCGCCGCCGGGGCGAGTTTGGGCGGGCTGGCGGGGCCGCTGATCTCCGGACTGCTGGTGGGCCATGTGGGCGAACCGGGGCTGCTGCTGATTTCCACCGCGCTGTTGCTCGTGACGCTGGTGTTCGTGCGCCGCCTTCTGGCCTGGCGCGAGAGGATGGGCCCGCGTGCCGACGGCCCGCCGCCGCCGCGCATTGCCGGGTCTGTCTGGGCAGGGCTGACGCTGATTGCGCGTTCGCCCTATCTTCTCTCGATTTCCGCTTTCGTTCTGCTGCTGACGACTGCCACCACCTTCCTCTATTTTGAACAGGCCCGCATCGTGGAGGCGACTTTCCCGGACCGGGCGCAGCAGACGCAGGTATTTGCCGCACTCGATGTGACGGTGCAGGCACTTACCATCGGCATCCAGCTGTTCTTCACTGGACGGCTGGCGCGGCGGCTGGGTGTGACGGTGCTGCTGGTGGCGGTTCCGGCCATGATGATGTTCGGCTTTGGCCTGCTCGCCATGGCGGCAACATTCCCGGTGCTCGCTTTCGTGATGATCGTGCGGCGTGTGGGGGAATATGCGCTGGTGCGGCCGGGCCGCGAAATGCTGTTCGCGCCGCTCGATGCCGAAACGAAGTACAAGGCGAAAAACGCCATCGACACGCTGGTTTACCGTGGGGGCGATCTGATTTCGGGCTGGGCCTATACGGGCATTGTCGCGGTCGCCTCGCTCAGCATGGTCGGATTTGCCGGGATGGCAGCGGCAGGCATCTGGGCGTTGCTGGGATATGCCATCGGCAGGCGGCATGACCGGGTCGCGGATATTCCTGCGACACATTGATGCAGGCGCATGGCCCTTGGCCCACTTGGCACAAGAGGCGCCACGGGGTATCCTGCATTCCGGACAGGATCAATTTCGCGCGCCGTCCTACCATCCGCGCGCTGGTTTTATCGGGAGACGCTGCATGGCCTTTTCGGTCACTATCAACGGCGAAACGCGCGAGATTGACGCGCCCGCCGAAATGCCCCTGTTGTGGGTCTTGCGCCAGGAACTGGGCATGGTCGGCACCAAGTTCGGGTGCGGCATCGGCATGTGCGGCGCGTGCACCGTGCATGTGGACGGGCAGGCCGCGCGTTCCTGCTCGCTTCCCATCGGTTCGATCGGCGACCGGCAGGTGACCACGATCGAACATCTGGAAAAGACCCCCGTGGGCCAGGCGCTGCAACAGGCCTGGCTGGACGAGGATGTAATGCAGTGCGGCTATTGCCAGGCGGGCCAGTTGATGACCGCCACCGCACTGCTCACCAACAACCCCAATCCCACCGACCGGCAGATCGAAGGCGCAATGCAGGGCAATATCTGCCGCTGCGCCTGCTATACCCGCATCCACCGCGCGATTGCGGAAGTCGCAAAGGAGGGCGTGGCCAATGCTTAAGGACCTGCCCCAAGAGCGCGGGCCGCAGCTGGGCCGCCGCGCTTTCCTGAAAGTGTCCGCGCTGGCGGGCGGCGGGCTGGCAATGTCAGCCAGCTTCCCGGTTGCCGCCCATGCAGCGGCGGGCGGGGCCGCGTCTGCCGAACTCAACGCCTTTGTCACGATCAGCCCGGACAATGTCATAACCATTGTCGGCAAGAACCCCGAAATCGGCCAGGGTATCAAGACGATGCTGCCCATGCTGATTGCCGAGGAGCTGGACGCCGATTGGGATCAGGTGCAAATCGTGCAGGGCCATACCGATGCGGCCAAATACGGCCCGCAGATTGCGGGGGGCAGCTTTGCCACGCCGATGAACTGGATCCCCATGCGCCAGACCGGCGCTGCCGCACGCGCCATGCTGCTGGGCGCGGCCTCCGCCCGGTGGGGCGTGCCGATGGCAGAACTGACCACCGAACCTTCCGTGGTGGTGCACCGCGCATCAGGCCGCCGCGCCACTTACGGCGAACTGGCGAGCGATGCAGCGCTGCTGCCGGTTCCGGCGGCGGACAGCGTGCGGCTCAAGAACGCCTCCGATTTCCGCATCATCGGTCGCGCTATTGGCGGGATCGACAGCCCCAGGATCGTGCGCGGCGAAGGCATTTTCGGTGTCGATACGCAGCTGCCCGGCATGGTCTATGCCGCCTATGAACGCTCGCCTGTATTCGGTGCGAAGCTTGTGTCGGCCGACATCGAGGCCGCCAAGGCCGCACCCGGCGTGATCGACGCCTTCGTGGTGGAGGGCAATGGCAAGGCAGACGAGCTGGTGGATGGCGTTGCCGTGATTGCCCGCAACTGGTGGCTCGCCAACAAGGCGCGCGAACGGCTGAACGTGCAGTGGGACAACGGCGAATGGGCCACCCATTCCACCGCCAAATACGATGCCGATGCCCGCGCCGCGATGGCGGCAGGCCACCCGCAGGAAGTGTTCACCAATACCGGCGATGTCGATGCGGCACTTGCTTCTGCCGCGCAGGTGATCGAGGCGGAATATTCCTATCCCTTCCTTGCGCATGTGGCGATGGAGCCGATGAACTGCACCGCCTTGCTGCATGAAAACGGCGTGATGGAAATGTGGGCCCCCAGCCAGCTGCCGCAAGCGGGACAGATGGCCGTGGCGCAATATCTGGGGACCACGCCGGACAAGGTGAAGGTAAACATCACTCGCATGGGTGGCGGGTTTGGCCGGCGCCTGAATAACGATTACATGGTGCAGGTGGCCGCGATTGCCCGCCGGATGCCCGGCACGCCGGTGCAATTGATCTGGAGCCGCGAGGACGATGTCCGGTCGGACTTCTACCGCCCGGCCGGATGGCACAAATTGCGCGCGGGGCTGGATGCCAGCGGCAAGATCGTGGGGCTGGAGGATCACTTCGTCACCTTCGACATCAACGGCGGCGCGTTCAACCCCGCGGCCATGCCGGCGGACGAGTTTCCGGCCAAGTTCGTGCCCAATGTCCGCTATGGACAGACCAAGATGCGCACCGCGGTGCCGATGGGTGCGCTGCGTGCGCCTACCTCCAACGCGGTCGCATTTGTGTTCCAGAGCTTCCTTGACGAAGTGGCGCACGCAAGCGGCCGCGATCTGCCCACGCTCCTGCTCGATATTCTCGAAGGGGCAGAGCCGGAAGGCACCGTGATGGGCTTTACCGGCCCGCAGGCCGGGTTCGACCCGCGCCGCGTGCGCGCGGTGACGCGCAAGGTCATGGAAATGGCGAAGTGGGGCCAGCCGGTGGCGGAAGGTCATGCGCTGGGCTTTGGCTATTACTACAGCCACCAGGGCTATTTCGCCGAAGTGGTCGAAGCCAGCCTTGATGCCCGCCGCCAGGTGGTGGTGCACAATGTATGGTGCGCCGGCGATGTGGGCGCGCATATCATCAACCCGCACGGCGCGATGAACCAGGTCGAGGGATCGATCATCGACGGGATCGGTCAGGCGCTGCAACTGGCGGTGGAGATCGAGGGCGGCGCGGTCAAGCAGTCCAATTTCCACAATTACCAACTGCCGCGTATGCCGATGACGCCCACGATTCATGCCGAATTCGTGCTGAGCGACAACCCGCCCACAGGCCTTGGCGAACCTGCCCTGCCCCCGGTGATCCCGGCGCTGACCAATGCGCTGTTTGCGCTCACCGGCAAGCGCGTGCGCAGCCTGCCGATCGATACCTCGCTGTTCGCCTGAGGTATACAGGCAGCGAAACAGGCCCGCCCCCTTCCGGCACCCGGAAGGGGGCGTTTTGCTGTCTAGGACAGGCTTGCCGCTTGCGCGCGGATGGCGAATTCGCTGCGCTGGCGCACGGGGATCAACAGGCGGCAGCGTACGCCCTCAGGATCAAAATCCAGCTTCACCGGATTGCGTAATTCATGCGCGACAATCCGTTCGATCAGATCGGTGCCGAAACCGCGCCCGCGCTGCTTGGGCACGGGCGGGCCGCCGCTTTCCCGCCAGTCCACCCGCACCAGGTCGGGCGCGGCCAGTTCCCACATCACGCTGACCCGTCCGCCCGGCTGGCTCAAAGCGCCGTATTTGGCGGCATTCGTCGCCAGTTCATGGATCGCCAGCCCCAGCGACAGCGCATCGTTCGGGGCCAGTTCCACTGGCGGCCCGCCCATGTCGACCACACGGTCGGCCTCATGCGCATAGGGGCGCAGTTCCGCGCGCACCACTTCAGCTACCGGTGTCGTCCCCCAGTCCGAACGTGTCAGCAGATCGTGCGTGGCGGAAAGTGCACGGATGCGCCCGTCGAGCGAGTTGGCAAAATCATCCACATTGTCGGCCCGGCGGCGGGTCAGCGCAATGATCGAAAGCACATTCGCCAGCGTGTTCTTCACCCGGTGATTGAGTTCGCGGGTGAGCGAGTTGCGGATCGATGCCTGCTCCTCGAACCATACCAGCGAGCGCTCGTCCTCGATTGCCTGACGCGTGAGCATACGAACCAACAGCATGAGAAGGCTTGCCACCAGCAGACCGAAGATCAGCGTGGCCATCGACAGGCCGGTCAACACCCCGGCAGGCCGCCGCGTGACCTGTAGAATGAAAGGCGAATTGGCGATAGGCACAGTTACCCCTGGCATGGTGATCCTGTCCTGCGCATCGGACAGAGTGCTTGCCATCAGGTTTTCCTCGCTCACCCTGCCATCGTAATAGCTGACGCCGAAATCACCGCTTTCCTCCAGCGCCAGCGCGCTGGCGAGGAAATCCTCGGCATTGAAGGGGCTGTAGATGAATCCCTTCAGGCGCCGCCCGCCAGGCGCCGCCTCGAACACCGGCATATATATCAGGAAGCCGGGCCTGTCCTGGTCCACCTCCTGCGCCAGCACGACCTTCCCGCTCGCCACCGGGCTTGCGCTGCGTTCCGCCTCCAGCATGGCGCGGCGGCGCACAGGCTCGGAATACATATCGAAACCCAGCGCCCGGCGGTTGCGCTCAGTATCGGGCTGCAGGAAGGTTACCGGGACCGCATAGGGCAGATCGCCCGTTGGCCGGGGAAACATGCGGAGCGGAACGGGCGATCCTTCGTTAAGGATCGCCTCGAACCGTTCCTCCTCGCCCGGACGCACCACCATCGCCCATCCCAGGCCGTCCGCGCCGCGGTAATCGGAATCGAGCCGCAGTTCGGAGACGAAGCGACGAAACCCGTCCCGCTCCACCGCGTCGAGCGAGGCGAGCAAGGCGGCACCTGCGCGCAGATAGGCGCTGCTGGCATTGGCCCGCCGCTCCAGCGCGGAAGCGATGGCAACGGTGCGGCTGTTCAATTGCGCGTTGAGCCGGTCGGCCTCGCTCTTCTCGATGGCGAAGATGGACAGGATCGTGATTGCGGCCACAAGGATGAAGATCCCCACAGGCAGGGCGCGCGGATAAGCGATAAGCCACTTGTTGGCTTTCCTGCGCCTCACAATCCGCCCGTCCACCTAGAAAACTCCGCCTTGCGCGCCGTATCGACGCACACTGAGATCACTTACGCCATGGCCTGCCCGTTGCACGATCATTCGCGCGCGAGAAAAAGCAATTCATGTGCGGGAACCGGATTGCGGCGATTTCGTTCCAACTTTCGAGCAAAATGATCACATGGCCCCCAGCCCTGTCCTTGCGCACTTGCAGCAGGGCAGGGTTGGAGGCAAGCTTTGCCGAGGGCAAACCAGGTATTTGATGCAACAGCACATGAGTGAGAAGCGCAATCAGGGGCGGCGTGGCCGTGGCAATGGTGCGGGCGACCAACCCTCGCCCCAATGGGCGGATGGCCTGCGCAACATCTACGATTCGGTGGTGAACGAACCGCTGCCCGATGATATGCTGGCACTGCTCGCCAGTCTTGACGCCGACGGTGAGAAATGAGCGCGCCCCTTCCGGCCGCGCAGGAAGGCGTCGGCGCTTCGCCGGTCCGCACGGCTCAGGAAAAGCGCGCCTTCAAACAACAGCTCACCGATGTTGTGCCGCATCTGCGCGCCTTTGCCCGCGGCCTGTGCGGCCGTCCGGACATGGCGGATGATCTGGTGCAGGAAACGCTGCTCAAGGCCTGGGCCGCGCAGGACCGGTTCGAACCGGGCACATCGATCCGCGCCTGGACCTTCGTAATCCTGCGCAATGTCTTTCTGACCGATATGCGCCGCAACCGCTTTCGCGGCGAGTATGACGAGACGGTGGCCGAACGCATCATGATTGCACCTGCCGGGCAGGAAGGGCCGATCCACCTTTCCGACCTGCACCGCGCGCTGCTGACCTTGCCTCCTGAGCGCCGCGAAGCCCTGCTGCTGGTGGGCGCAGGCGGCTTTTCCTACGAGGAAGCGGCGGAAATCTGCGGCTGTGCCGTGGGCACGATCAAGAGCCGGGTGGGCCGCGCGCGCGCCGCGCTTGCCAGCATGATCGAGGACGGCACCGTTCCCGACCGCGCCAGCAGCGATCCTGCCGCACATCGCGCCATCATGGACGAACTGGAAATGGTCGCAGCAGGAAACGGTTTGTCCGCACATCTTCGCTGACGCCTCCCTTGAATGTAATCTGGCGCCGCGCCATCAAGGTTGCGGAAACAGGTGCGGGAAGGTCGGATAACGGCCTGATCCGGAATGGGGCAGCGCGGTGATGAGTTCCGGGGGTGACAGCAAGAGCGCGAAGCCGGCAGGGCCAATTACGGGGCCAGCTACCGGACCAGCACCTCGCCGCCGCGCAACCGCGCTGGCCGAACAGGAATTGCGGCTGATTTCCGCGCTTGTCTTGCTGATCGCGGTGGGCCTGTTCCTCGCTCTGCCCTTCGTGCTGTCCATCGGCGCAGTCGTGTTCCTGCCGCTGGTTGCCGCGCTTATTCTTACCGTCCTCCTGTCTCCTCTGGCGGACAAGCTGGCAAGCCTGGGCCTGCCCAATTTCCTCGCCTCGCTGTGCGCAATGCTGGTGTTTATCGGCATTCTGGCGCTTGCGCTGACTGCGGTGCTGCGCCCGGCGGTCTCGCTCTATGATCAGGTGCCCGCCATGATCGCACGCGTGGGCGACCATTTCAGCCAGTTGCGCAGCAGCCTGGCCTGGGTGACCCAGCTCAACGAACAGATTGCCGCGATCGTGGGCGAACAGAAGGGGCGTGAAGTCGTGCTGGCCGGGCCGAGTATCCTGGAGCAGTTGGCCTTTGCCACGCCCACCGTGTTGCTGGAGGTGCTGCTTACTCTGTTGCTCGCCTTCTTCATGATCGAGGCGCGGGTGCGGCTGCGCCGTCGCCTCTCCGGCCAGCGCAGCCCGGTCGATGCCAGCCTCAAGGCCGCGCGGGTGATGCGCGATGTGCAGGACAGGGTGGCCGCCTATATCCTGACGGTGGGCGTCATCAATCTCGGCGTGGGCGTGATCGTGGCGCTGGGGGCGTGGGCGATGGGGCTGGATGCGCCGGTGATGTGGGGCGGACTTGCCGCATTGCTCAACTTCATCCCCTATGTCGGCCCGCTGGTGATGACGGCGCTGTTGGCGCTGTTTGGTCTTGGTTCTGCCGAAGTGGCGCTGATCGGGCTGCTGCCGGCGGCGGCCTATCTGGCGCTGCATACGGTGGAATCGAATGTGCTGACCCCGGCAGTGCTGGGTGCGCGTTTCACCATGAACCCGGTGATGATCCTGCTGGCCCTGTCCTATTTCACCTGGATCTGGGGAGTCACCGGCGCGCTGTTGTCTGTGCCCATCTTGCTGGCCTTGACCGCGCTGGTCGATCATCTGGGCAAGCCCAATCTGATCGGCTTCCTGTTTGGCGAGCCGCTGTTCGCCGCCAATGTGCTCGAACTGAGCGATCTGGATTGAACAAAGGCCCGCCGCGCCGGATGCGGCGCGGCGGGCCCTGGCGGTCGCGCAATCGCGCTATCAGGCCGGATAGGTCCAGGCGCTGCCACGCGCCAGATTATCGGCCGCGAAATCCCAGTTCAGATGATTATCGATCACCGCCGCCAGATAGTTCGGACGGGCATTCTGGTGGTCGAGGTAATAGGCGTGTTCCCACACATCCACGGTGAGCAGCGGGTTGAAGCCCTGATCGACCAGCGTGTCGCCGTCATGCGTTTCCTCGATCGACAGCTTGCCGCCCTTTTCCGCCAGCCACACCCAGCCGCTGGCGAAATGGCCCGCGCCGCGATCCTTGAGCTGCTTCTTGAGATCGTCGAGCGAGCCGAACGCTTCGTCGATCTTGTCCGCCAGATCGCCACTGGGGCCGTTGGTGGAAGGCGCCAGCGAATGCCAGTAAAAACCGTGGTTCCAGCTTTGCGCCGCGTTGTTGAACAGGCCCTGATTGCTGCCACGGGCGGCTGCGATCACGTCTTCCAGACTCTTGTCCGCAAGGTCCGTGCCCTCGATCGCGGCATTGGTCTTGTCGATATAGGCCTTGTGGTGCTTGCCGTGGTGAAAGCCCAGCGTTTCCGCGCTGATAGCCGGCGCCAGCGCCTCGTTGTCATAGGGAAGCGGGAGAAGATCGAAAGCCATGGGGGAAAATCCTTGCCAGTGTTGACGCCATGCGGGGGTCATCCTCTAACGCGCCAATGGCGCTTTGGTTGCCCACCCGATTGCAGGCGTGACATTGGTGTTCACCTTGGGCATTGCAAGCGCAGGAATCCTGTCAGGGGAAAAAGGAATACAATATCCATGGCGCGCAAGCTTTTCGGGACCGATGGCATCAGGGGCCGCGCCAATGCCGGCAAGCTGGATGCCGCCACCGCAATGAAGGTGGGGCAGGCCGCCGGCAAGCTGTTCCTGCGCGGGGCGCACAAGCACCGCGTGGTAATCGGCAAGGATACCCGCCTGTCGGGCTATATGATGGAAAACGCGCTGACCGCCGGTTTTACCAGCGTGGGCATGGACGTGATCCTCACCGGCCCGCTGCCCACGCCTGCCGTGGCGCTACTGACGCGCGAAATGCGCGCCGATATCGGCGTGATGATATCGGCCAGCCACAACAAGTTTGCCGATAACGGCATCAAGCTGTTCGGCCCGGATGGCTACAAGCTGTCGGACGCGGACGAGGAAGCGATCGAGGCCGAAATGGCGCGCGATCAGGAGCTGGCACAGGGCGACCATATCGGGCGCGCCCGGCGTATCGACGATGCGCGCGGCCGCTATATCCACGCAGTCAAGCAATCGGTGCCCGACGATATCCGGCTCGATGGCCTGAAAATCGTGGTCGATTGCGCGCATGGTGCGGCCTACAACGTGGCGCCCACCGCGATCTGGGAACTGGGCGCAGAAGTGATCGCCATGGGCGTGTCGCCCAACGGCACCAATATCAATGACGGCGTCGGCTCCACCGATCTCGCCGCGATCAAGGCGCGCGTGGTGGCCGAAGGCGCACATATCGGCATCGCGCTGGATGGCGATGCCGACCGGCTGATCGTGATCGACGAGAAGGGCCGCGAGGTGGACGGCGATCAGATCATGGCGCTGATCGGCACGGCCATGGCGCAAAGCGGGCAGTTGCGCGGCGGCGGCGTGGTGGCCACCGTCATGTCCAATCTGGGGCTGGAACGGCATCTGGCCGCGCAAGGCCTCGATCTGGTGCGCACCAAGGTGGGCGACCGCTATGTGCTGGAGGAGATGCGGCGCGGCGGATACAATGTGGGCGGCGAGCAATCCGGCCACATGATCCTGACCGATCACGCCACCACGGGCGACGGCACGATTGCCGCGCTGCAGGTGCTGTGCGCGCTGGTGCGTGCCGGCAAGCCTGCCAGCGAAGTGCTGCATCTGTTCGACCGTGTGCCGCAATTGCTCAGGAATGTGCGCTATGAGGCGGGCGATCCGCTTGAAATTGCCAGCGTGCGCCAGGCGATCGCCGATGGCGCGGCGGATCTGGGCAGCGGCGGGCGTCTGGTCATCCGCAAATCGGGCACCGAACCGCTCATCCGCGTGATGGCCGAAGGCGATGACGAGGCGCTGGTGACACGCGTGGTGGACGATATCTGCCGCGCGGTGGAAGCTGCCATCTGATGCTGGAAATGCGCCCCGATTGCGAGCGTTGCGGCGCTGATCTGCCCGCCGAGGCGCCCGGTGCCTTCATCTGCAGCATTGAATGCACCTATTGCGCGCCCTGCGCCGATGCGCTGGACGAGCTGTGTCCTAATTGCGGCGGTGAACTGCTCGACCGGCCAACGCGGGCGCGGCGGCATCACGCCGCCTATCCCCCCTCCACCGTACGGCGGCACAAGGCATGACCACTCGTCCGCCCCGCATCCTGATCATTGCCGGATCGGACAGTTCGGGCGGCGCAGGCATTCAGGCCGACATCAAGACCGTCACCATGCTGGGCGGCTATGCCATGACGGCCATCACCGCCGTCACCGCGCAGAATACGCGCGGCGTGACCGGCGTGGAAATGCTCAGCCCCGATATGGTCGCAGCGCAAATGGACGCCTGCATGACCGATATCGGCGTCGACGCGGTCAAGATCGGGATGCTGGGCAGCGCCGACATTGCCGAGGTGGTGGCCGACCGGCTGGAAGATCTGCCCTGTCCCATCGTGTTCGATCCCGTCATGGTCGCCACCAGCGGCAGCGTGCTGGCGGACGAGGCGACGCGCGATGTGTTCGGCTGGCTGATGGACCTTGCCACACTCACCACGCCTAATGTGCCCGAACTCGCCGCGCTGGGCGGCGCGGCGGCGCTGGATGCGAAGGAGATTGCCTGGCTTGCCAAGGGCGGTGATGCCGAAGGGGCAACGGTAGAGGACGTGCTCCACCGCCCCGGCCGCGTGCCAGTGATGTGGGAAGGCCCGCGCATCCAGACGCGCCACACCCACGGCAGCGGCTGCACGCTCGCCAGTGCCATTGCCACGCTGCTGGCGCAGGGGCAGGAGCTGGAGAGCGCGATTGAAAAGGCGCGCCAGTTCGTGCGCCGCGCGATGGAGGCCGCGCCGGGATACGGGTCCGGCCACGGCCCCATGGGCCATCAGGCAGTGCGCTGAACGATCAATCGCAGCCCATGATCGGATCGCTCAGCTTGTAGAACTGGCAGATATACTGCCAGGCTTCATCCGCCGTTTCGCACCAGTGGATGAGGTCGAGATCGGCCGGGCTGATCGTCCCTTCCTCCACCAACCCCTCGAAATCCACGATCCGGTTCCAGAACTGGCGGCCGAACAACATGATCGGCACCGGCTTCATCTTGCCCGTCTGCACCAGCGTCAGAAGCTCGAACAATTCGTCGCAGGTACCAAAGCCGCCGGGGAAGATCGCCACCGCCCGCGCACGGATGAGGAAATGCATTTTCCTGAGCGCGAAGTAGTGAAAATTGAGCGAGAGATAAGGCGTCACATAAGGATTGGGGGCCTGTTCATGCGGCAAGACGATATTGAGTCCGATGCTTTCCGCCCCTGCATCGCTCGCGCCCTTGTTGGCGGCCTCCATGATCGACGGGCCGCCGCCTGAACAGACGACGAATTGCCGCTGCCCCTGATCGACCAGCCCCTTTTCGCTGACCATTCGCGCCAGCTTGTAGGCTTCGTCGTAATATTTCGCCTTGGCGATCAGGTTTTCCTGAACCGTCCGCTCGCGGTCGGACAAGTAGCCCAGCCCTTCGCGCATTTTCTCCGCCTGTTCGGGCGAGGGAATGCGCGCCGACCCGTACATCACCAGCGTGGAGCCGACACGCGCTTCTTCCAGGATCATTTCGGGCTTGAGCAATTCCAGTTGGAAACGAACGGGCCGCAGCTCTTCACGCAGCAGGAAATCGGTGTCCCGAAAGGCGAGGCGATAGGAAGGATGCCGCGTCTGCGCAGTGGAAGCCGGGGCCTTGTCGGCAAAATCGGCTTCCTTCTTGGCGGGGTAGAACTTGCGTTCGCCCAGCTCGTTATCACCATCTTCGGGGCGGTCAGCAGGCATATCCAAGGCATCTTCTCCACTCATCACGCCGCTGACCTAGGGAGAGCGCTTTGCCGTGGCAAGGCAGCACAGGCCGATAAAGAGGGAGAGAATGGATGCCCCGCGAGGATTCGAACCTCGATAGACGGAATCAGAATCCGTAGTCTTACCATTAGACGACGGGGCAACAGAGCGCGCGCCTCTATAATGCGTGCCCCATCGCGTCAAGGGGTTCGCAAGGGCCCCGTGCCTCAGCCTGCTTGCCCGTGGGGTTCACATCGGGTAACCACGTGGCAGGTTCCGCTCCGATGTGGCGGGTTTTGCAGAGCAAGTGAGTATTTCATGGCGGATCAGATTCCGCCGGACGGCCGCAGCAACAGGGCCGGTGGACCAAGGGGCAGGCGCGGTGCGCGCCCTTCCGCCAAGCCCGGCAAGAAGCGCCCGCATACCGGCAAAAGCAGGTTCGGCAAGGCCAGCCACAGCGCCGGCGGACGCCCCCTGCCCCCAGGCCCCTTTGCGCTGTCGCCTGCCGCTGCGCGCGCCCCGCAAATTGCTGTCCGGCCTACCGGCGCACCGGAAAGCTCCCCCGGCTTGCGGCAGGCCTATGCCGCAATCGACCTAGGCACCAATAATTGCCGCTTGCTGATCGCGCGGCCGTGTGATGACGGCTTCGTGGTGATCGACGCGTTCAGCCGCGTGGTGCGGCTTGGCGAAGGACTGGCGCAATCGGGCCGGCTGAGTGACGCGGCAATGGACCGCGCGGTTGGCGCGCTGCGGATCTGTGCCGACAAGCTGCGCAAGCGCAATGTGCATCTTGCCCGCTCGGTCGCCACCGAAGCCTGCCGGCAGGCGGAGAACGGGCCTGAATTCATCGCCCGCGTGCGCGCCGAGACCGGCATAGCGCTCGACATCATCAGCGCCGAGGAGGAGGCGCGCCTTGCCGTGCTGGGTTGCCATATTCTGCTGGAAGATGGCCCCGGCCCGGCGGTCATATTCGATATCGGCGGCGGCTCCACCGAATTGGTGCTGATCGAGCCGGACAAGACCGCGCGCCGCGGAATAGTGGCGGGCCCGCCGCGCATCCTCGACTGGCAGAGCGTGCCCTGGGGGGTTGTCTCGCTGTCCGAAACCGTGGGAGAGGAAGGCACCGCGCCCGGCGACCGCATTGCCCGCTATGCCCGGATGAAGGCGCTGGTGCATGACAGCTTCCGTGCGTTTGCCGAGCGGCTGGCGCCGCACCGCGCACCCGATCTCAGGCTGCTGGGCACCAGCGGGACGGTGACGACGCTCGCCAGCCTGCATCTCGATCTGCCGCAATATGACCGACGCGCGGTGGACGGGCTGATCGTGCCGGCAGAGGCGATGCGCAGCATCTCCGCCCGCCTTTCGGCCATGGAGCCAGAGGAACGCCGGCAATTGTCCTGCATCGGCCACGAACGGGCCGATCTGGTGGTGGCGGGCTGCGCCATTCTGGAAACAATACTCGACATCTGGCCCGCGCCCCGGCTGGGCGTGGCCGATCGCGGTATCCGCGAGGGCATATTGCGATCGCTGATGTCAACCGATCTGGCCGGCGCGCGCAACGCCGCCGCCTTTGGCCGAAAGATTCCGTAATGGCGCGTGCAGGACAGGATTCGACGCGGCGGCTCAAAAGCAACCGCAGGCGCAAGCAAAGCTCCACCCAGTGGCTCGAACGCCAATTGAACGACCCCTATGTCAAGCGCGCCAAGGCCGATGGTTATCGCAGCCGCGCCGCCTACAAGCTGATCGAGCTGGACGAACGCTTCGACTTGCTGAAACGCGCCACCCGCGTGGTCGATCTGGGCATCGCGCCAGGCGGCTGGGCGCAGGTCGTGCGCAAGCTTGCCCCGCGGGCAGTCATTGTCGGCATCGACTTGCTGGAAACAGAGCCACTGGATGGCGTGACCATCCTGCAAATGGATTTCATGGACGACAAGGCGCCGGGCCTGCTGACCGCCGCGCTCGACGGTCCGCCCGATCTGGTGCTGTCGGACATGGCGGCGAACACGGTGGGTCACAAGCAGACCGATCACTTGCGCACCATGGCGCTGGTGGAAGCGGGTGCGTGGTTCGCGATTGAGAATCTGGCGCCCGGCGGGGCCTTCGTCGCCAAGGTGCTGGCGGGCGGCACCGATACCGAACTGCTCTCCCTGCTCAAATCGCATTTCCGGAGCGTCAAACATGCCAAGCCGCCTGCCAGCCGCAAGGGCAGCAGCGAATGGTATGTGATTGCAGAGGGGTTCAAGGGACGTGCCACTGCCGAACCGGACGAGCCGGAGAATCACGGATAGAAGATACGAAAAAGGCCGGGTTTGCACCCGGCCTTTTCGCGTGACTGGAAGGGTCTACCGGCTCAGGCGGCAGCGGCTTCTTCGGCCGGTGCTGCTTCACCCTCGGTTCCGGCTTCGACTTCCGCAGCCTCGCCTTCCACTGCCTCTTCTTCCGCGGCGGGAGGCGGCGGGATCGCCGGACCACCGCCCATCGAGAGCAAATAGAGGATCACATTGGCACGTTCCTGCGGATCGGACAGGCCGGCAAAGCTCATCTTGGTGCCATTGGCAAAGGCACGCGGGCTCTTCAACCAGGCATCCATATTTTCGAAATCCCAGACGCCGCCATGGCCCGACAGCGCGCTGGAGTAGGCAAAGCCCGCCATGTGCTGGCCCACCGGCTGGCCCATGATCGCCCACAAGTTCGGCCCGATGCCATTTGCGCCGCCCTGTTCGATCGTGTGGCACGCCGCGCACTTGGCAAAACTGGCCGCGCCCGCAGCCGCATCACCGGTGTTGAGCAGCGCTGCAAGCGATGGCCCTTCGGCTGCGCCGCCGGCTTCCACGCCTTCGATCACATAGCCCAGATTTTCCGGCCGTTCGGGATCGGGAATGATCAGGCCCACCACGAAACGCAGCAGCAGCGCGACGACACCGGCAAACAGCAGCCAGCCGAAAATGGTATTGAGACGGTCAGTCATGGGTGAATCATCTGCCAGAGTGAACCAGAGGCAAAAAGCCCGTTTCCGGGCGCTCTAGTAAGGCAAGCGGCAAGGCGCAAGTGCGATCATGGCCCTATGCCCATAAAGCGGTAGCGGGAATTGCCGATCATTTGCACTTGTCGCCCTGCCTTGCGGGCGATAGGCGCTTGCCCCCATGCAAAGCTTCCCTGCTCCCGCGCTCGACCTGGTGGAAAAGATGCGCGCCGCCGCGGCGGCTGATCCGGCGCGCGCCGTGGCCTTTCAGGGCGCGCCGGGTGCCAATTCGCATCGTGCGGCTCTGGAATATGCGCCCGAATGCCTGCCGCTGCCCTGCTTCAGTTTCGAGGATGCGCTCGACGCGGTGAAAAACGGCGCGGCCGGCGCGGCGATTATCCCGATCGAAAACTCGCAGCACGGGCGCGTGGCCGATATCCATTTCCTGCTGCCCGAAAGCGGGCTGTCGATTGTGGGCGAGCATTTCCTTGCCATCCATCACGCGCTGATGGGTCTGGGCCTGGGGCCGTTTCAGGCGGCCTATTCGCACCCGCAGGCACTGGGGCAAAGCCGCCATTTCCTGCGCGAGCGGGGTATCGTGCCGATGGCCTATGCCGACACCGCAGGCGCGGCGGCCTTTGTGAAGGAGGCGGGCGATCCGTCGATCGCTGCCATTGCACCTGCAATTGCGGCAGACCTCTATGGCCTTTCCATCGTGGCCGACCGGGTGGAGGACGCCGCCGACAACACCACGCGCTTCGTGGTGCTGGCGCAGCAGCCGCTCGACCCCGCAACGCTGGCAGGCGAGGAGGCGATCACAACCTTCATTTTCGAGGTGAACAATGTGCCTGCCGCGCTGTACAAGGCGCTGGGCTGTTTCGCCACCAACGGCGTCAACATGACCAAGCTGGAAAGCTACCAGAAAGGCGCCAGCTTTGCCGCGACCATGTTCTATTGCGACATTGTGGGCGCGCCGGGCGAGCCGGGTGTCGACCGCGCGCTGGAGGAACTCGCTTTCCACGCGAAGGAAGTGCGGATGCTGGGGACCTACCGCTCGGCCCGCAAGCGGGGTTGAGGGGTCAGACCGTTTCCGCTGCGCAGTAATCGCGCAGGAAATCGGCATGGGCGGGCAGGCCTTGCGCGGCCGCGCGGCATTCGCTGGCGATGCGGCGCATCTGTTCGGCGGCATATGCGGGGCTGGCCCGGTCGGCGAGCGCGTGCACGCCGCCGGGCAGGCACCGCTGCCCGATCAGCACGGATGACCAGCTGCCCAGCTGGAACAGGTGCCCGCCCGACACATCCACGATCCCGCGCGCGCGCCACACCTCCAGCGTATGCTTCAGGCTGTCGGGGATCTCCATATGGCGGACATAGCGCCAGAACTCGGAATCGTCCCGCTCGCTCAGATGGTAATGCGCCACGATGAAATCACGCACGTCGGCCCATTCCTCGGCCGTCTTGCGGTTAAAGGCATCACGCAGCGCGGCATCCATTGCGCGGGTGGGGAAATACTGGACCAGCCGTTCGAGCGAGGACTGGACGAAATGGATGCTGGTCGATTCAAGCGGTTCCAGAAAGCCCGATGACAGACCCAGCCCCACCACATTGCCCACCCAGGCGCGCTGCCGCCTGCCGGTGGTGAACTTGATAAGGCGCGGATCGGCAAGTGCCTCGCCCTCCAGATTGGCGAGCAGACGCGCTTCCGCCTCGTCCTCCGAACAAAAGGCGCTTGCAAAGACATGGCCGTTGCCGGTGCGGTGCTGCAGCGGGATGCGCCATTGCCAGCCCACGGCGTGGGCGATCCCTTGCGTGTAGGGGCGGATGCCGCCTGCGGGCCGCGCGGATGGCACGGCCAGCGCGCGGTCGGAGGGGATATAGCGGCTCCAGTCGTCGAAAGGTTCGCCCAGCGCCTTGCCCAGCAACAGGCTGGCAAAGCCGGTGCAATCGATGAACAGATCGGCCTCCAGTCGGCGGCCATCGTCCAGCACGACGGCGGTGACAAAACCGCTTTCCCCGTCCCTCTCCACATCGACGATTCGCCCTTCCGTGCGCACCGCACCGCGCCCTTCCGCGATCTTGCGCAGATGGGCGGCATAAAGATGCGCATCGAAATGATACGCATGGGTATAGCGGTTGGCAGGCAGATCCTTGCGCGCTCCGGCGAGCGCAAAGCGATCCAGCCGCGCGGCGGCGCGGGCCATGAACATGTCGTCGAATTCGGGATAGGGTGCACCGTCCTGCGCGGCGGCGAGCCTGCCCAGCAGCCACCAGTGATGCATCGGCACCACCGCGTCCAGCTCGCGCGCAGGCCTTCCGAACTGATGCAGATAGCGGTCGCCCACCTGTCCCCAATTGTGAAACTCGATCCCCAGTTTGAAGGTGCCCTGCGTGGCGGCCATGAAGCCGCGCTCGTCAATCTGCGCCGCGCGGTTGAATTGCTGCATCGGCGGAATGGTCGCCTCGCCCACGCCGACAATCCCGATCGCCTCGCTTTCGACCAGTTCGACCCGCACCTTCTTCGAAAGGACGGTGGCAAGCAGGGTGGCGGCCATCCAGCCGGACGATCCCCCGCCCACCACCAGCACGCGGCGCACGGCCTCATCGGCGGGGATCCGGGGTAAATGTTCAGCAGGGGCGATCTGTGTCATGCGCGCCATATTGCGGCGAGACGCGGCTGTGCGCAATCCGGGCCGAGAGCCAATGCCCGCAGCCGTGGCAATTGCTTTGCACCGCCAGCCATGCCACCACACGCGGCGTGAGCAGACCTGCGGCGACCAACCTTCCGGAAGACAGCGCTTTTTCGCGCGATTGGGCTGCCATGCGGGCGGATGGCGACATCCAGTTTGCCCCCGTGCAGATCGAGCCGCTCGACGTGCCTGACGCCGGATCGAGCTGGCTGGCCGACCTGTTCGAATGGATTGCCTGGTTACTGGGCCCGGTGGGCCGCACCGTGGCGGAAAACTGGAATGTGGTGATGTGGGTGCTGATCACGCTGCTTGCCGCCATCGTGCTGCTGGCCGTATGGCGTGCGGCGCGCGGCGCGGTGTTCGCCCGCCGGGAAAGCGACAATGGCGAGGCGGATGTCCGCCCCGATGCCGCCCACGCGCGGGAACTGCTGGAAGAGGCGGACCGGCTGGCCAGCGAAGGCCGCTTTGACGAGGCGACGCATCTGCTGCTGCAACGCTCGGTCGCGCAGATTGCCGAGGCGCGGCCCGATCTGGTGCCGCCCTCTGTCACCGCGCGCGAACTGGCGGGCCTGCCTGCCTTGCCCGATCAGGCGCGCAATGCCTTTGCCACCATCGCCGCGCGCGTGGAGCGCAGCCTGTTTGCGCTGCGCCAGCTTTCGGCGGACGATTGGCACGAAGCGCGCGCCTCCTATGCCCAGTTCGCGCTGGGCTATTCGGCGATCACAGCCGGGACGCGCGGATGAGCCGCCGCGCCAACCCGTTCAGCGCCAAGGCCGTGCTGGGCCTGCTGCTGGTGGGCGGCGGCGCTCTCCTGCTGTTCCTGTATGCCATCGGCGCCGGGTGGACAGGCGAACGCATGGGCGTGACCGCGCATGGCCGATCCAATGCGCTCGATGGCTATTCGGGCCTTGTTCAATTGCTGGAGCGGCGCGGACATGATGTGCGCCTGACCCGCGCGCAATCGGATGTCGATAGGGTCGAGGATCTGCTGATCCTGACGCCCGGCACCAATACCGATCCGCAGCGTCTGGAAGACGTGTTGTGGGCGCGCAGCACCACCGGACCGACCATCGTGATCCTGCCCAAATGGCAAAGCCGCCCCCTGCCCGACAATGCGCCCGAAGGCACGCAAGATGATTGGGTGGAACTTGCCCCCGGTTACACGGGGTTGTGGTTCAGCCAGGTGCCCAGCCTTGCCCCCTTGACGCTTGCCACAGGAGAAAGCGTGAGCTGGCGCGGGCTGGGCCTTTCGGGCCGGTTCCCCAGCGCACTGGTGCAGGCAATAACCGAATTGCCCAATGACGAACTGATCCCGCTTATCACCGATACCGAAGGCGATCTGCTCGCCGGATACTGGAACCGGGGCGGATGGCACCCCGCTCTGGCCGAGGCGGCAGAGATTACCTTCAGCCAGGAGGCGGAAGACGAACAGGATGGCGATCTTTTTCCGCTGATCGTGGTGGCCGAACCTGACCTGTTCAACAATTACGGCATGAGCGATGAGGCGCGCGCCCGTGCCGCCGTGGCGCTGGTGGAACTGGCGATGGAAGGCGAAGATGTGGGCATCGTCTTCGACCTCACCATGCCCGGCCTTGGCGCGAGCGAGAACCTGCTGACACTTGCCTTCCGCCCGCCATTCCTTGCCGCCACGATCTGCCTGCTGCTGGCGATGCTGGTGGTGGGATGGCGTGCCTTCCGCCGCTTTGGCCCGCCGCTGGCACAGGCGCCGGCAATGCGTGCGGGCAAGGCGCAACTGGCACGCAATTCGGCTGCGCTGATCGAACGCGCGCGGCGCTGGCGCCTGCTGGGTGCGCCGTATGCCGCGCTGGTGGCTGCGCGGCTGGCGCGCGCGCTCAATATCCGGGAACACGATCCCCTTGCGCGCGAAGCTGCCATTGACGCGGCCTTGCACGCGCGCGGACTGGAAGGGACGGGCTTTGCCGCCGCAGCCGAAGCCATGCGCACCGCACGCCGCCCGGCCGAAATTCTGCGCGGGGCGCAGACACTCAAGACAATCGAAAGGATGCTGGAAAAATGAGCATGACGCTGGAGGATACCCGCGCGCTGGCAGCGGCGATCCGGGCGGAAGTGGCCAAGGCCATCGTGGGGCAGGAGGCTGCGGTCGAGCATCTGCTGATCGCGCTGGTGGCGCGGGGCCATGTGCTGCTCGAAGGGCCACCGGGCACCGCCAAGACGTTTCTGGCGCAGTGCTTTTCGCGCGCGACCGGCCTCGATTTCGGGCGCATCCAGTTCACGCCCGATCTGCTGCCGGGCGATATTCTCGGCTCCAACCTGTTCAATTTCCAGACCAGCACCTTCACCCTGACGCGCGGGCCAATCTTTTGCGACCTGCTGCTGGCAGACGAGATCAACCGCACGCCGCCCAAGACGCAAGCCGCGCTGCTGGAGGCGATGCAGGAACGGCGCGTCACGCTGGACGGCGAGACTTACGCACTGGGCGATCAGTTCATGGTCGTGGCAACGCAGAACCCGATCGAGAATCAGGGGGTTTATCCCCTGCCCGAAGCGCAGCTGGACCGTTTCGCGTTCAAGCTGATCGTGCCCTACCCCAGCATGGAAGAGGAGGCGCGGATCGTGGAGCGGTTCGGCAATCTGTCCGGCCCGCCCCGGCTGGAGGATTTCGGCGTGGAGCAGGTGGCCGATGCCGCGCGCATCGCGGCCGCGCAGGCTTCGCTGGCGCAGGTGACGCTGGCGCGCGAGATCGTCGATTACACCGTGCGGCTGGTGCGCGCGACGCGCGACCATGCCGATATCGCCAGTGGCGCGTCGCCGCGCGCGGCCGTGCTGCTCGCCAATGCCGCCCGCGCCCGCGCCGCGCTGGAAGGGCGCGATTACGTGATCCCCGACGATGTGAAGGCGCTGGCCACCGCAACCTTGCGCCACCGGCTGTTGCTGTCCCCCGCCGCCGAAATCGAGGGGCGGCAGATCGAGGATCTGGTCGCCGCGCTGGTGGACGAGACCGAGGCGCCGCGCTGAGGTGAAGCTGCCTTTCCGCCTTTCTGCCCTTCCCATCGTGCCATCGGCGCGGCTGCTCGCGCTGCTGGTGCTGCTTGCCCCTGTTGCGCTGGTAGTGGCGGCAACCGCGCCAGGCGCGTGGATCGTCGCGCCTGCGGCCGGGCTGGCGCTGCTGCTGCTGGCGGTGATCGACGGATGGCTGGCAGGGCGACTGGTGGATCTGGCGCTCGATGTGCCGCGCGATGGGGAGGTGGGGCAGCCCCTGCCGCTGAGCGTGAAGGCGCAAATTGCCGGCTACCGCTCATCCCGTACGCCGCACGTCGCGCTCGGCTTCGATGCGCGGCTGGGCGATGGCGGCGCGGCCAGCTTCGCGCTGGACCGAGTGGAAGAAGCGGGCCGCTTTGCCGGCACCGGCACGATCACCCCCACGCGCCGGGGGCCGGGGCAATTGCATACGCTGTGGCTGCGCTGGCCTGGGCCGCTGGGGCTGGGCGCGCGGCAGATGCGCCGCGATCTGGAACAGGCAGTGCGCGTCTGGCCGGACCTTGCGCCCACCCGCTCGCCTGCGCTGCAAAGCTTCCTGCGCGATGCCCAGTTCGGCCTCATCGCGCGGCGAATTCGCGGCGAAGGCACGCAGTTTGAAGCGCTTTCGGAATACGAAGCTGGAATGGACCGCCGTCGGATCGACTGGAAAGCCAGCGCCCGCCACACCGCGCTCTATGCCCGCGAGAACGAGGCGGAGCGCGACAACCAGATCGTCTTTGCCTTTGATTGCGGGCAGGCGATGGTGGAGCCGGTGGACGGCCTGCCACGCATCGACCGGGCGATTTCGGCCGCGCTCAGCGCCGCGTATGTCGCGCTGAGGGGTGGCGATCGGGTGGCCGTGTTCGGCTTTGCCGACAAGCCAAGCGTGCTGACGCCCTTCGTCACCGAAACGCGCAGCTTCTACCGCTTGCAAACGGCCGCGGCGGAACTCGATTATGTGCCGCGCGAGCCCAATTTCACGCTGGCGCTGGCGACGCTTACCGCACGGCTGAAACGCCGGTCGCTGATCGTGCTGTTTTCCGATTTCACCGATCCCACATCGGCCGAACTGATGGTGGAAAGTGTGGAGCGGCTGGTGCGCCACCACCTCGTGATCTTCGTCACGCTGCGCGATGCGGAACTGGACGACCTTGTCGCCGCCGCGCCCGCCAGCGTGGCCGATGTCGCCACCGCAATTGCGGCGGCGGGTCTCGCGCATCAACGCGCCATCGTGTTGCAACGCCTGCGCCGTCTTGGCGTGGATGTGATCGAGGCACCGTGGCAGCAGGTCGGTTACCGCCTGATCGACCGCTATCTGGAAGCCAAAAGGCTGGAGGCGGTGGGCTGATGGCGCTGAACCTTTTCTCACGCAAGCAGGCCGAAGCGCCACCGGCGATCGAGGCGGCAACCTTGCGTTCCGACCGGTTCCGGCTGGAACGGCAAAGCGATTGGCAGCGGCTGGAATCCATCGTCACCGCGCTGGAAAAGAACCGCCCCGGCCGCATAGCCGATGATGACCTGCTCGAACTGCCGGTGCTGTATCGCAAGGCCGCCTCCAGCCTGGCCGTGGCGCGCGAAACCTCGCTCGATGCCGCAACGCTGGCTTATCTGGAATCGCTGGTGCGGCGCGCATGGTTTCAGGTCTACGGCCCGCGCACCGGCTTCCTGCGCTGGCTGCGCAGCTTCTTTGGCGGCGGGTGGAGCGCGGCGGTGCGCGATCTGTGGCTCGACATCTGCATTGCGCTGGCGGTGATGGTGGCGGGCACGCTGGTCGGTTGGCTGCTGGTGGCTGGCGATAACGAATGGTATTACCGGCTGGTGCCCGATAGCATGGCGGGCGGCCGCCATCCCGGTGCCAGCCCCGAAATGCTGGCGCAATCGCTGGAAGGCACCGAGGGGGCCGAGGGGCTGACCGTGTTTGCCGCGAGCCTGTTTTCCAACAATTCGGGCGTGTGCATCCTTGCCTTTGCGCTGGGCTTTGCCTTTGGCATCCCCACGCTGCTGCTGCTGGTGCACAATATGGCAATGCTGGGCGCGATGCTGTGGCTGTTCCATCAGGGCGGCCTTGGCTTCGATTTTGCCGCATGGCTGAGCGTGCACGGCACGACCGAGCTGTTTGCCATATTGCTGGCAGGCGCAGCAGGCCTGCATATCGGGCGGTCCATGGCTTTTCCGGGCGAGCTGTCGATTATGGATGCGGCGGCGGCCAGCGGGCGGCGCGCGGCCGTGGTGATGGTGGGCTGTGTGCTGATGCTGGTGATTGCGGGGCTGCTGGAAGGCTATGCGCGGCAATTGGTGCAGACATCCGAAGCGCGGCTGACCATCGGGCTGGTGATGCTGGCGTTCTGGCTGGCTTACTTCCTGCTGATGCCGCGCCGCGCAATGGGCGCAAAGGTCGATCCGGCATGAGCAGCGCCGCTTCCATGCAGGCCAAACGCCAATTGCGCGAGGCGCGCCGGATGCGCGACCTGGTCACGCCCGAAGGCTTGAACCTGCCGCTGACGATTGCCGGGTGGGGTTCGCGGGCGGGCGCATTGGTGCTCGACCTCATCTTCCTGTTTCTGGGCGCGCTGGCGATCATCCTCGCGCTTGCCGGAATCGGCTTTGGCGTTTTGGAAGCGGCGATGTCGGGCACGCCCAGCCCGGCAGTGGAACTGGTGGTGGTGCTGATCATCCTCGCCTTCTGGTTCGCGCGCTATGGCTATTTCCTCTACTTCGAACTCGGCCCACGCGGTGCCACGCCGGGCAAACGGCTGATCGGCATTCGCGTGGCCGCACGCGATGGCGGGCGGTTGACGGCAGAGGCGGTGATTGCGCGCAATCTGCTGCGCGATATTGAACTGTTTCTGCCGATAGGTTTCCTGTTCAGCCTGATCGACAGCGACGGGCCGAATGACGGGGTGATGGGCTGGGCCGCGACCGTCTGGTTCCTTGTCTTCATGCTGTTCCCGCTGTTCAACAAGGATCGCTTGCGCGCAGGCGATCTGGTGGCGGGCACCTGGGTGGTGCAAGCGCCGCGCGTGAAGCTGGCCTCCGCCCTTTCCGTCAGCGCAGGCGCGCCGCCCGATTACCGCTTTGGCGAGGCGGAACTGTCGGTCTATGGCGAGCATGAATTGCAGGTGCTGGAAGGCGTGCTGCGGCAGAACAATCCCGATGCGATGCGCGAAGTGGCGAAGGCGATCTGCCGCAAGATCGGCTGGGATGCCGGCGCCGGGCACGAACGCGAATTCCTAGAAGCCTTCTACGCCGCCTTGCGCGCGCATCTGGAACGCGGCATGCGGTTCGGCAAACGCAAGGCAGACAAGTTTTCCGCATGATCCTGCGCCCCGCCACCCCTGCCGATACTGGGCCGCTGGCCGATCTGGGCCGCCACAGTTTCTGCGCCGCCTTTGCCCATCTTTACCGGGCAGAGGATCTCAACGCCTTTCTCGCGACCGCCTACAATCCGGCGAAGGTGGCGGGCGAGATTGCCGATCCGGCCTACACGCACCAGCTGGCGGAAGACGCGGCGAGCGGCCGCCTGCTGGGCTTTTGCAAGATGCGCCAGCCCAGCGACTACGCCCACCACTCCGATGCGGCGCGCCCGATGGCTTTGTGCCAGCTTTACACCGCGCCCGATACGACCGGGCAGGGCATTGGCGCGGCCCTGATGGACTGGGCGCTGGACCATGCGCGGGCAAGCGGTGCGGATGCGGTGCAATTGTCCGTATGGGCGGAAAACTTCGGCGCGCAGCGGTTTTACGCCCGCTATGGCTTTGCCAAGATTGCCGATATCGATTTCTGGGTTGGCAATCACCGGGACGAGGAATTCCTCCTCGAACTGCGTCTCTGAGCCATGGTCGGGAGCGCTGGGTTAACGACGATTTAGCGAATTTGCGGCATCGCCTGTCCCATCACATCCGGGGACCTTGCATGGCCGTTGCCGAAATCCAGTTGCCCGCGCCCGGTATTCCCACCGGCCCGCTGGCTGACGAATTGCTGCATGACGAATCGCTCGAACGCGTATTGGCGGCGGTGCGCGGCCATCTGGGCGTGGAGATCGCCTTCGTCTCGCGCTATGTCGAGAACGGTCAGCGCGAGCTCACCCATGTCAGCACCGACCTGCAATTGCCGATGGGGGCCGGTTTCCGCGAGCCGATCGAGGACAGCTATTGCTGGCACATTCTGGAAGGCCGCCTGCCCGAATTGATCCAGGACGCATCCGACCATCCCTTTGCCAAGACGCTGGCCATCACCGATTTCCTGCCCGTGGGCTGCCATCTGAACTTGCCGCTGCGGCTGTCGGACGGGCGCGTATGGGGCAGCTTCTGTGCGGTGGGTCGCCAGCCCGACCGATCGCTGGGCGTGCGCGACATGCATGTGCTGCGCGCCTTTGCCAGCCTGGCCGCCGAACGGATCGAGGCGAGCATCCGCGACAATATCGAACTCGACGAGACGCGCGCACGCATCACCGAAATGCTCGATGGGCACGCCATCACGATCTTTCACCAGCCGATCCATGCCCTCGATACGGGCGAGCCGGTGGGTGTCGAATGCCTCGCCCGTTTCCCCAACACCACGCGGCGCGGCCCCGACGCCTGGTTCGAGGATGCGAACCGCGTGGGCCTGGGCGTCGAACTGGAAATGGCCGCCGTGCGCGCTGCGCTGGAGACAATCAGCCATCTGCCGCCGGGCAAATATGCCGCGGTCAATGTCTCGCCGTCCACCATCCTTTCGGGCGCGGTCGAAAAGGCGCTGGAAGGCGTGGATACCGCCAAGCTGGTGATCGAGGTCACCGAGCAGGAACAAGTCACCGATTTCGCCGTGCTTGGCCGGCATCTGGTGCGATTGAAAGAGAAAGTGCGCATCGCCATCGACGATGTGGGCACCGGCTATTCGGGCCTCAGGCATATTGTCGATCTGAAGCCCGATATCCTGAAAATGGATATGGCGCTGACCCGCGACATCCACCGCGATCCCGCCCGCCGCGCATTGACCGGCGCGCTGGTGCAGTTGTCCCGCGATATCGGCTGCAAGGTGGTGGCCGAAGGCATCGAGACGATCGAGGAGCGCGCGGCGATGGCGGCGTTAGGGGTGGATTTTGGGCAGGGCTATTTCTTCGCCCGCCCGCTGCCCGTGGTCGCTGCACAGCAGCATCTGCTGGGCATCACAGATGGGGAGGACGAGCCCGACATCGCCCCGCATGAAATTCGCCCCATGCCGGCCGATACCGATGAATTGCCGCCCTTGCGGGGGATGAGCGCCTAACCGCCTTCGGGATCGGGCAGGCGGTAACGCGCCGCGCGCAAATCGCCCGTGTTGATCTGCGCGCGCAGGCGTTCGCGGTCCTGCCGGCGGTAGAGGTCTTCGGCGCGGTCGATATCGCTTTCCGAAAGGCCCAACGCATCCAGGCCCAGCAGAGCCATCCGGATCGCCGATTCATGCACTTCGCGCAGGACATAGCGCTGCGGAGCATGGGCCAGCTTCATCACGCTGCGCCGGTCATACCCGCGCACATAGATCGCCGCCTGCGGAAAGGCCTTCTGCACGGCCTCGATATAATCGGGCTCCACCTGATCCTTGTCGATGCAGAACAGGATCAGCTGCGCATCCGCTCCGCCCGCCTGCCGCAGCAGATCAAGCCGGGTGCCATCGCCGTAATAGACGGTGAAGCCAAACTCGGCCGCAATATCGATGCGCTCCTGATCGCGGTCGATCAGGGTGACCGAAATGCCCGCCGCTTCCAGCACTTGCGCGGTGGTCTGGCCGAAGCGGCCGTAACCCACAACCAAGGCGCGGGCCGACAGGTCGCGCGGCAAGGCGGGCTGCGGTGCGGCTTCTCCGCCCGCCACTGCGGCGGTAACGGGCGCAGCGCGGAAGCGGCGCGCAAACATCATCAGGAACGGCGTGCTCGCCATCGACAGCGTGACCACCGCGCCAAACACGCTGACCGCTGTATCGGATATCAGCAAGGCTTTCTGCGCGGCGGTATAAAGCACGAAGGCGAACTCGCCCCCCTGGCTCAGCAGCAGACCCAGCGCCAGCGCACTGCGCCAGGCCATTTTCAGCCACAGGCCCAGCACGGTGATGATGGCAGTCTTGATGACGATCAGCAGGACGGCAAAGCCGATCACCGTGCCGGGCCGCTCGGCAATCGCGCCAAGATCGAGCATCATCCCCACCGCGAGGAAGAACAGGCCCAGCAGCAGACCGCGCAGCGGCTCCATATCCGCCTCCAGTTCGTGGCGGTATGGCGTATCGGCCAGCATCACCCCGGCAATGAAGGCGCCCAGCGCCAAGGACAGGCCCAGCAGTTCCATCACCAGTGCGCTGGCGATCACGGTGAACAGGGCCGCCATCACAAACAGTTCGCGCTCGCCCAGACCGCCGATCAGCCGGAACAGCGGCCGGATCAGGAAACGCCCGGTGGCGACGAGCCCGACAATCGCCACCACGGTCAGCAGCGCCAGCATCAAGCCGGTCGGGCCCGCCGCATCGGCAGGGTTGCGGCTCATCGCGGACACGATGGTCAAGAGGGGAATGATCGACAGATCCTGAAACAGCAGAATGGCAAAGGCGCGTTCACCAAAGGGGGTTTTGAGGCGGCCCGCCGATTGCAGCATAGGCAGCACCTGCGCGGTGGAGGACAGCCCCAGCGGCAGACCGATCGCCAGCGCGGCCTCTGCGGTAAAGCCGGTCAAGGCCAGCACCGTGGCCGTCACCGCCAGCCCGCAGGCGGCAACCTGCGCGGCGCCCAGCACGAAAATCTCGTGGCGCATCTTCCACAGCCGCGCGGGGTTGAGTTCCAGCCCCACGATGAACAGAAGCATCACGATGCCAAGTTCAGCAAAGGCAACCTTTTCCTGCGCCCCGCCCACCAGGCCCAGCACCTGCGGCCCGATAACCACGCCCGCCACCAGATAGCCAAGCGTTGCGCCCAGCCCCAGGCGGCGGAAAAGCAGCACAAAGGCCAAGGCAAAGCCCAGCATCAGCACCCCGTCATGCAACAAATTGCCCGCGTGCTGTTCCATTTACCCCCCGCGCGTGATGCGCTCTCGTCATGCCCGAAAGCAGGTGCCATGTCATGCCCCATGCCCGATTGCCCCGGCGCGCGCCTGTGCCTATATCACCGATCATGTCATCCTCCATCAGACCCTGGCGCGATATTGCGCGCCGCCAGTCCCGCCAGATCATGGTCGGCAATGTCCCTGTGGGCGGCGACGCGCCGATCACCGTGCAGACGATGACGAACACGCCGACAGAGGATATCGCGGCGACCATCGACCAGATCCGCCGGTGCGAGGATGCGGGCGCGGACATCATCCGCGTATCCTGCCCGACCGAGGAATCGACCCGCCATTTCGACCAGATCACGCGCGCGGCGAAGATCCCGGTCGTGGCCGACATCCATTTCCACTACAAGCGCGCGCTGGAAGCCGCCGACAAGGGCGCAGCGTGCCTGCGCATCAATCCCGGCAATATCGGCAGCAGCGACCGCGTGGCAGAAGTAGTCCGCGCGGCCAAGGCCAATGGCTGCGCGATCCGCATCGGGGTGAATGCCGGCAGCCTTGAGAAGGACCTGCTCGAAAAATACGGCGAACCCTGCCCCGAAGCGCTGGTGGAAAGCGCGCTCGACCATATCAAGCTGTTGCAGGATCACGATTTCCACGAATTCAAGGTGGCGGTGAAGGCCAGCGATGTGTTCCTCGCGGTCGCGGCCTATATGGGCCTTGCCGAGGCGGTCGATTGCCCGCTGCATCTGGGAATTACCGAAGCCGGCGGCCTGATCGGCGGGACGGTGAAAAGCTCGATCGGCATCGGCAGCTTGCTGTGGGCAGGGATTGGCGACACGATCCGCGTTTCCCTCTCGGCAGAACCCGAACAGGAAGTGCGCGTGGGCTTCGAGATACTCAAGGCGCTGGGCCTGCGCACTCGCGGCGTGCGGGTCGTCTCGTGCCCGTCCTGCGCACGGCAGGGCTTTGACGTGATCCGCACGGTGCAGACGCTGGAAGAACGCCTGCAACATATCAAGACCCCTCTCAGCCTCTCGGTGCTGGGTTGCGTGGTCAACGGCCCCGGTGAAGCGCGCGAAACCGATATCGGCATTACCGGCGGCGGTGCGGGCAAGCACATGGTCTATCTGTCGGGCGTCACCGATCACCATGTGCAGGACGCCGATATGGTGGAACATATCGTGCGTCTGGTCGAAGCCAAGGCGGCCGAGATCGAGGCGAATGTGACCGACGCGGGCAAGGCAACCGAAGCGGCGGAATAGGCGCTTTCGAATGACCTTGACGATCCGCCCCGCCACGGCGGTCGATGTGCCGCTCATCGCCGCACTGATCCGCGAACTGGCGGCCTACGAGAAGCTGGCGCACGAAGTGCGCTTCGACGAGGCAACGCTGGCGACCAAGCTTTTCGGACCCCGGCCCTATGCCGAGGTGCTGATCGGTGAAGTGGCCGGCGAAGCGCAGGGTTTCGCCCTGTTCTTCCACAATTTCAGCACGTTCGAGGGCAAGCCGGGCATCTATCTCGAAGACCTGTATGTGCGGCCCGCCGCCCGTGGATTGGGCCTGGGCAAGGCGCTGCTGCGCCATCTGGCCGCTTTGGCTTTCGAACGCGACTGCGCGCGGCTGGAATGGTGGGTGCTTGACTGGAACGCACCCGCAATCGGTTTCTACAAGGCGCTGGGCGCCAGGCCGATGGACGAGTGGACCGTGATGCGGGTGGATGGCCCTGCGCTGGCCGCGCTTGCCAAGGGCTGACCAGACAAGGCCCCGCTTTACGCGCCGGTAACCCGCTTTGCCCTATGCCGGGGCATGGATCTGCGCCTGTCCCTGCTTGCCATCATGTTCGTCGGCGCGGCCGTGGGCCTCATGCTGCCGGCGCAACCGGACGATGTGGCGACAGACATAGGCACGAGCGCACCGCAGCCCCTTCCTTCCCTCGCCGCATCGCGGGGGGCAACCTCGCTTTCGTCCGATGGCGCGGTGCTCGCCCGCGCGGCGGACGGGCATTTCTACGCCGATGTCCGCGTGGACGGGCAGGATGTGCGGATGCTGGTCGATACCGGCGCCAGCGTGGTGGCGCTGACCGGCGCGGATGCCGAAGCGATGGGTTTTGTCTGGAACGAAGACGATGTCCGGATTGTCGCGCGCGGGGCGAGCGGGCCGGTGGCAGGCGTGCCGGTGGTGATCGGACAGATTGCGCTGGGCAATCACGAGGCCGCAGATGTGCCGGGCGTCATCATTCCGCGCGGGCTGGACATATCGCTGCTGGGCCAGTCGTTCCTCGGCACGTTTCGCGAAGTGCGCATGGCCGATGGCCAGATGATCCTGGCCAGTTGAAATGACCAAGGATTTCCCACAATGAACATGGCCCCCATCATCTCTGGCCTCATCCCTCCCAACCTGCTGCCGCATCGCTGGCGCGTAAAGCAGCAGGCGGGCCGGCATAACGAGGCGGTGATCGGCGTGCTCGACACGCCCCCTATCGTGCCCCGGCGCGACGGGCTGGTGATTTTCTCGATGATCGGCACCGCGGTGCTGCTGCCCTATCTGGTGGCGGTGAAAAGCCTGTGGAGCCAGTTGCAGCGCGGGCGCGTGGTCATTCTGGATGATGGCACGCTGACCGCAGCAGACCGCACGATCCTGGCGCAGCATTGCGGCGATCCCGAAATCATCGCGATTGCCGATGTGAAGACGGATCCCTTCCCCACCGGCGGCACGTGGGAACGGCTGCTGACGATCCTCGATCGGCGGTTGTCGGAATACTGGATCCAGCTCGACAGCGACACGGTGACGGTGGGGCCAGTGCCCGAAGTCGTGGACGCGATTTCGCGCAACCGCAGTTTCTGCCTGCTGGGCGGGGGGGATGCGGAGATCGGCGCGCTGCCGCTGGGCGATTTTGCCCGCGCGCTCTATCCCGATGGCCCGCAGGAGGGCCATGTGCAGACGCGCGTGGAATCGCGGCTGGCGACTGTCGCCAATGCGCAGGGCTGGCGCTACTTACGCGGTTGTTCGGGATTTACCGGCTTTGCCGCAGGCGGGCCGGGCCGCGATCTGGCCGCCGCCTTCCTGGCGGAAATGGAAAGGATGCTGGGCCGTGACGATATCTTCATCTGGGGGACGGAGCAGATTGCCTCCAACTTCCATCTTGCGAACGAACCGGGCGTGGTGCCGCTGCCCTATGCGCGCTACCTCAATTACTGGAACGAGGCGTGGCCGCAGGATGCCGGCTTCGTGCATTTCGTCGGCACGCACCGGCACGATAACGGCGCCTACAAGGCCGCCAGCCTTGCCGCGATCGAGGCAATGAAGCGGTAGCTGCAATTCGTGCGCGCCGGGCCTATATGAACGGCATGAACCGCCGCGCATTCCTCGGCTCGCTCGCCATCGGCACCGCCGCGCTTGCTGCGCCCTTGCGCGCGGCCGCGCAGCCAGCCCCCGATGCGCGCAGCCGGCGCATCCTTGCCATTGCCCGCGAGCAGGTAGAGCGGGCCGGCACGGCGCTGTGGCGGCGCGATGTCGCCGCGATTGCCGATTTCGGCGTGCATTCGGCCACGCCCCGCTTTCACATCGCCAATCTGGAAGCGGGCACGGTACGCAGCCTGCTCGTCGCGCATGGCAGCGGGTCCGACCCGGAACATGACGGCTGGCTCAACGCTTTTTCCAACCTGCACGACAGCTGGGCGACCAGCCGCGGGGCCTATGTATCGTGGGAATGGTATCAGGGCCGCTTTGGCACCTCGATGCGGCTGGAGGGTCTGGAGCCCAGCAATGATCAGGCCTACGCCCGCGCTATCGTGATGCACGCAGCCGACTACGCCACGCCTGCCCATGTGGCGCGATGGGGGCGGCTCGGCCGGTCGAACGGCTGCTTTGCCGTGGGACCGGAGGAATTGCAGGGTGCGCTCTACCAACTTTCAGGCGGGCGGCTGCTGTTTGCCGACAGGCTGGGGATCGGGCCTGATGGCGCGGATGTGGCCATGCCGCCGCAAGCTGCGGTGGATTTCGAAACCGCGATTGCGCAGCGCCGCGCCGCCTTGGCGGAGGAAGACGCAGAGTTTGGCGGCGAAGCGGAATCCAGCCTGAACGCCGAAATGCCCCGATAGCGGGTTAGATGGAACGCACCCGCCGCTGCGCCAGCGCGGCAAGCACGGCACCATCGCGGTTGTAGAGATCGCGGTATTCGGCCAATTGCCCGTCTTCGCTCACGCGCAGCGTGAAATAGCCGAGATAAACCGGAATCGGCTTTGCCAGCGCAACGCGGGTCAATTGCCCGCTGGCAGATATGCGCATCGCCTCGTGCGCGGTGGCGCCTTCGCCCAGCAAGGTCAGCGTTACCGCCAGTTCCAGCGCGTCCTGCACCCGCACGCAGCCGTGGCTCAGCGCGCGCACTTCCTGCCCGAACAGGTTGCGGTTCGGCGTATCGTGCAGGAAGATCGCGTGCGGATTGGGCATATCCAGCTTCATCAGGCCCAGCGCATTGCGGGGCCCCGGCGCCTGCACCACGCTTATCGCGCCGCCGGGCAGACGCGTGGCGGTATAACCCATGCTGCGCGCCCAGGCGGGGTTGTTCAGCACCCGCCGCCCCAACCCTTCCCCCACCACGATCGATTGCGGCACGGTCCAGTTGGGATTGAAGATCACCCCTTCCACGATTTCCGACATCATCGGCGTGGCACTGCGACCGGGCCGACCCACAATCGTGCGGTAGCTGCGCATCACTTCGCCGTTGACATTCAGCCGCAGCATGAATTCGGGCACATTGACCAGCAAATGGATGCCGCCCAGATCGCGCGGCAGCCAGCGCCAGCGGTCCAGATTGGCGCGGATGCGGTTCAGCCGTGCGGTATCTTGCGCCGGAGTGATCGACAAATGCGCACGCAGCGCCGCATAATCGGGATGGCTGGGCAGCAGCGATGCCAGTGTCCCGCGAATATCGCCGGAGACCAGAGCCCGCTCCATCAGCGCAGCAGTAGGCAGAAGATCGGCGTCGGTATCGTCCATCAGATAGCTGGCGCGCGCCGAGATGGGTGTGCGTCCGTCGCGGTAATCGGCCACCAGCCAGCCAAAAATGGCGGCTGCCACCCGGTCAAGTTCCGGGCCTTCGCCCGCAGCAATCGCGGCTTCGAGCAGATCGGGTCGGTATTCCGCCGGGTCGAGCCCCTCCATCGCCGCGTCATCAATGGCGCGGCGCAGCGCTTCGGCGCGGGCGAGCGGCCACGACAGATCGCCTGCCAGGCGCGGCGCGATGGTGCGGCGGATCGTCCCCGGCTCCCATTGCGCGGCCATGACCTGCACGCCGTCCCGCTCCAGCACCGGCTCGAAGGCCAGCCGCTGCGCCTGGGCGGGTAGCGATCCGACGAGCGATACGACAAGCGACACACAGGCACCCAACAGTGTCACGCGCGCGCCAGCGGATCGAACAGGGTTAATCATGCACCCAAGTCTGGCCGCACCGCCTGCGTTTGGCAAGGTTCCTGCCCGCAACCGCAGCCGCAGCCGCAGCCGCAGCCGCAATCGCCATGGTCTTTGCCGCGCGGCCATTCTACAGGCGCGTCCATGTCACCCGCCGCGCCGCGCCCTGCCCTGCTGCTGCCATTCCTCTCCACACTGCTGGCGATTGCGCTGCTGACGCTGATGGACGGCTTCATGAAATCGGCCTCGCTCGCGATCGGCGCCTATTCCACCCTGCTGGTGCGCGGCGGCATGGGCTTTGCGTTGGCGGGCAGCCTATGGACCATGCAGCGCGCCTTGCGCTGGCCGTCCGGCCTGACGCTAAAGCTGCATGTCACGCGCGGCGTGGTGGGGGCCTTTACCGCGCTCACCTTTTTCTCTGCGCTGGTGCACCTGCCGCTGGCCGAGGCGATTGCGCTGTCCTTCATCAGCCCGTTGATCGCGCTGGCACTGGCGGCGTGGGTGCTGAAGGAGAAGGTGGGCAACAAGGCGATCACAGCGGCAGTGCTGGGCATGGCGGGCGTGGTGGTGATCGTGGGTGGGCGGATCACTACGGCCAATCTCAGCAAGGATGCCGCCACCGGTATTGCGCTGGTGCTGGTATCGGCGGTGCTTTACGCCTGGAACCTGATCCTGCAACGCCAGCAGGCGCAGGTCGCCGCCCCGCTGGAAATCGCCACCTTTCAAAGTGCACTGCTGACGCTGGTGCTGCTGCCCGCCGCGCCAATGTTTCTGACATGGCCGCAAAGCGCTGCGACCTGGAGCTGGATCGCGGCCGCCGCGCTTCTCAGCACCGTTGGTCTGCTGTTGCTTGCCTGGGCCTATGCCCGCGCGGAAGCGCAGGTGCTGGTGCCGGTGGAATATTCGGGCTTTGCCTGGGCGGCGCTGTTCGGCTGGTTGCTGTTTGCCGAGGACGTGCGGCTGCCCACGCTGGCCGGCGCGGCGCTGATCGTGGCGGGGTGCTGGATCGCGGCCCCGCGCCGCCACAGCGGACAGGTGGGCGCTTCGGCGGATGCTTCGCCCTTGGGCGCGGATGGGGAACCGAAGTCCTAGCCTTCGTCTGCGGGTTCCTCGGCAGCCTCCTCCTCGGCTGTCAGTTCCTCGACCGCATCGCCGCTCTGCGCATTCTCTTCGTCTGCCATGCCGAAGTTCTGCCAGGCGAGCCCCAGCGCGGCCCCCAGAAACGCCGCCAGCACCAGCGCCAGCGCCATGCGCCACACGCCGAATATGGGGCGCGTTTCCTCTGACCGACCGATAATCATGGCTGCCCCAACAAACCCTTTCCCAACGTCGCCAATCCTGCCTTTGCCCCCTCGCAAAAATCCGCATTGTGATGCGCGCGGCCACCCCCACCCCTTGACCTTGAGCCGCCAAAAGCGCAGTCGCGCGGCATGGGTGCCGCCTCTCTAGCAAGGCGGCCAAAACAGCAACAGCCAATCGGCGGTAACGCAAAGGACACGGCAATCTATGACCCAGGTCGGATCGGACACGCTTTCCACCCGCAGCACGATGGAAGTAGGCGGAAAAACATACGCCTACTACTCGCTGGCAAAGGCCGCGGAAACGATCGGCGATGTCAGCCGCCTGCCGTTCAGCATGAAGGTGCTGCTGGAAAATCTGCTCCGATTCGAGGATGGCGGCTTTACCGTGGGCCGCAACCACATTCAGGCCATTGCCGACTGGCAGAAGAACCCGGTTACGGGCGAGGAAATCCAGTACCGCCCCGCACGCGTGTTGCTGCAGGATTTCACCGGAGTGCCGTGCGTGGTGGATCTTGCCGCCATGCGCGATGCGATTGCCAGGCTGGGCGGCGATACCGCCAAGATCAATCCGCTGGTGCCGGTGAACCTTGTTATCGACCACTCGGTAATGGTGGACGAATTCGGCCATCCCAAGGCGTTCGAAAACAACATGGCGCTGGAATATGAGCGCAATGCCGAGCGTTACGACTTCCTGAAGTGGGGCGCGAAAAGCCTGCAGAACTTCTATGCGGTGCCGCCGGGCACCGGCATTTGCCACCAGGTGAACCTGGAACATATCGCCAAGGGCATCTGGTCGAGCACGGACCAGAACGGCGAGCTGGTCGCCTATCCCGATACCTGCGTCGGCACCGACAGCCACACCACCATGATCAACGGCCTTGGCGTGCTGGGTTGGGGCGTCGGCGGGATCGAGGCGGAGGCCGCGATGCTGGGCCAGCCGGTGTCGATGCTGATCCCCGAAGTGGTCGGATTCAAGCTGACCGGCGCGCTGTCCGAAGGCGTCACCGCCACCGATCTGGTGCTGACCTGCGTGCAGATGCTGCGTGAACACAAGGTGGTGGGCAAGTTCGTCGAGTTTTTCGGCCCCGGCGTGTCCGCGCTTTCGCTGGCCGACCGCGCCACCATCGCCAACATGGCGCCCGAATACGGCGCGACCTGCGGATTCTTCGGCATTGACGACAAGACGCTGGATTACCTGCGCCTGACGGGCCGCCCGGAAGAAACGATTGCGCTGGTCGAAGCCTATGCCAAGGCGCAGGGCATGTGGTTCACGCCGGAAAACGAGCCGGTGTTCTCCTCCATGCTGCATCTCGACATGGGCAGCGTGGTGCCCAGCCTTGCCGGGCCCAAGCGCCCGCAGGACAAGGTGGCGCTGCCGGAGGTGGACGATCTGTTCAATTCCGACCTGTCCACCGCCTATGGCAAGGCCGCCCCGGCGCGCGTCGCGGTGGATGGCAAGGATCACGACATTGGCGATGGCGATGTGGTGATCGCGGCGATTACCAGCTGCACCAACACCTCCAACCCCGATGTGCTGATCGCCGCAGGCCTTGTGGCCAAGAAGGCGAATGAACGCGGCCTCAAGCCCAAGCCGTGGGTGAAGACCAGCCTTGCCCCCGGATCGCAGGTTGTCACCGATTACCTCGTGAAGGCAGGCTTGCAACAGCATCTGGACGCCATCGGCTTTGACCTTGTCGGCTATGGCTGCACCACCTGCATCGGCAATTCGGGCCCGCTGGCAGAGCCCATCAGCAAGGCGATCAACGGTAACAACATCGTCGCCGCCTCCGTGCTGTCGGGGAACCGCAATTTCGAAGGCCGCGTGTCCCCCGATGTGCGGGCCAACTTCTTGGCCAGCCCGCCGCTGGTGGTCGCCTATGCGCTGAAGGGCACGGTGACCGAGGACATCACCACCACCCCGATCGGGCAGGACAAGGACGGCAAGGACGTGATGCTGGCCGATCTGTGGCCCACCACGCAGGAAATCGCCGATCTGCGGAGCAGCAGCATCGACCGCGCGATGTTCGAGGCGCGCTATGCCGATGTCTACAAGGGCGATGCGCACTGGCAGGCGATCAAGGTGGAGGCGAGCGACACCTATGCCTGGAAGCCGGGCAGCACCTATATCGCCAATCCGCCCTATTTCGAAGGCATGGGCATGACGCCCGCGCCCGTTACCGACATTGTCGCGGCCAAGCCGCTGGCGATCCTGGGCGACAGCGTCACCACCGACCACATCAGCCCGGCAGGTTCGATCAAGGCCGACAGCCCCGCAGGCCGTTACCTGCTGGGCCATCAGGTGGCGAAGGAGGACTTCAATTCCTATGGCAGCCGGCGCGGCAATCACGAGGTGATGATGCGCGGCACCTTCGCCAATATCCGCATCAGGAACGAAATGGTGCCCGGCGTGGAAGGCGGCGTAACCTCGTACAAGGGCGAGACCATGGCGATCTACGATGCAGCCATGAAGCACAAGGAAGACGGCACGCCGCTGGTCGTGATCGGCGGCAAGGAATATGGAACCGGTTCCAGCCGCGACTGGGCGGCCAAGGGCACGGCCCTCTTGGGCGTGCGCGCGGTGATCGTGGAAAGCTTTGAGCGCATCCACCGCTCCAACCTGATTGGCATGGGCGTGCTGCCGCTGCAGTTCCGCGATGGCGAAAGCCGCGAGACTCTGGGCCTCAATGGCGACGATGCCTTCACCATTCGCGGCCTTGCCGGCATCAAGCCGCAGCAGGACGTGGTGGTCGATGTCACCCGCGCCGATGGGTCCACTTTCAGCTTCACCGCCAAGTGCCGCATCGATACCGCGAACGAGCTGGAATATTACCTCAACGGCGGGATCCTGCATTACGTCCTGCGCAAGCTGGCGGCGTAATTGGGGCGAACGGGCGGCCTTCCGGGTCGTCCGCACTTGCCCTGCTTCACAAACCAAAAAGGGCGGCTCCCGCGAAGGAGCCGCCCTTTTTCGTGGACCTGGGTCGTGGCGATCAGGCCGCTTCGCGCGTGCCGTCTTCGCCGGTTTCGCCCCCAAACTTGCCACGGCGGCGGCGGCGCATGAACACGGCGGCCGCGCCGGCCCCGAACAGCAGCATCATGCCCGGCTCCGGCACCTGCGTGCCCGAAGTTGTGCCCGATGTCGTGCTCGTGCTGCTGCTGGTCGAAGACGAGGAGCTGCTGCTCGACGAGGACGAGGACGAACTGCTGCTGCTGCTCGACGACGAACTGCCGGTAGACGACGACCCGGTCGAGCTGGTGATGTTGCCCGAACTGGACGAGGAGCTGCTGCTCGACGAGGAGGAACTGGAGCTGGAGGACGACCCGCTGCTGCCCGATCCGCCCGACGAGGAGGAGGAGCCGCTCGAACCCGAAGATCCGCTGCTGCCCGACGAGCCGCTGCTCGATCCATCGCCGCCACCCGACGAGGATGAGGACGACGAGGACGAGCTGGAGCTCGATGAACTCGACGAGCTGGAGGACGAGGACGAGGACGTCACGTTGCCGCTGGAACTTGTCACATTCCCGCTGGAACTGGAGACATTCCCGCTCGACGAGGACACCGCGCCGGTCGAACTGGTCACATTTCCTGACGTGGTCGAGGTGGTGCTGCTGATCGCCCCGGTCGACGTGGATACGCCGCCGGTGCTGGTCGACACGCCACCCGTGGTGGTTGAGGTGGAAACCCCGCCCGTGCTGGTCGATACGCCGCCGGTCGTGGTACTGGTCGAGGATCCGCCGCTGCCGCCCGACGAGGTGGAAGTGGAGGAGCCGGTGCTCGAATTGTCGATATCGATGTCGATGTTGATGTCGCCGCTCGAACCGGTGGTGCCTGACGAACCGCTGGTCGAGGTCGAGGTGGTGGTCGAAAGGTTGACGCTCCCCCCGCCGCCGCTGCCGCCGAAGAAACCGCCGAAGAACCCGCCGCCAAAGCCGCCGCCCCAGCCGCCCGAACCGCCGATGATGATGGGCTGGCCGCCGCCACCGCCGCTTACCCGTCCGCCTTCCTGCGGCAGCGGCAAGGGTGGCAAGGGCAGCAGCGCCAGTTCCGGTTCCGGCTCGCCTTCCACCACGCGGCGGATGCGGCGCGTCTCGCGCTGCGGCACGGTGCGCGCGGCCGGGCGATCCTTGACATAGGTGAGGCCGGTCGAACTGGTGCGCGCATCCGACTTGTAGCTGACGGTTGCGGCCTGCGGCTCTGCCACATGGACCGCGCCACCCGCCGCCAGCGCCGTGCCTGCCGCTGCCGCCGACAATTTCGCAAGGGCCATTCTTACCGACATGCCAGTCTCTCTTTGCGTTTCCCTGCAACCCCGTCTGCCGCCAATGCAGCCAGATAGGTCTTCCAAGGTTGCCAAAGAGACCCTTCTGCCTGCTATCGGCAATGGCAAAGCGACCGTTAACCACGCGCAGGATCGGGTTTTTGCAGGCTAATCGGGGGCTTCGCGACGCTTTGTCCCACAATGGAACCGAAAGTGCCCCATTCGCCAACAGGCGTTAACGCCTGCGCGCGCCGGCCAGCCTATTTGCCGGGATCAAACAGCTGCCCCTGCTGGGGGAACGGCGAATCGGGCGGCGGACTGGCAGGCGGGGCCAGCCCCAGATGCTCCCACCCGCGTGCATTCAGGCAGCGGCCGCGCGCGGTGCGGGCAATCAGGCCCAGCTGGATAAGGTAAGGCTCGATCACCTCCTCCACCGTGTCGCGCGGTTCGGAAAGGCCCGCGGCAAGCGTTTCGACCCCCACCGGCCCCCCGCGATAGATGTCGGCAATCATGGTGAGATAGCGCCGATCCATGGCATCAAGGCCCAGCTGGTCAATTTCCAGCCGGGTCAGCGCCGCGTCAGCCAGTTCGGCAGTGATTTCGGCAGCGCCGGCGACATTGGCAAAATCGCGCACCCGGCGCAGCAGGCGCCCCGCCACACGCGGCGTGCCGCGGCTGCGGCGGGCAACTTCGCGCGCGCCCGCGGGATGCATGGCCATGCCCAGCAAGCCCGCACCGCGTGTCACCACCTGCACAAGTTCGTCCTCGGTATAGAATTGCAGCCGCACGGGGATGCCGAACCGGTCGCGCAGCGGCGTGGTCAGCAGCCCTTGCCGCGTTGTCGCGCCCACCAGAGTGAAGGGCGGCAGATCGATCCGCACGCTGCGCGCCGATGGCCCCTCGCCAATGATGAGGTCGAGCGCGCGATCCTCCATCGCGGGATAGAGCACCTCCTCCACCACCGGGTTGAGGCGGTGAATCTCGTCGATGAACAGCACATCGTGCGGTTCGAGATTGGTAAGCAGCGCGGCCAGATCGCCCGCCTTGGCAATCACTGGCCCGCTGGTGGCGCGAAAACCCACGCCCAGTTCGCGCGCCACAATCTGCGCCAGCGTGGTTTTGCCAAGTCCCGGCGGGCCGAAGAACAGCACATGGTCCAGCGCCTCGCCCCGGCCGCGCGCCGCATCGATGAACACGCGCAGATTGTCGCGCGCGGCGGCCTGCCCCACAAATTCGCCCAGCGATTTCGGGCGCAAGGCCGCATCCGGATCATCCGGCTGGCGCGCAGGGCTCATCAGGCTGTCTGGCTGTTCCACGCCGCGCAACCTATGCGAGGGGCCGCGAGCCAGCAAGCCCGGCAGGCAGAGCTTCCGCAGCTAAGCCCCGGTCCCGCCGCGTCAGATGCGCGCCGATGCCGGGCGCACCGGCGCGGCGTTGATCGCATCCAGAACCGCCTGACGCATGGGCTTGGCCGCAAAATTGTTGTCATAGGGGCAAGGGCGCAGGATCGTGCCATCGGGGCGCGGCGTCTCGAATGTCTGAAGCCAGCTGTAGCGATCCGACATGCCCCAGAACAGGATCTCATTGCATTCGGGATAGGACAGCAGCAGGTCGAGCCAGCCCTTGGCCAGCACCGCGCCATCGGCATCGCGCTGGGCAATCGTGCCGTCGCGGCGGCGGTCGTTGATGTCCATTTCGGTGATCTTGATCTTGTAGCCCAGCGCCACAATGTCATCGAGCCAGGACTTCATCGCAGGCCGCTGGAAATCGACAATGCTCTGCGCGGTGCCGCTGGAATAGAACCCGATATGCGACTGGATGCCCAGCGTATCGACCGGCACATTGCGGTCGCGAAAGCCCCGCAGCAATTGCAGCACGCCGTTGCGGTGCGTGGGCGTGCCCCAATCCATGTAATCGTTATAGACCAGTTCGGCATTGGGCAGTTCGGCCCGCGCCGTGCGGAAGGCGAGGTCCAGCAGGCTGGCATCGCCGCCCACCGCCTGCGACAAGCCGTGATTGGTGCGGATATTCCCCGTGGCCGGATCAATCGCCTCGTTCACCACATCCCAGCTGGTAATGCGGTTGCCGTAATGGCGGCAGACAGTCTCGATATGCTCGCGCACCAGCCGCTCGGCCTCTGCCCGCGGATTGGCGCCGTAATTGTAATCGCGCAGCCACACGGGGAAACGTTCGGCCACATACCACAACAGCGTATGCCCGCGCATCGCCATGCCCTTGGATTCGGCATAGGCCAGCATCTCGTCCGCGCGGGTGAAATTGTAGGTGGAGGAGGAGGGGCGGATGGCTTCCCATTTCAGCTCGTTTTCGGGCACCAGCACGTTGCAATCCGCTTCGAGCAGGCGGGCGTAATTGGGGTTGGCGAACGATCCGGCATCCGCGCCGGGGTTCGACCAGGCAAAGGTGCTGCCAAACCGCAAGCCCTTCGCAACCGCCGCCGTGGCGAGCGACACCGCCGGGGTTGGCGTGGGGGTGGGCGTTGGCGTGGGTGCCGGGGTCGGCGCAGGCGCGGGTGCGGGCGACGGGGTCGGCGTTCCGGAGCTGCCACCGCATCCGGCAACCAGCATCCCCAGCCCCATGGCCATCACGCCGCGGCGATCCATACCTGTCATCATCCTGCTCCTGATCCAAGCGATCGGTTGATCCGATTCGGTCATCCATGATAGCGCTACCACCTTGTTCGGCAAGCAAACTAAAGACCTAATTGTGCTTATTTTTCGGGAAATAATGGCCTAGGCCGCCTGCAGCCGTGTTACAGCTATCACCCCGCCGCCTTGCGCAGCGCCACGCGGATCAGGTCGCTTTCGCCGGCATCCTCACCCAGTTCGGCAATTGCGGCGGCCACCGCGCTCGCGGCCACGGCGGGCTTGAAGCCGAGGTTCTGCAGCGCGGACACGGCATCGGCGCTGGCCGATCCCCTCGGCGCGGCGGCGGCACCGGCAACAGCGCCCCCGCCGGGCAGCGCGCCGGGAAGGCCCAGCGCCTTGTCCTTCAATTCGTTGACGATGCGCCCCGCCAGTTTCGGCCCCACGCCCTGTGCGCGGGCCACCATCGCGGCATCGCCTGCCGCGCAGGCATCGCGGATTTCACCGGGCGACAGTGCCGAGAGGATCGCCAGCGCCACCTTGCTGCCCACCCCCTGCACCGTGGTGAGCAGGCGGAACCAGTCGCGCTCTCCCGCGCTGGCAAATCCCAGCAGGCGCATATCGTTCTCGCTCACCTGCAATTCGGTGAAGATCTGGCACGGCCCGCCCACCGGCCCCAGCGCGTCGAGCGTGCGGGCCGAACAATGCACCAGATAGCCCACGCCGCCCACATCGATCACTGCCCAATCGGGGCCGGTTTCGTCCAGCAGGCCTTTCAGTCGTGCGATCATGCGCGCTGTGCTGCCTGAATCCGTGCCGATTTGCCAGAGGTGCCGCGCCGTTGTGCCACCCTTTTCACCACCGCGCCGCAAAGGTGACGAAGTTGACATCGTGACGGTGGCGCTTTGCCCCATTTTTTCACGGCTTTTCCTTGGCTTGCCTGATTTTTGCGAAGTTGACACCTGTGCGGATCGTTTTGCCGCGCATTTGCCAGCTTGTTGCCATCGCCCTGCATCCGTTGGCGCGTTGTAGGAAAGCGCCTGCTCGACACGCCGCGCGGTTTGGGTAATGGGGATGCCCATGAGCATGAACACTTTCGGCCGCGTATTCCGCTTCACCACCTGGGGGGAAAGCCACGGGCCTGCGCTGGGCGCAGTGGTGGACGGGTGCCCGCCGGGTCTTGCGCTGAGCGAAAGCGACATCCAGCCCTTCCTCGATGCGCGCCGCCCCGGCACCAGCAAATTCACCACGCAGCGCAACGAACCTGATCAGGTGCGCATCCTGTCGGGCGTGTTTGAAGGCAGGACCACGGGCACGCCGATCAGCCTGATGATCGAGAACACCGACCAGCGCAGCAAGGATTACGGCGAAATCGCGCAAAGCTATCGCCCCGGCCATGCCGATTACGCCTATGACGCGAAATACGGCATTCGCGATTACCGCGGCGGCGGGCGATCATCGGCGCGCGAAACCGCCGCGCGCGTGGCGGCGGGCGCGGTGGCAAGGCTCGCCATTCCCGATGTGCGGGTGCGCGCCTGGGTCGAACAGATCGGCACCCACGCCATCGACTATGCCCGCTTTGACGAAAGCCTGATTGGCACGAATCCCTTCTTCTGCCCCGATCCCGTCGCGGCAGAGGAATGGGCGCCGATCGTGGACGAGGCGCGGCTGGCCGGCTCCTCCATCGGTGCGGTCGTCACCTGCGAGGCAACCGGCGTTCCCGCCGGATGGGGCGCGCCGATCTATGCCAAGCTCGACGCGGACCTTGCCGCCGCGATGATGGGCATCAATGCGGTCAAGGGCGTGGAAATCGGCGATGGCTTTGCCGCCGCTACCTTAAGCGGCGAGGCCAATGCCGATGCGATGCGCCCCGGCGCCGATGGGAAGCCAGAGTTTCTGGCCAACCATGCAGGCGGGATTGCGGGCGGCATTTCCACCGGCCAGCCGGTGCGCTGCCGCGTGGCGTTCAAGCCCACCAGTTCGATCCTGACGCCCGTCCCCAGCATCAATTCGGCGGGCGAAGCGGTGGATGTGCGCACCAAGGGTCGCCACGATCCTTGCGTGGGCATTCGCGGTGTACCCGTTGTCGAAGCGATGATGGCATTGGTGCTGGCCGATCACAAGCTGCTTCACCGCGCGCAGTGCGGCTAGCGATACACCGCCAGTGACAGCACGGCGCGGGACACGCCGTCAAACCATGCAGACCCGACCACCGCCTCGTGCACGACGCCCTGCACGAAGATCCAGCCTGCGCCAAATAGCGTAGCCGCGCTGAGGCGGCCCGTGCTGCGGCGTTCGTTCCACGCGATCGCCGCCGCCATGCTCCACAGCGTGAGGTAGAGCCAGAAGGTCGGGATCGGGTCGTCGAGTTCCAACAGGCGGAACCAGAAGCGGTTCACCCCCGGCGGCAGCACCGGCAGCATGGCGAGCAGGATCAGCGAACGGTGGACCTGCGGCCGCCGTTTCGCCTCGCGGATTGCCAACGCGAACAGGATGGAAAAGCCCGCAAAGGCAAGCAGGCCCAGATACAGCCCATCTGTCCCCGGATCGCGCCCCGCATCCATCCCTGCGCGGCTGGCAATCAGTTGCAGGAACAGGCCCAGCACCATGATGATGGCGGCATGGGCAATGCCCCACAGGCCCAGCGCACGGTGCAGCCGCACCTTGCCCGCATTCACCAATCCCGCCTGCACCGCCAGCAGCAGCATCCAGCTGACAAAGACGATTCCGTGCAGATGCACCAGCGGCGGGGCGGGCGGAAAATCGCCGCGCAATGCGGGAAGCGCCGAATGCATCCCGAACCCGCCAAATACGAACAGGCACATGGCAAATATGAGGACCAGCGAAAAGCTTGGCCGGAATCGCTTCCGTTCACGCCGTTCCGCACGGCTCTTGGCTGGCTGCATTACCCCTCCCCGGCCCGCTTGCTGCGCGTCTTTTGCGGGCGAAGCTGCGTCAATGCTGCAAAAAACGCAACACCTGTTGCACTTTTCGAAACTTTCACGGAGGTGATCGATAATTTCGATCATCTCCATCGTATCAATCGGCTTTGTTGCGCTGCATCAATGCTTATCTGCCGCTTCGGAATTGTAACCGGCCAGCATTTGCGGGCCACCAAACGGAGCGAAAACAATGGGTATCATCGGCAGCACCATCAAGCCGTTCAAGGCCACTGCCTTTCAGGCAGGCAAGGATTTCTTCGACGTCACCGAAGCCGATATCGCCGGCAAGTGGGCGGTGTTCTTCTTCTATCCGGCCGACTTCACCTTCGTCTGCCCGACCGAGCTGGAAGATCTGGGCGAACATTACGCGCAGCTGCAGAAGCTGGGTGTGGAAGTCTATGCGGTGTCCACCGACACGCATTTCAGCCACAAGGCCTGGCACGACACCAGCGAGAAGATCGGCAAGCTGCAATTTGCCTTCCTGGGTGACCAGAACCATGTGCTGACCAAGAATTTCGGCGTGCTGCGCGAAGATTCGGGTCTGGCCGACCGCGCCACTTTCGTGGTCGATCCCGATGGCGTGATCCAGATCATGGAAATCACCTGCGAAGGCGTGGGCCGCAATGCCAACGAACTGACCCGCAAGATCCGCGCGGCGCAGTATGTGCGCAACAATCCCGGCCAGGTCTGCCCGGCCGCATGGGAAGAAGGCGAAGCCACGCTGGCCCCGTCGCTCGACCTGGTTGGCAAGATCTAAGGGCGGAAGCCTGACCATTTGACGCGTTCCCGTCGCCCCCCGACGGGTCGCCTGAACGGCCCGGAGGCGTTCATCCCCCCTCCACCACCCCGGATGCTTCCGGGCCGTTCTTCCTCCTCCCCATATTCTCACCGGAGAACCGCGATGCTCGATGCGACGATGACCCAGCAGCTGAAGCAATATCTCGGCAATTTGCGCGAGGGGGTGGAACTTGTCGCCAGCCTTGGCGATGACAAGCGCAGCGCCGATACGCGCGCGCTGATCGAACAGATTGCGGGCCTGCACGACCTTGTCACCGCCCGCTTTGACGGTGCCGATGCGCGCCGCCCCAGTTTTGAAATCCGCCGCGCCAGCGATCCGTCGCGCAGCGTGCGCTTTGCGGGTCTGCCGATGGGGCACGAATTTACCTCGCTGGTGCTCGCTTTGCTGTGGGCTGGCGGCCATCCGCCCAAGGTGGAAGCCGAAGTGCTTGAACAGATCGCCGCGCTCGATGGCGACTATGATTTCGAGATGTATTTCAGCCTCAGCTGCCACAACTGCCCCGACGTGGTGCAGGCGCTGACGCTGATGGCGCTTTATAACCCGCGTGTCTCCGCCACGCTGATCGAAGGCGGCGCGTTCCAGGCCGAAGTGGAGGAACGCGGCGTGATGGCCGTGCCTGCCACCTTCCTGAACGGCCAGATGTTTGCCAGCGGCAAAATGGGCGTGGAAGAAATCCTCGCCAAGCTCGATAGCGGCGCCGAAGCGCGCGCGGCGGCCAAGCTTTCCGAAAAGGCGCCGATGGACGTGCTGGTGGTGGGCGGCGGCCCGGCCGGTGCCTCGGCGGCGATCTATGCCGCGCGCAAGGGTTTCTCCACCGGCATTGCCGCCGAACGCTTTGGCGGGCAGGTAATGGACACGATGGGGATCGAGAACTTCATCTCCGTCCCCTACACCGAAGGGCCTAAACTCGCCGCGCAGCTCGAAGCGCATGTGGGCGAATACGATATCGACGTGATGAAGCTCGTCACCGCCAGCCGCCTCGTCCCCGCCAGCCAACCCGGCGGATACCACTCGGTAGAGTTTTCCAACGGCGCGGTGCTGAAGGCGCGCACGCTGATCCTGTCCACCGGGGCGCGCTGGCGCAATCTGGGCGTGCCGGGTGAAGAGACCTACAAAACCAAGGGTGTTGCCTATTGCCCGCACTGCGACGGCCCGCTGTTCAAGGGCAAGCGCGTGGCGGTAATCGGCGGTGGCAATTCAGGCGTCGAGGCCGCGATCGACCTTGCCGGCATTGTCGGCCATGTCACGCTGATCGAATTCGACAGCGCTCTGCGCGCCGATGCGGTGCTGCAGGCCAAGCTGCGGTCGATGCCCAATGTCACCATCCTGACCAGCGCGCAGACGACCGAGATCACCGGCGACGGATCGCGGGTGAACGGCCTGGTCTATCAGGATCGCACTTCGGGCGTCGAACACCGGATCGATCTGGAAGGTGTGTTCGTGCAGATCGGCCTTGTCCCCAATACCGAATGGCTGAAGGACAGTGGCATTGCCCTGTCAAAGCACGGCGAGATCGCGATCGACCACAAGGCCGCGACCAGCATCCCCGGCGTGTTTGCCGCAGGCGATTGCACCACCGTGCCTTACAAGCAGATCATCATCGCGATGGGCGAAGGGTCGAAAGCAGGCCTTTCCGCGTTCGATTACCTGATCCGCACCGAGAGCGTGGAAGAACTGGCCGTAGCGGCGGAATAAGCCCGCCCCGCGTTCTATCTGCCAACCCGACCCCAGCGAACCGCAAAGACCGCCCCGGCAGTCTTTGCGGTTTTCGCGTATCTGGCGACGGCGCGCATTCGCCAGGCCGTTCAACTAAACGGCTCAGTCGATCAATGTCTGCCAATTAATCGACTGGACGGATAATCACCCAGCCGTCATCCTGCCCTTCTATTCAATGCAGGGACATCCAGTCCCGCCCTTGAGAGGAGAGCACAATGGACGCGAAAACCGGTTCTATTTCAGGAGGTTGCCCGTTCCACGGCAGCGTGCAGACCCGCAGCCTGTTTGGCCGCACCAACCGCGATTGGTGGCCCGATTCGCTGAATCTCGAAATCCTGACGCAGGGCGGCAAGTCGCCCGATCCGATGGGCGAGGATTTCGATTATTGCGAAGCGTTCAACGCGCTCGATTACAACGCGCTCAAGGCCGATCTCACCGCGCTGATGACCGACAGCCAGGATTGGTGGCCCGCCGATTACGGACATTATGGCCCCTTCTTCATCCGCATGGCATGGCACGCTGCGGGCACCTACCGCACGGGTGACGGGCGCGGCGGCGCGGGCAGCGGCCAGCAGCGCTTTGCCCCGCTCAATTCCTGGCCGGATAACGGCAATCTCGACAAGGCGCGCCGCCTGCTGTGGCCGATCAAGAAGAAGTATGGCCAGCACATCAGCTGGGCCGATTTGTTCATCCTGACGGGCAATGTTGCCATCGAAAGCATGGGCGGCCCGGTGTTCGGCTTCGGCGGCGGCCGCAAGGACGTGTACGAGCCCGAAACCGTCTATTGGGGCACGGAAGAGCAGTGGGTGAACGAAGGCGTTCCCACGCGCATCAACCCCAAGGAAGGCAAGGCGCTCGACAACCCGCTGGCCGCGATCCAGATGGGCCTCATCTATGTCAATCCCGAAGGACCGGGCGGCGATCCGCACGATTGGGAAGGCATGGCCCGCGACATGCGCGAGACCTTCGCCCGCATGGCGATGAATGACGAGGAAACCGTGGCGCTGACCGCGGGCGGCCACGCCTTTGGCAAGGCGCACGGCGCGGCCCCGGCCCCCACCTTCCGCAAGGCGCCCGAATCCGAAGCGCTGGAACTGATGGGCTTTGGCTGGCTGACCGACCCCGAAGAGATCGAAAAGGGCCACATCACCACCAGCGGCATTGAAGGCGCATGGTCGAACACGCCCACGCAATGGGGCGGCAACTATTTCCGCCTGCTGTTCAAGTATGACTATGAACTGGTGAAATCGCCTGCCGGTGCCTGGCAGTGGCAGCCGATCAACCAGGAATACGAGGACATGGCCCCCGACGCGCGCGATCCCAGCAAGCGCGTGCCGACCATGATGACCACCGCCGACATGGCGCTGAAGCGTGATCCGGAATACCGCAAGATTTCGGAACGTTTCCGCGATGATCAGGCCGCGCTGGACGACGCCTTTGCCCGCGCCTGGTTCAAGCTGTGCCACCGCGACATGGGGCCGAAGGTGCGTTACCTCGGCCCGGAAGTTCCGGCCGAAGACCTGATCTGGCAGGATCCGGTGCCTGCCGGAACCACTCCGTCACAGGCAGATGTGGATGCGTTCAAGGCCAAGGTTCTGCAAAGCGGCCTGACGGTCAGCGAACTGGTGAAGGCGGCATGGGCTTCGGCCTCGACCTACCGCAATTCGGACCATCGCGGCGGTGCCAATGGCGCGCGTGTGCGGCTGGAACCGCAGCGCGGCTGGAAGGTCAACGATCCGGAGGAGCTGGACAAGGTCCTCTCCACGCTCGATGGCCTGCGCGGCAGCCTGTCGATGGCCGATGCCATCGTGCTGGCAGGCGCGGCAGCGGTTGAAAAGGCCGCGGCCGATGGCGGTTATCCGGTCAAGGTGGAGGTTACCACCGGTCGCGGCGATGCGTCGCAGGATCAGACCGATGTGGACAGCTTCGCACCGCTCGAACCCTTTGCCGATGGCTTCCGCAATTACCTGCGCACCAAGGCCGATGTGAAGACCGAGGACATGCTGATCGACCGGGCCAATCTGATGGGCCTGTCAGTGCCCGAAATGACCGTGCTGGTCGGCGGGCTGCGTGCGCTGGGCGCGGTGTCCGGCAACAGCGGCAAGGGCGTGCTGACCGCCCGCCCCGGCGTGCTGTCGAATGATTTCTTCGTCAACCTGCTCGACATGGGCACGCATTGGAGCGTGGTCGAGGACAGCGGCGAGGAAGAATATGTTGGGCGGGATCGCAAGTCGGGCGCGGAAAAGTGGCGTGCCACCCGCGCGGATCTGATCTTTGGCTCCAACTCGCAGCTGCGCGCCGTGGCCGAAGTCTATGCCGAGGACGGCAACCGCGAAAAGTTCGTGAAGGACTTTGCCAAGGCGTTCGCCAAGGTGATGGATGCCGACCGGTTCGACCTGACCTATGCGAAGTACCACAAGTAAGCGAAAGGCTCCGTTCGCTTGCGTCAGTAGGCCCCCGGCAGCGATGCCGGGGGCCTTTTTGCATGGCGGCTCAGCGGCGGCGGCGCAGAACCAGATAAAGCGCGCCTTCGCCGCCGTGCCGGCGCTGCGCGGGTCGAATGGCGGCGATGTCCGCGCCATGCGGCCCGGCGGCCAGCCAGTCGAGCACCTTGGCGCGGATCGCCCCGCGTTTCTCAGCACGGTCGGCGGCATCCACGGGGCGCGGCTTGCCGGTAATCAGCAGCACCAGCCGTGCCCCCATCGCCTTGGCCTGCATCAGTCCGTCATCCAGCCGCCGATGCGCCTGTTCCAGATTGTGGCCATGCAGGTCGAGCGTGAAATCCGGCTCCATCGCATTGCGTGCCAGCCGCCTCTCCCAATGCGAATCCAGCCCTTCGCCGGGTGGCGGCAGAATGGGCGGCGCGGGCTTTGGGGTGGCGGGTGTCAGTGGCGCAGGCACACGGCCCTTCACCCGCTTGGCAGGCGGTGCGGCAAGCGCTGGTTGTGCGCTCGCCGCGTGCGGGGCGGTTCTGCGCGGGTGCAGCGGCTTTACCGTTGCGGCGAGCCTTGCCCACAGATCGGCTTCTTCGGGCGACAACCCGCGGGGCGTGCGGCTCATCGCCGGAAACTCACCTTACGCCCAGCCGCGCCAGCGTACCGCGTGGCAGCAACAATGTCGCCTGTCCCCGCGCGCTCATCCCGCCGGCAATTTCGCGCGCCCGCTCGCCCGCACCCCAGAAGGTGTCGAAGCGGTTCGCCCCGCGGATCGCCCCACCGGTATCCTGCGCCACCCACAGCCCGCGCGCTTCCGGCCGGTCGGTGGAAAGGAACACCGGCGCCCCGTAAGGCACAAATCGCGGATCGACCGCAACCGAGCTTTCCGCGCGCACCGGCACACCGATGCTGCCCAGCGGGCCATCGCCTTCGAGCACACGGAAGAACACGAAGCTTTCGTTCTCGCGCATCAGCGCTGCGCCTTCCTCCGGGTTTTCGCGGATATATTGCATGATGCCCTGCATCGATCCGGCATATTGTCCCGGCCCGCTGCCGATCAGCCCGCGTTCGCGCATCAAGGCGCCAATGCCGGTATAGGAATGGCCGTTCTGCCCGGCATAGCCGATGCGGATCACCTCGCCTTCGGGCGTCAGCAAGCGGCCCGACCCCTGGATTTGCAGAAAGAAGAACTCCACCGGATCGGCCGCCCAGGCAATTTCGAGGCCCCGCCCGGACAGCGCGCCGTCGGCAATCTCGGCATGGGTGTAGTAGGGCACGCACATGCCGCGCGCATCAATCCGCCCCAGCGGGGCGCGGCCCGTACGCTCGCTCTGCGGCGTGTCGTCGCGCCAGCAGCGGGTGAGGTCAGGCGGCAGCGCGTAAACCGGCACCTCGAAACCGGGGCGGCGGGTGCGCGATCCGGCGATTTCCGGCTCGAAATATCCCGTGGCAAAGGCTGCGCCATCCCCCACCACCGCGCTTTCGAAATGCGCCTCGAAGAAGCGGGCGGCATCGGCGCGTGGCCATGTGGCGGCGGCGGTGCAGGCCTCGCGCCAGTCTTCGGGGCGGGTGAGGCCGCTGTCATCGGCGCGGCGCAGCAGGACGGGGCAGGACAGTTGAAAGGCGTCGAGCGCACCGGCGCTGTCGCGCGGTTGCAGGCCAAGGCTGGCGATCGCGGGGCCGCGCGCGACACCCAACAAGGCGGCGGTCGCGGCTGGTGGCGCGGATGGCTGCGGCGGAGGGGATGGCGCAACGCTGACGCAGCCGGCCAGCAGGGCCAGCGCGGACAGGATCAGGCCCAAGCGAAGGGCAAATGCGGCGGACCTGCAAGGAGGTGCGGCCTTGTCGAAATCGGGCACCGGCCAGCCCTCCCGCTTGCGTGCGAATCAGCCTTCGTCAGTCTCGTCAAGCAACCATGCCGGGCTGGACGAGCGCACATCGCGGCGGAAAGTCCAGACATCCCGGCTTTCCACCGCATCGTCGAGCGATCCGGCCACGACATTGCCGTTGGCATCTCGCGTGACAGCGGCGATATCGGCGACGAAGCGCACCGAAATGCGGGCGATATGGCCGTCAAGCATGGCCGAATGCACCGTGCTGTCCTCGATCCGGATCAGGCGGTTGTCGAGCGTGTGGCCGGCCGCCTCGCGCTCGGCAATGGCGGCGAGGAAGCTTTCATACACGTCCTTGTCGCACAATTCGGCCAGCTCCTCGCGGTCGCCGCGCCAGAAGGCTTCAAGCACCATCTGATACGCGCCGCGCGCGCCTTCGAGAAAACCGATCAGATCAAACCGGCGATCGGCCGCGGCAATCTCGCGCAAGCCGCGTTCCACCGCGGGCGGGAAGCCAGAGAGCTGCCGCTCGTTGCGAGGGGCTTCCGCCAGCGGAGCAGGCGGCGCCACGCGGCGCGATTCTTCGGCGCGTTCGAAATTGCCGGGCACAATCTCCTCCTCGTGCTCGGCCCGGCGGCCCAGCACGGAATACAGCCGCAGCCCCAGAAAGGCGGCGATCATGGCGAGGATGACAATCTCAAATACCACAGGCAATTCCCGTTTCGCTGACGCGGGAGGAGCGGGGCGATGCAGCCGCCGCGCATCAATTCGTCCCGCGCGTGCCGTCATAGTGGCAAAGATGGGGATGAAATACAAATCCGCAACGGCCAAATGGCCGAAATTGGCGCTGGTGCGTCCCATCCCCGCAACATTCATCCGGCACTATTCTCGCGCGCTTTTGCCGATTGCCCCGCGCGCCCCCCGTTGCGGTGGCCGCGCACGGGTGCTAGGCGCGCGCCCCAGACCCCTATCTCAACCCGCCGGGTGGCCAATCGCGCCCGGCCTGCTGACGAAAGCATTCGATCATGGCCGAAGAAGGCAACGTCCTCACCAATCTTGATGGCAACCAGCCGGTGCCCAACGGCGCCGACAAGCTGCCCGTGGCCGGCATCATCAGCCAGTATGTGCGCGACCTGTCGGTGGAAAACCCCAAGGCGCCCGAAAGCTTCCAGTGGACCGGCGCCCCGCAGATGGATGTGCAGTTCAACATCGCCGCCAAGAAGATCAGCGAGGAGGTGAGCGAGGTTGAACTCAAGATCACCGCCACCGCCAAGACCGAACAGGGCGTGGCCTATATCGTTGATCTTTCGTTCTGCGGCCTGGTGGGGATGCGCAACATGTCCGAAGACCAGATGCACATGTTCACCTATGCCGAAGCGCCGCGCATCCTGTTCCCCTTTGCCCGCCGCGTGATTGCCGATGCGGTGCGCGATGCCGGTTTTGCCCCGCTGCTGCTCGATCCCATTGATTTCAATGGCTTGTATATCCAGCAATTGCAGGCCAAGCAGGCGGCAGAGGCTGGCGCGGGCGCAGGCGCGAACGCGTAAGGCCGGCAAGCCAGAACCGGGAGCGCCGGCGATGAGCCTTGTCCGCAATGTCGGCACGATCGGCGGGCTGACATTGGTCAGCCGGATTTTCGGCTTTGCCCGCGACATGCTGCTCGCCCGCGTGCTGGGCGCGGGCGGCGTGGCGGATGCGTGGCAGTTGGCGTTCCAGTTACCCAATATCTTCCGCCGCCTGTTTGCCGAAGGCGCCTTTGCCAGCGCCTTTGTCCCGCTGTTCAACCGCCGCATGGGCACAGATGGCGAGCTGACCGAGGCGCGCCGCTTTGCCGACGAGGTGATGGCGGTGCTGATCCCCATCCTGATTGTCTTTTCCGCGCTGGCGCTGATCGCGATGCCGTGGATCGCCGGTCTTTTCGCGAATGAGGGGATGGAGGGCGATCCCGAATTGTTCGACCTTGCCGTGCGGATGGCGCGGCTGGCCTTCCCCTATCTCGCCTTCATGAGCCTTGCCACCGTGTTTGCCGCGGTGCTCAATTCGCTGTCGCGCTTTGCCGCCGCCGCCGCGGCGCCGATCCTGCTCAATGTCTGCATGGTGGCGGTGCTTGTCTGGGGATTCGTGCAGCCCGATTCCACCGATCTGCGGCAAAATGTGGGCATGTTGCTGGGCGTGGCGGTGACGGTTTCGGGCCTGCTGCAACTCATCTGGCTGGGCTGGTTTGCCGCGCGCCACGGCTTTCGCATCCGCCTTGCCCGCCCGCGCATGACGGGCGGGGTGAAGGAACTGTTCATCCTGATCGGCCCTGCTGTGCTGGGCGCGGGCGTGTATCAGATCAGCCGTTTCATCGACCTGTTCTTCCTCGCCACCCTGCCCGATGGTTCCTACACTTTTCTGGCGATGGCCGACCGGCTGAACCAGATGCCGATGGGTATCATCGCCATTGCGCTGGGCACCGCGATCCTGCCCTCGCTCAGCCGCTTTGTGGCGCAGGACAAGCCGGACGAAGCCGCACGCCTGCAAGGCAATGCGGTGGAACTGGCGCTGCTGCTGACGCTGCCCGCAGCGGTCGCGCTGTATATCTGTGGCAGCGCCTTTACCCGCGCCTTTTACGCAGGCGGCGCGTTCACGCTGGACAATGCGCTGGCAACCGGCGCGGTGGTGTCGGCACTCGTCGTCGGCCTGCCCGCCTATGTGCTGGTGAAAGTGCTGATCCCCAGCTTCTTCGCGCGCAAGGACACGCGCACCCCGGTCTATACGGCGGGCGCGTCGCTGCTGGTCAATGTCGTTCTCAATTTCCTGCTGGTTCCGCGTTTGGGCGTGCAGGGGCTGGCGCTGGCCGGGTCGCTCGCCGCGTGGTGCAATGCGGGCGCGCTCTATGCCATTCTGGCGGCAAAGGGGCATTACCGCATCACCGCCCTGTCGCTGGGCCGGATTGGCCGGACTCTCTTGGCAACCGCGGTGATGGGTGCGGCCTTGTGGTTCGCCATGCCGCTGGGCGATCCCTATTACGCAGCCGGAGCGCTGGAGCGCGTGGGCGCGGTAGCGGCACTGGTCGCGGCCGGGGGCGTGGTCTATCTGCTGGCGGCGATCGTGCTGGGCGTGGTTGACAAGCAGACGATTGCCCAGTTGAAGCGACGCCCGGCCTGAGGTGTCCTCAGCCTGCCCCTTCGCACGATCTGACAGGTGAAATCCATGCGCGTTGTTTCCGGTATCCAGCCCACGGGCTCGCTCCATCTGGGCAATTATCTGGGCGCGATCCGCAACTGGGTGCGTATGCAGGATGGCCTTGCCGACGGCGAACAGTGCCTGTTCTTCCTTGCCGATCTGCACGCGATTTCGATGCCGCATGACCCGGCTGGCTTGCGCGCCGCCACGCTGGAAATGACCGCGGCACTGGTCGCCTGCGGGATCGATCCGGCCCGCTCCGTCCTGTTCAACCAGGCGCAGGTGCCCGCCCATGCCGAGCTGCAATGGCTGCTCAACGGCACGGCGCGGATGGGCTGGCTCAACCGGATGACGCAATTCAAGGACAAGTCGGGCAAGAACCGCGAAGGCGCGAGCGTTGCGCTCTACACCTATCCGGTGCTGCAGGCCGCCGACGTGCTGCTGTATCAGGCAACGCATGTGCCCGTGGGCGACGACCAGAAGCAGCATCTGGAACTGGCGCGCGACATTGCGCAGAAGTTCAATAATGATTTTTGCGCCGAAGATGCGCCGGTCTTTACCCTGCCCGATCCGATCATCCCATCCGAAGCTGCGCGCATCATGTCCCTGCGCGATGGCACCGCGAAGATGAGCAAATCCGACCCATCCGATATGAGCCGCATCAATCTGGCCGACGATCCGGACGAGATGGCGAAGAAGATCAAGAAGGCCAAGACCGATCCCGAACCGCTGCCGTCCGAAGTGGCGGGGCTGGACGGGCGGCCCGAAGCACTCAATCTCGTGTCGATTTATGCCGCGCTCGAAGGCTCTACGCCGGATGCTGTGCTGGCGCGATTTGGCGGACAGGGCTTTGGCGTGTTCAAGCCGGCCATGGCCGAACTGGTGGTCGAAACGCTGGGGCCGATCCAGCGCCGCTTTGTCGAACTGAAAGCCGACCGCGAGGCGCTGGACGCCATTCTGGCGCGCGGCGCGGCGCGGGCGCGCGAGATCGGCGTGCCCACGCTGAAGGCGGCATATGACGCGCTGGGGCTCATCCGGGGCTGAGCGCGCCGTTTGCAGACCTTGCGTTTCGTTCTGCAATCCATTCAATCGCTGTTCAGCCGGCGCTTGCTAAACGCTTGCGCATATTGGAACAATTGCGTGCGTCCTGCCGTTTCCAGGCAAGGCTGCTCGCAGGAACAGGAAATGGGTGCCATGTCGACGTTTTTTCAACCGCTTGCCGCAAGCTTGAAGGCAGGCAGGGGCAAGGGCTTGAAGCTGGTGGCTGCCGCGCTGATGGCCGGCAGTCTGGCCGCTTGCGCGACGCCGTTCCGCGCCGATGTCAGCCGCTTCGAATCGCAGCTTCCCGCACCTGCAGGACAGAGCTTCTATGTCGTCGCGGATGATCCGGCACTGGCGGGCGGGCTCGAATTCGCGCTTTATGCCGATTATGTCGAGGCGCAGATGGCGCGGCTGGGCTATGCGCAGGCCGCAAGACCAGAGGATGCCAGCCTGCTGGTCCGCTTCGATTACGGGGTGGACAATGGCCGCGAACGCATCCGTTCACGCCCCAGCACCTTCCGCGATCCGTTCTACGATCCGTGGTTCAGCTACCGCCCCTTCGTCTACCGCGACCGGCTGGGCAATACGCGCGTGGCCTACCTTCCCAACAGCCGCTGGGGCTATGGCTGGTACGATCCCTTCTTTCGCCACAGCGAAGTGGAAAGCACCACCGTCTACACCAGCGGGATTGATCTGAAGATCGACGACGCCGCCACCGGCCAGCGCCTGTTCGAAGGCAAGGCCGAAGCGCTCTCGACCTCGAACCGGCTGCAATATCTGGTGCCCAATCTGGTGGAAGCTATGTTCACCGATTTCCCCGGCAATTCGGGCGAGACGGTGCGCATTTCGATCGCACCCGAAGATCAGCCGGTGCAGCGCGACAAGCGCCGCTGAGCCCCATACGGTTCACAAGTTCCCGGTAGCTCCTGGGAATCACGAGGGCGGGCCTTCCTATCCGGGGAGGCCCGCCTTCCCTTTGGGCGCAAACTGCGCCACTCTGCCCGGCGGAGAGAAGGAGATCGGGTGATGAGGGGATTCCGGGAAATCGTCGTGGCTGCAGCCTTAGCCGTGCTGGCAGCCTGCAGCCAGCCGGCCAGCGAGGAACCGCAGGCGCAGACCGTGTGGCCGGGCGTGCCGGAAGAACAGGCCGCGCAAATCCGGGCGGCGGGCAAGGTGATCGATCCGGCCAGTTTTGCCATCTTCGCGCCCTTGGTGCCGCCCCCGCCCTATGCCGATGTCACGATGACCACCGATATCGCCTATGGCACGGACCCGCTGCAACGCCTCGATCTCTACACCTTCAACGCGGCCGCTGCGGGCGAGCGGCGCCCCGTGCTGATCTATGTCCATGGCGGCGGCTTTACCGGGGGCAGCAAGCAGGGCGAATACTACCCGCAAAGCGCCACCGCCTGGGCCGCGCGCAACGGCATGGTAGGCGTGAATATCGATTACCGCCTCGCCCCCGCCAACCCCTGGCCTGCCGCGCGCGACGATCTGGCCGCCGCGATTCAATGGGTGCGCGCCAATATCGCGCAGCATGGCGGCGATCCCGACCGCATCTTCCTGTGGGGCCATTCGGCCGGCGCCTCGGTCGTGGCCGATTATGTGCAGCATACCGACCGGCAGGGGCCTGAGGTAGCAGGGGTGAAAGGCGCGCTGCTTCTGTCGCCCGCCTATGCGCGCGCGATGGGGGACAGCCCCCACCCCTATTACGGCACCGACGCGGATTTGCAGACCACCGGCCCGGTGCTGGCCCGGCTGGGCGCGAGCACGATCCCGCTGATGCTGGGCTGGGCGGAGTATGACCCCGACCTGTTCCACGATTTCGCCCGCGATGCCGAACAGACGCTGTGCGCAGCGGGTAGCCGCCTCAACTGCCCGACGATGCTCTATCTCAAGGATCACAACCACATGACCGAAGGCGCCAGCATCGGCAGTGCGGATCAGAGCCTGTCCGGCCCCTTCCTGCAATGGATGCAGCGGTTATGACGTCTGCACCAAGGATCGCAGCAATATCGCCCAATCAGGCTTCGCTTCGACTAAAGCGGAAGCTCAGCCGAGCGGGGCATATCCCCCGGTGGAGCCGAAACCACCTTCACCCCGCGCGGTATCGTCCAGCTCTTCCACTTCCACCCATCGCGCCAGCGTGACGGGGGAAACGATCAGCTGCGCGATCCGGTCGCCGCGCACAATCGGAAAATTGTCGGTCGAATGGTTGATGAGGATGACCTTCACCTCGCCCCGGTAATCGCTGTCCACCGTGCCCGGCGTATTGGGCACGGTGATGCCGTGTTTGAGCGCGAGGCCGCTGCGCGGGCGCACTTGAATCTCGTATCCCGGCGGGATCGCCACCGCAAAACCGGTGGCAACCGCGTGGCGCATGCCGGGACGCAGGATCAGCGCCTCGGCCGAGACGACATCCATCCCGGCCGCCCCGGAAGTGGCGTATTCGGGCAGAGGCAGGCCGTGGCCGTGCGGCAGGCGGCGGATGCGGACAGGGACTTGCTCAGCCATGCACTGCCTCCAGATGTTCGGCGACCTCGGCAATCAGGCGGCCGGCAACCTCGTCCTTATCCATTTCTTCCCAGTCTTCCACGCGGCGTTCGCGCACGATGTGGACCTGGTTCTTGGTGCCGCCCATCACTTCGCCGGACACATCGTTCGCCACGATCCAGTCCACGCCCTTGCTCTTGCGCTTCTTGCGCGCATTTTCGACCACATCCTGCGTTTCGGCGGCAAAGCCGATCAGCAGATCCGGCCGCTTGGAACTGGCCGCCACCATCGCAAGAATGTCCGGATTTTCGGTCAGCATCAGCGCAGGCGGAGCGCTGCCCCGCTTCTTGATCTTCTCGCTCTGATATTCGCGGGGGCGCCAATCCGCCACCGCCGCCACCATGATCGCGCAATCGGCAGGCAGTGCCTTCTTCACCGCCTGCGCCATCTCCTCGGCGCTTTCCACGTCGATGCGATTGACGCCTGCGGGCGTGGGCAGTTGCACCGGGCCGGACACCAGCGTCACCTTGGCTCCTGCCGCTGCTGCTGCCGCCGCAATGGCAAAGCCCTGCCGGCCGGAGGAACGGTTGGCGATATAGCGCACCGGGTCGATCGGTTCATGTGTAGGGCCGGCGGTGATGAGCAGATGGCGCCCTTTCAGCGGCTGGTGCGCCAGCGCGGCAAAGGCAGGCGGCAGGCCCGGCGGTTCAGCCACGGCCTTGGCCATTGCGGGTGCCGGTGTGGCGGCCAGCGGCATGACCGGAATGGCAGCCTCCTCGCCTTCGAACGGCTGGGGCGCGGCCTGCCGCAAATTGACCGTGTGGTTGATCGCCTCGCGGTCGGTCGGTGGAGCGGCAACAGCGCTGCCCTTGGTCGCCAGCACCGGGCCCAGCGAAGGATCGGGTTCGGGCAGATCGGGGCCGATATAATCGGGATCGACGTCCTCGCCTGCGGGCAGTTCCTCCATACCGGAATAGCTGGCCTCGTCCTCGGCAATGCGGCGCGTGGTCGAACGCTGGATCAGATTGCTGATGAGGCCGCCCAGCCCTCCCGACTTGGCGGCAGGCGCATCGGCCAGCGGATCGACGGGGACGAAGTCGCCGTCCTCCTCGGCCAGTTCCTCGGCCTCCTCCTCGGCCAGCCGGCGCAGATGCGCGGCGATGGCATCGTGGCTGGCGCTGCCGGGTTCAAGGCCCGGATCAAGGCCGAGTATATCAGCGATTTCCAGCCAGATCATTTCCGGATCGGGCAGGCGGCCGGGGCCGTATTCCCCGCAGGCCATTTCGCCCTCATCAGGCAGCATCACCTTGACGCCGCTATCCGCCAGCCAGGCAACATTGCGCTGCGTCGCCTCGTGCAGCCACATCCGCACATTCATCGCCGGCACCGCCATCACCGGCTTGTCGGTGGCCAATATCAGCGTGGTGCCGAGGTCATCGGCAATGCCCGCCGCCATCTTGGCCAGCAGATCGGCGGTGGCAGGGCAGACCACCACCAGATCGGCCTCTCGGCTCAGCTGGATATGGCCGATCTCGGCCTCGTTCTTCAGATCCCACAGGCTGGTATGCACCTGGTTGCCGGAAAGGGCGGCCAGCGCCATCGGGGTGACGAATTGCGCCCCGCCATTGGTGAGCACGCAGGTGACATCGGCCCCGCCCCGGCGGATCAGGCGCACGAGTTCGCAGCTCTTGTAGGCAGCGATCCCGCCGCCCACCACAAGAAGCACGCGTGGCTTGTCCATGTCTCTACCCGGCCCCTCCGGCTTCATCTGCGCGCGATCCTTGGCGCATCTTGGTTAAGATTGGCTTTCCTGCACCCTGCCCCCGCGTTTGCCAAGCCTTTGCCGGTCAAGCAGAACCGGGCAGTTCAGGCGATCCAGCCAAGGGCCATCGCGGCCCAGACGGCCGCCGCGCCTGCGCCTGCCGCCAGCACATAGCCGGGCCAGCGCCGTTGCGGCACGCGCCGCCTTTCCCACAGCAATTCGATATCGGGCAGCGGCGGCGGTTCGGGCGCGCCGCCTTTGGGCGGATACATCTCCTCCAGCCGGCGGATCAGCGCAGGCACGCGCAGCAGTGTTTCGGTATCCTCTTTGATGCGGTCGGCAATCGCGGCTTCCGGCCCCAATTCGTCGCGGATCCAGCTGCGCACGAACGGAGCGGAGACATCCCACATGTTGATTTCGGGGTCGAGCTGGGTGGCGATCCCTTCGACCATCACCATGGTCTTTTGCAGCAAGAGCAGGTGCGGTTGGGTCTGCATGTCGAAATCGCGGGTGATGGCGAACAGCCCGTCGAGCATCGCGCCCACCGAGAGTTCCGACACCGGCTTGCCGCGCATCGGTTCACCCACGGCGCGCAGCGCAGTCGCAAATTCCTCGACCGAATGGTAGCTGGGCACATATTGCGCCTCGAAATGGATCTCGGCCACGCGGCGGTAATTGCCGGTGGTGAGGCCATAGAGGATTTCCGCCAGCCATTGCCGCGCGCGGCGATCGATCCGGCCCATGATCCCGAAATCGATGGCAACGATGGTGCCGTCGGCTTTCACGAACAGATTGCCCTGATGCATGTCGGCGTGGAAAAAACCCGCGCTGATGGCCTGCGTCAGAAAGGCCAGCACCAGCCGCCGCGCCAGATCGGGCAGATCGTGCCCCGCCGCTTTCAGCGCCTCGATATTGCTGATCTTGACCCCGTCGATCCATTCGATCGTCATCACCTTGCCGCAGGTGCGATCCCAATCGATATCGGGCACGCGGTAGTCGGGAATGGCGCGCATGAATTCGGCCAGTTCGGATGCCGACGCCGCCTCGCGCCGCAGATCGAGCTCGCGATTTGTCCAGCGCTTGAAATTGGCAATCGTCAATTGCGGGCGCAGGCGCGTCGCTTCGCCGCCCAATGCCTCCAGATGCGCGGCCGCCCATTCGTAGGTGGCGATGTCGCGCGCGAATTTCTCGCGAATGCCGGGGCGCAGCACCTTGATCGCCACCACCCGGCCATCGGTGGTGACGCCCTTGTGCACCTGCGCGATGGATGCCGCGCCCACCGGATCGGGATCGATATGCGCGAACAGGTCGGAAAGCGGGCGCTGGAAACTCGATTCGATCTGCGCGGCGATCTGGTCGAAGGGCACGGGCGGCAGGCTGTCCTGCAAGCTCAGCAGATTGCGCGCTGCTTCCTCGCCCACAAGGTCGGGCCGGGTCGCCAGCGTCTGCCCCAGCTTGATCGCCGCAGGGCCAATCGCGCGAAAGGCGGATGCGTAATCGGGCACGGCGGGCTGGCGCGTGCCGAAACGGGCAATGCGCACCAGGCGGCGCACCGGCTGCGGCGTGTTGGGATCGCGCTCGATCCCGCGCAGCGCGCCGTGCCGGGCCAGCGTGCGGCCCCAGCCCAAGAGCCGCAAGATATGCGTGGAAGGGCGGGTCATGCGCGCGGCCTGCCTCAGATCTTCCAGCCCGAATGGATCGCCACCAGCCCGCCCATGATCGGCTCCACCCGCGTATTGGCAAAGCCGGCGGCGCGTATCATCGCCTCGAACTCGCCCATGGGGGGGAAGCGGCGGATCGATTCGATCAGATAGCGGTAGCTGTCTTCGTCCTGCGCGATGGCCTTGCCGATTTGCGGCACAATCTTGTGCGAATAGAAGTCGTAAGCCTCCTTCGCGCCGGGCCACGTCATGGTGGAGAATTCGAGGCAGAAAAACCGCCCGCCATATTTCAGCACGCGGTGCGCCTCGGCCAGCGCCTTGTCGATATGCGTCACGTTCCGGATACCGAAAGCGATCGTATAGGCATCGAACTGCCTGTCCATGTAATCGAGGCTTTCCGCGTTCTGGCATGACCAGACCAGATCGGTGATGCCGCGTTTCGTCGCCCGCTCCAGCCCGACATCGAGCATGGCCTGATTGATATCGGCCACCACCACTTCGGCACCCGCATCGGCCAGACGAAAGGCAATGTCGCCCGTGCCGCCCGCCATGTCGAGGATCGCCTCGCCCGGCTGCGGCTTCACCCGCCGCACGAAGCGATCTTTCCACAAACGGTGCAGGCCGGCGGACATCGCATCGTTCATGATGTCATACTTGGCGGCGACATTGGCAAAGACCTTGCCCACGCGGGCGGCCTTTTCCGTGGCGGGAATGTCTTCGTAACCGAAGGAGACAGTGTCGTTCATGGCAAGGAGCCTTAGGGGCAATTGCTGCGCGATCAAAGGGTGATAAAGGGCTGGCATCACTCGAATGCCGCCCAACAGGGACATGCCATGCCCGAATTGCCCGAAGTCGAAACCACCGTGCGCGGCCTTGCGCGCTTTCTGGACGGGCAGCGCATTGAACGCGTACAGGTGAACCGGCCCGACCTGCGCTTTCCCTTTCCCGATGGTCTGGGACAGGCCTTGACCGGCGCGGTGGTCACCGGCCTGTCGCGCCGCGCGAAATACGGGCTGATCCACATGGATCGCGGCGCCACCTTCATCTTCCATCTGGGGATGAGCGGGCGCTGGCGGATCGATCCTGTGACAGACGAAAAGCACGATCATTTGCTGATCGAAACCGCCGCGCACCGCTTTGCGCTCAACGATGCGCGGCGCTTTGGCTATGTCGATCTGGTCGATACCGCCGCGCTCGACGGCTGGCCGGCCTTTGCCGCCATGGGGCCCGAACCGCTGGGCGATGGCCTCACCGCCGAGCACCTTGCCCGCGCGCTGGCGGGGCGCAAGCAGGCGATCAAGCTGCTGCTGCTCGATCAGCGCGTGGTGGCCGGGCTGGGCAATATCTATGTGTGCGAGGCGCTGTTCCGCGCCGGGATCTCGCCGCTGAAAGCAGGCGGCGCGGTCAGCCGCGCGAGCCTGTCCCGGCTGGTCCCCGCGATCCGCGAGGTGTTGCTGCAATCGATTGCCGATGGCGGCTCCACCTTGCGCGATTACGCGCGGCCCGATGGGCAACTCGGTTATTTCGCCACGCGCTTTGCCGTCTATGGGCGCGAAGGTGAACCGTGCCAGAGTGGCGATGGCGGCACCATCCGGCGAATCGTGCAGGGCGGGCGCAGCACATGGTATTGCGCGGTGTGCCAGCATTAGGGCAGCGCCAATGCCCCAAACGAGTTGACGATTCGCCCCCCCGCCGCTAAGGCGCGCGCTTTCCGGGCGGGGAACCGCTCGAACCCGTATTCATTCAGACACGACAGCGGCCGCGTCTTGCGGCCCGACACAAGGACGAACATGGCCAATACGCCGCAAGCCAAGAAGCGCATCCGCCGCAACGAAAAGCGCGCCGAAATCAACGGTGCGCGCATCAGCCGCATCCGCACTTTCGTGAAGAAGGTGGAAGCGGCCTGCTCCGCCGGTGACAAGGCTGCCGCTGCCGAAGCGTTCAAGGCCGCCCAGCCTGAAATGGCACGCGGCGTAGCCAAGGGCGTGCTGCACAAGAACACGGTGGCCCGCAAGCTGAGCCGCCTGTCCAAGCGAATCGCCGCGCTGTAATTCCGCTGCCGATTCGCCCGCTGGACATCGTCCCGCCTGGAACGGATTGGGAACAGGAAACGCAAGGGGCCGGGGCTGTTGCCGCCGGCCCTTTTCGCATCCGCAGCAGGCGGCGCCTTCGCAGTGCAGCAAGTCTAGGTATTCTCACGATTCGCAAGACTGTCACAAAACTTTTCCGCTGAATCAGTTACTTGAACGGACGCCTGCGGGTTTGCTTCGAGTCAACTCCCTATATTTAGCTTTTTTTACACCACGCCCCTTGCCCCTTTTCGCGGCTGCTTCATAACGGGGTTTCGGCCGGACGCATTCGCTCTGGCCTTCTACAATTGAGACTTTGGATCGATGGACTGATGCGCCCGTGCGGCGTTTCGGGACGGGGAAGTTGTGTCTGCGCGCAAGTGGCAAATCGGGCGCTGGCGCAGACGGTTCGAACAGGCAGTGGGGACGTTGCACGGGCGTGCATCGCAGGGAAATTCGGGGGCTTGAAGGCAGCTATGATTCGCAGGGGACCGCAAACCGGAACTTCGCTTCCCGTGGGGGGACCGAACCCGCGCGCGGCCGGCACGTGCGCCGGCACACAGCTTGGTGGACCCACCGCCGATTCGGACGCGCAAGCGCGCCAGCAGACAGCAGCCTATCCAACACAGCGTGACGGGACAGCATTGAAGATGGAAGAACAGGAAGCGTTGGATCTGGCGGCAGACTGGGCCGATATCAGCCAGGGGCTGAGAAAGGATCTGGGCCACCAACTGTTCACGCAATGGATCAGGCCGATTCAGCTCGGCTCGTTCAACAAGGCGACCGGCACGCTGGAACTGTTCCTGCCCACCGATTTTTCGGCCAATTGGGTGAACGACCGTTTTCACGACCGGCTTTCGCTGGCGTGGAAGATCGCGCGCAGCGAAGTCCGCCATGTCGCCATCAAGGTGCATCCCGGCCGCCGCAAGATCGCCGATATCGACCTGCGCGGCGAAGACGGCTTCGGCCATCGCGCGGCCAATGATGCCACGCTGGCGATGGAATCGATTGGCGATGACGGCTTCACCTCCTCGGTGGGCCTCGACCCCACGCTGACCTTTGCCGCCTTTGTCACCGGCACCACCAATGTGCTGGCCAAGAACGCGGCCGAACGCATGGCCAAGGCGGAAAAGCCGCAATTCTCGCCGCTCTACCTCAAAGCCGCGACCGGCCAGGGCAAGACGCATCTGCTGCACGCGATCGGCCACGATTACCTCGCCGCGCATCCGCGCGCGCGCATCTTCTATTGCAGCGCCGAACGCTTCATGGTCGAGTTCGTGCAGGCGTTGAAATCGAACGAGATGATGGAGTTCAAGTCGCGCCTGCGCGGGTTCGACCTGCTGCTGGTGGACGATATCCAGTTCATCATCGGCAAGGCGAGCGCGCAGGAAGAACTGCTCTACACGATCGATGCGCTGCTGGCCGAAGGCAAGCGGCTGGTCTTTGCCGCCGACCGCGCGCCGCAGGCGCTCGACGGGGTGGAGCCGCGCCTGCTGTCGCGCCTGTCGATGGGGCTGGTGGCCGATATCCAGCCTGCCGATATTGAACTGCGCCGCCAGATCCTCGAATCGAAACTGACGCGCTTTGCCCCGCTCGAAGTGCCGGGCGATGTGATCGAGTTTCTGGCGCGCACGATCAACCGCAATGTGCGCGAACTGGTGGGCGGCCTCAACAAGCTGGTCGCCTATGCCCAGTTGACGGGGCAGGAAGTCAGCCTGCAACTGGCCGAAGAACAGCTGACCGATATCCTCTCGGCCAATCGCCGCCGCATCACGATTGACGAGATTCAGCGCACGGTGTGCCATTTCTACCGCATCGACCGCGCGGAAATGTCGTCCAAGCGGCGCGCGCGTGCGGTGGTGCGCCCGCGGCAGGTGGCGATGTATCTGGCCAAGGTGCTGACCCCGCGCAGCTATCCCGAAATCGGGCGCAAGTTTGGCGGGCGCGATCATTCGACCGTGATTCACGCGGTGCGTCTGATCGAGGATCTGCGCAAGCGCGATGCCGATATGGACGGCGATGTGCGCAGCCTGCTGCGCCAGCTGGAAAGCTGATCGGCGCTTTGCCGCCCCCGGTTCGGGCAGAGTTCATTCGCAGTTCAGTGCGTCTGTGGTGCAATCCGCCTTCTCAGCAGACTCGAAAGAGCGGAGATATTGGGGATGAGGAATAACGCGCTTTTCGCAGGGATGGCCGCCTTGGCACTGGCGGTTCCGGCTGCAGCACAGCAACCGGCCAACGGCGAATTGCCTGTGGCCGAGGGAAAGCGGGCCACCGAGCAGGCCCGGACGGCGCAGGGCAATAACCGTGGCTATGTCGTAGGCAAGGGAGGCGTTGCGCGCCTTTCTGCCGATAATGGCGAGCAGCCCGGATCAACGGAGATGGGCGATGCGGCACCTGCCGAATCGTTTGAGCCAGCGACGCCTCCTCCTCCACCCGCGGCGCGCGCGATCGGGGTGAACGAGCCGGGCGTGAACCGCGCTGCCGCGCCAGATGTGCCGATCGGGGTCAACGAACCGGGTGTGAACCGGGCGTCGCGCCCGCAGTAAACAACCCGCGCGCGGCTATCGACAGCGCGTCCACAGCCTGCCAACAGGCTTTGCATGAACTTGCCCACCGACCGCCCGCTTTCGCCCGAAAGGCTGGAACGCTTCGCGCGCCATATCGTGCTGCCTGAGGTGGGAGGCGCAGGGCAGGCGGCGCTGGCGGGATCGCATCTGCTGCTGCTGGGTCTGGGCGGCATTGGCGCGCCCGCGCTGCAATATCTGGCTGCTGCGGGAATCGGCAGGCTGACGCTGGTGGACGATGATGCGGTCGATGCCAGCAATCTGCAACGCCAGACGATCTATACCGAACGCGATATCGGCCACGGCAAGTCGGTGGTCGCGCGGCAATGGGTGGCCGGATTCGACCGCACGCTGGACGTGACGATCAGCGATGCGCGCATCACGCCCGCCAGCGCGCCGGCCATGCTGGAGGGTGTCGATCTGGCGCTGGATGGCACCGACAATTTCGCCACGCGGCTGGCGGTTTCCGATGCCTGCGTGGCGGCGGGGGTTCCGCTGCTGTCGGCCGCGGTCGGCCGCTTTCAGGGGCAGGTCGGTGCCTTTGCGGGGCATTTGCCGGAAAGCCCCTGCTACCGCTGCTATGTCGGCGATGCCTTCGATGCGGAGGATTGCGATACCTGCGCCGAAGACGGGATGCTGGGCGCGATGGCGGGCTGGACCGCGACTTTTGCCGCGCTTCAGGCGATCCGGGTGCTGCTGGCGGTTAAGGGCGATGCGCCGATGGGCGATGCGCAATGGGGGTACTTGCACCTGCTCGACGGGCTGAAGCCGGGTATGCGCAGCCTGCGCATCGCCAAGGATCCCGCCTGCCGCGCCTGCGGGCCGCGCGGCTGAGCGCAGCGGTTGACCCGCTAATTTGTCGGAGTAATACTGCCTCCTGCCTGAAAACATGGGAGGATTCGATGCTGTTTGCCAAGGCCCTGCGCCGCACTGGAATGGCGATCTTGCCGCTGGCGCTGGCCCTGTCCGCCCCTCCCGTGGCGGCACAGGATGACGCGATGACCGCCATTGCCATCCCCGATCAACCCACAGCAATCCCGCTTGGCACCGGCACTCTGCCCGGCGCGACCGCTGGGGAAAGCTGGCACATGCAATATGGCAGCCGCTTTGCCCGCAATGTGGTGGAGGCAACGCTCACCCCCTTCCTGCCTGATCCCGCCAAGGCCAGCGGCGCGGCGGTGATCGTAGCTCCCGGCGGGGGCTTCCGCACGCTGTCGATGGACAATGAAGGGTGGGACGTGGCCCGCGCGCTGGCCGAGCGCGGCGTGGCGGCCTTCGTGCTCAAATACCGCCTGAACCAGACGCCTGCCGAGCTGGAGGTGTTCGCCAATTGGCGGCCCGAACCGCGCCCTGCCTCCGCAACCCCGCCTTCGCCAGAGGAAGCCTGGGCGCAGATGGTCGCCAATATGGCCCCGCAATTGGCCGATTCGCAGGCGGCCTTTGCGCTTGTCCGCGCGCGCGCGGCGGAATGGGGCGTGGACCCTGACCGGATCGGCATGATCGGCTTTTCCGCAGGGGCGCGTCTGGCGATGTCCACGCAGGAAGCCGTGGCGGACGCGCGGCCCGCCTTCCTCGGCAATATCTATGGGCCGATGAACGCGCAGAACGTGTCAGCCGATGCGCCGCCTTTGTTCATTGCGCTGGCGGTGGACGATCCGCTGTTCCCCAATACCGGGTTTGGCCTGGTCGAAAGCTGGCGCGATGCCGGTCGGCCGGTGGAATTCCACTATTACGAACAGGGCGGCCACGGCTTCGGCATGTACGACAAGACCACGACCAGCACCGGCTGGTTCGAGGCCTTTACCGCATGGCTGCGGATGCACGGCTTTATCGCCCGCGAGGGCTGAGACAGCGCAGCACCTTTCGGCAGACGGTCAATCCTGTCGAAAGGCCTCTACCGCGCCTTCGGGAGAGGCTGTGCCCACCACGATGGCGATGGTGCCATCCGGGCCGATTTCCACCCGGTATTGCTGCAAGCCCGCCTGCTGTGCCGCGCCTATCGCGCGCCGCACATCGGCCTGCCGCCACGCCCGTTTGCGAATCGGGGCAGCCCCGGCGATGTCTGTGATGTTCGGCATAAGCTCGAAACCCGGCACCTGGCCAAGCTTCACGCCGTCCTGCCATTCACGCAGGAACTGTGCCCTTATGGCAAAGGGATGATCCCCCTGCCGCGCCACAGCATTTCCATCGGCGCGCCTGTCGACCAATGTCCGAATTGCCCCCTCCCCGATTAAATGGGCCCGCTGCTTTTGCTGCGCGGTGCTCTCATTTGCTTCCCTATGTGTCGGAATGTGCCGTTAGCTTTCTAACGGTGCAAGGGGGAATTGTGACTTGTTGAGACAAATTACGACATTTGCCCGGTTGCGGCGGGGAAAGGGGCAAGCAAGAGCTAAAGTTTGAATTTACTGGAAACCGGTTCCCCTCTTGGTGTCTATCCGCAACCCGGCCGCGCCACCGCACACCACAGATGCGCTGCGTCTGCTGGCCGAATTGCGCGATGCCTTGCCCGGCGGACGCCGCGACCGGATTACCGATCTGCTGGAGCGGTTGGAACGCCTTGCGCCGCCGATGGGGCCGCAATGGCTGGCGCTAGCCCGCATCGCCGCCAATTGCGCCGAAGTCGCCATGGCGCGGCGGCTGATGGCGCTCTTCCTTGAGCAGGCGGGCCGCAATCCGGCCAATCTGTACCAGACCGCGCAATTGCTCGCTGAAATGGATCTGTGGGGAGAGGCGCTCGACATCATGCGCGCCCTTCCGCCGGGCCAGCCCGATCGCGCCGCCGCAGCGCATAGCCGCGGCACGGCAGAGCTGTATTGCGGCGATCCGCAAGTGGCGCGCACGCTGTTGGAAGAAGCCGTGCGCCTGCGCCCCCATTCCGCCGCCAGCTGGCTGTCGCTGGCTACGCTCGTCAATTTTGGCGAGGAGGATGCGCTCGCCGGCAGGCTGTCGATGGCGAGTGCGCAATTTGCCGGCGCGTCCGATCTGGCGGGCGCGCTGTTCGCGCAGGCGATTGGCAAGATGCACGCCGACCGTGGGGAGCACGACCGCGCCTTTGCCTTTTTCGCGCACAGCGCCGATCTGGCGCGGCGCAGCCAGCCTTATGATGCGGCGCAGGACGCGCGTGAGGCGGCAGAAAGCCTTTCGGGATATGATGCGGCAAAGCTGGCCGCGCTGGCCGAGCAGCAGACCGAGGCCACCGACCGCACGTTGTTCGTTACCGGCCTGCCGCGCAGCGGCACCACGCTGGCCGCGCATATCCTGACCAGCCACAGCCAGGTCGCGGGTGCGGGTGAGATCAACCGGATGAGCCTGTTGGTGCAGGATTTGGGCGGCGCATCGTGCGATGCGGTGGAAGGCGGCCTGCGCAGCCAAGCCGCGCCTGCCCTTGCCCGGCTGTGGCACCGCTGGCTGGACGAACGCTTTGCCCCGCAAGTGCGCGCGGTCGACAAGACCATTGGAGCAAGCCGCATACTGGGCGTTATCGCCGCACTGCTGCCGCAGGCGCCGCTCGTGTGGATGGTGCGCGACCCGCTTGATTGCGCGTGGTCATGCCTGCGCAACTGGTTCAACGGTGATTTCCGCTGGCGTTTCCGGCAACAGGACATGGCGCACCATTTCCGGTTGGAGGATGATCTGCGCGCCCGTTGGCAGGATATTCTGGGCGAACGGCTGCTGGTGCTGCGTTACGAGGATCTGGCACGCGATCCGGCTGCCACCATCCCGCGCCTGCTGGCGCATTGCGGGCTGGCCGATGAACCCGCCGCACATGCGCCGCATCTCAACACCAAGGCCGTGACCACATCCAGCGTAATGCAGGTGCGCCGCCCGATCAGCCCTATCGGCGTGGGGGCGGCGGCACCTTATCGCACGCATATGGAGCCGTTTCTGGCCGCCTATCACGGCTGAGCCAGCAGTTCCTCCACCAAGGCGGGCACCAGATCGCTCGCCCGGCCCAGCCGTGTCTCATCGAAAAAGCGGCTGCCCAGGCTCTTTTCCAGATTGAGTTCGAGCGTCCGGGCGCCGCTGCGTGCCGCCTCCTGCACAAAACCCGCCGCCGGATAGACCGCGCCGCTGGTGCCGATGGACACGAACAGATCGGCTGCGGCAATGGCGCGGTAGATCCGTTCCATCTGGTAAGGCATTTCGCCAAACCACACGATGTCGGGACGCAAGGCCGCCATGCCGCAGGCGGGGCATGGCGGACGGTTGCGCAACGTCCCTTGCCAAGCGTGGCGCGCATCGCAGGCGGTGCACCACGCCGATAACGCTTGCCCATGCATATGCAGCACGCGCGCAGCGCCGCCTCTTTCGTGCAGATCGTCAATATTCTGCGTAACGATCAGCAGGTCGCCGCGCCTCCAAGCGCTGTCCAGCCGGCCCAGCGCCAGATGCGCGGCATTGGGATTGGCGGCGATCACCTGCGCCCGCCGTTCGTCGTAGAACCGCTGCACCAGATCGGGATCGCGGGCGAAGCCTTCCGGCGTTGCGACCTCTTCCACCGGGTGATCTTCCCATAAACCGTCCTCGGCGCGGAATGTGCGCAGGCCGCTTTCCGCGCTTATCCCCGCGCCGGTCAGGATCACGATGTTGCGGATATTGTCCATTGCCACCATGAAGCAGGACGAAAGGGATTTTTCAAATGGCACGCATCGGAATTATCGGCAGCCAGGGGCGCATGGGGCAGGCGCTGCGCGACGCGATTGCAGCGGCAGGGCATGATCTAGCCGGCGGGGTGGACCGGGGCGAGGATGTGGCGCGGCTGGCCGATGGCAGCGATGTGCTGGTGGACTTTTCCGCGCCGCCCGCGCTGGAAGGCAATCTGCACGCCGCGATTGGCGCCGGCATCCCGATCCTGATCGGCACCACCGGGCTGGAAGCTGCTCACCACGCCGCCATCGACAACGCTGCGCGCGCGGTGCCGGTGTTGCAAACGGGCAATACCTCGCTGGGTGTCACGCTGCTCGCCCATCTGGTGCAGGAAGCCGCCGCGCGGCTGGCCCCGGATTGGGATATCGAGATCGTGGAAATGCATCACCGCATGAAAGTGGACGCGCCCAGCGGCACCGCCATCCTGCTGGGCGAAGCGGCGGCGAAGGGGCGCGGGATCGATCTGGCGACGCATACGGAAAGCGGCCGCCACGGCCATACCGGCGCGCGCAGCCCCGGCGCGATCGGTTTTGCCGCATTGCGCGGGGGCACGGTGGCGGGCGAACACAGCGTGATTCTGGCAGGCGATCAGGAACGCATCACCCTTTCGCACAGCGCCGAAAACCGCATGATCTTCGCCCACGGCGCGGTGAAGGGCGCAGCATGGCTGATTGGCAAGACGCCCGGCCGCTACACGATGGCCGAGGTGCTGGGATTGTAAGCGCGCGCGATGACCAAAGCCGAAATCTTCGAATTCTTCCGCCGTCTGGCCGAGGACGATCCCGCGCCGCAGACCGAGCTGGAATATGGCAATTGTTACCAATTGCTCGTCGCGGTCACCCTGTCGGCTCAGGCGACCGATGTGGGGGTTAACAAGGCCACGCGCGCCTTGTTCGCGCGGGTGAAAACGCCGCAGGATATGCTCGATCTGGGCGAGGAAGGCCTTCGCGAGCACATCAAGACCATCGGCCTGTTCAATTCCAAGGCGAAGAACCTGATGGTAATGGCGCGCCTGCTGGTGGAACGGTTCGGCGGCGAGGTGCCTTCGACCCGTGAGGAGCTGGTGAGCCTGCCCGGCGTGGGCCGCAAGACCGCCAATGTCTTGCTCAATTGCTGGTTTGGCGAAGAAACCTTTGCGGTCGACACGCATATTTTCCGCGTGGGCAACCGCACGGGCCTGGCGAAAGGCAAGACGCCCGACCAGGTCGAGGCGAAGCTGGAAAAGCGCGTGCCGCAGCCATTTCGCCTCCACGCGCATCACTGGCTGATCCTGCATGGCCGCTATGTCTGCAAGGCGCGGACGCCCGAATGCTGGCGCTGCAAGCTGGCCGATCTGTGCCGTTTCAGGCCCAAGACGCCTGCACCCGAACCGCGCGGGACAAAGGCTGGGCTACGCTGACTCCGTCTTTTCCGGCATAGGAGGATATGGACATGACTGCGCGCATTGCCACTGTATCGCTGGCTTGTCTGGCTACTGTGCTGCTGGGTGCCTGCGCCAGGGGCGAGGCCGATCAGCGTGATGTGATCCGCGCCCCGCAAGCACAGGTGTTGGGCGAGCCCGTCAGCTGCGTCTCGCTCGACCGGATCGAACGCACCCAGGTGCATGACGATTACACGATCGATTTCCATATGCGGAACAACACGATCTACCGCAACACTCTGCCCGCGCGCTGCGGGTCGCTGGGGTTTGAACGGCGTTTTGCCTATCAGGTGTCGACCGGGCAATTGTGCCGGCAGGACATGATCCGCGTCATCACCGGCAGCGGGATCGACGGGGTGACCTGCGGGCTCGGCCCGTTTGTGCCGGTGGAGCTGGTGCCCCAGCCGCGCTGATCAGATGTCATCCGCGCTGATCATCTCGGCGCGGTCGATCTCGCCCGTCATGGTCGCCACCGCCACCGTCACGGCGCTGTCCCCCGTCACATTGGTGGCGGTGCGCATCATGTCCATGATCCGGTCGACGCCCGCGACAAAGGCGATGGTTTCCAGCGGCACGCCCACTGCGCCGAACACCAGAGCCATCATGATAAGGCCCGTGCCCGGAATACCCGCCGCGCCGACCGATCCCACCGTCGCCAGCACCGATATCAGCAGATAGTCGGCAAAGCTGAGGTCGACCCCGAAGATCTGTGCGCCGAATATGGTGGCAAGGCCCAGATACATCGCGGTGCCATCCATGTTGATCGTGGCGCCCAACGAAATGACGAAGCTCGATGTCGGGCGGCTAACGCCCAGATTGCGCTGGGCGCAGCGCAGCGTCACCGGCAGCGCGGCATTGGAGGAAGCCGTGGAATAGGCCACCGCCACCGCGTCCACGATCCCGCGAAAAAAGGCGGTAACGGGCAGCTTGGCCAGCCCGCGCACGATCGCGGTATACATCAGGCCGATAATCAACAGGCACCCCAGGTAATTGAGCAGCACCAGCTGACCCAGCGCCGACAGCGCATCCAGCCCCAGAGTGCCCGCCACCCACGCCATCAGCGCGAACACGCCAAACGGCGTCAGTTCCATCACGATGCCGGTGACTTTCTGCATCACAACTGCGCCGCTATCAAACAGGCGGGCAAGCGGCGCCCCGTCTTCCTTGGCCATTACGATGCCGATGCCCACCAGCAGGGCGAACACGATCAGCGGCAGCACTTGCCCGTCGGCCATTACCGCCACCGGATTGTCCGGAATGATGGATAGCACCATGTCCACCGCACTGGTGGTGGCGGGTTCGGGCGCCGGGCCGGGATTGAGCGCGGTGGTATCCAGCCCGCTACCCGGCGCGAACAGCGTGCCCAGCCCCAGCCCCAGCCACACCGCGATCTGCCCCGTCACCACGAACAGCAGCATGGCGCGCCAGCCGACCGCGCCCAGTTTGCGAAGGTCGCCGATGGACGCCACGCCTGCGACCAGAGACAGGAACACCAGCGGCACCACCAGCATCCGGATGGCGCGGACGAAGGCATCGCCGATCCATTTGATGCTTTCGGCTTCCGGCCCCCAGATGAAGCCGGTGGCAATCCCCAGCACCAATGCCGCGATCACGCGCTTCCACAAGGGGGTGGCAAACCACAGTCGCAGCATGGCAATTCCTCCAGCTAGGGGCCGTTTGCGCCAGCCTAACAGAGGCGGGCCAATTGTGTCATGCGCGCTCTGTCGTAGATCAGCCCGCCAGCGCGGCCAGCGCGATCCGCCGGTAAATGCGCGCCAATACGCCAAGATCCTCGACCGCCACCGCCTCGTCGCGCTTGTGCATGGTTGCGTTGCAGAGGCCGAATTCGATCACCGGGGCAATGCTCTTGAGGAACCGGGCATCGGATGTGCCACCGCTGGTCGAAGGCTCCGGGCGGATACCCGTTTCCGCCTCCACCGCATCGGCGATCAGCGCGGAGAAGTCGCCTGGCGGGGTGAGGAAGGGTTCGCCCGATATGACCGGGCGAGCCAACGCGCCGTGGCGTGCGGCAATCTCCTCCAGCCGGGCAACCAGCCCTGCACCCGAATGCAAATCGTTGAACCGGATGGAGATACGCCCCGTGGCACGCGCGGGGATGACATTGGTGGCCTTGTTGCCAACCGCAATATCAGTGATTTCCAGATTGCTCGGCTGGAACCATTCGGTGCCTTCGTCCAGCTCCATCGCGTCCAGATCGGCCAGCAGGCTGACAAGGCGCGGCAAGGGATTGTCGGCCAGATGCGGATAGGCGACATGCCCTTCGCGCCCCTCCACCACGAACCAGCAATTGAGCGATCCGCGCCGGCCGATCTTCATCATGTCGCCCAGGCGGTGCACGCTCGTCGGCTCGCCCACCAGGATAAGATCGGGCGTCTCGCCCAATTCGGCCATCCGCTCCATCAGCGCGCGCGTGCCGAACTGCGCCACGCCTTCCTCGTCCCCGGTGATGATCAGGCTGATCGTGCCTGCCTCGGCCGGAATGTCCGCCACGGCGGCAACCATGCAACCGATCGCGCCCTTCATGTCCACCGCGCCCCGGCCATAGAGCAGGTTGCCGCGCACTTCGGGGGCAAAGGCGTCCGCCGTCCACCCCTCGCCCGGCGGCACTACGTCGAGGTGCCCGGCAAAGGCGAAATGGCGCGCCCCCGCAGGGCCATGGCGCACGGCAAACAGGTTTTCGACCGGCCCCGCGCCGCTCGCCTCCTCGCCCGCGCCTTCGATGAAGCGGTGCACGGCAAAACCGAGCGGGGTGAGCATCGCTTCAAGGCAATCGAACACGCTGCCGGTGGCAGGCGTCACGCTTTCGCATGCTATCAGCCGCTTTGTCAGGTCAACCGGATCGGCCATCAGTCCGCGCTCACCTCATACTGGGCGATGTGCCATTCTTCGGCCAGCGCACCGTTCACCCATTCCTGCATCCACGGATGTTCCCAGATCGCCTCCATATAGGCCTGCGCAAATCCGGGCACGCCAATGCCATAGGTGATGAAGCGGCTGACCACGGGGGCGTAGAAAATGTCGGCTGCGCAGAAGGTGCCGAACAGGAACGGCCCGCCCTTGCCGAACCGCGCCCGCGCCTCGGCCCACAGGCTAAGGATGCGCACGATATTGGCGCGCGTCTCGTCGTTCAACTCGATTTCGATTCGGCGGCGGATGTTCATCGGGCACTGGCGGCGCAGCGGCAGATAGGAGGAATGCATTTCCGCCACCATAGAACGCGCCATGGCGCGGGCGGCATCGTCCTTGGGCCAGAACCGGTCGCGCCCGACCTTGTCGGCCAAATATTCGAGGATGGCGAGGCTGTCCCACACCACCACATCACCGTCCCACAGCACCGGAACCTTGCCGGCAGATGGCTGGAATTCGCCCTGCGCGCGCTTCATCGCCTGCCAGTCATCCCCGTCAATATGGACGGTAAGTTCTTCAAAATGCAGGCCCGATTGCTTCGCGGCCAGCCAGCCGCGCAGGCTCCAGCTCGAATAGGTCTTGTTGCCGATGATCAGCTTCATGCGGGGTTCCCGGTGCCGACGGGTGAATGGGAGGGCAGGCCTAGCCGTTCACCCATTCCCTGTCGAGCCTGAACGACGAAGGTTAAGCTTGGGCAAAGGTTAACCGGTCACTCCACTCAGGAGCCCACTTAAGGGGTTTGTTTACCATCCGATGCCTAGAAAAGCGCACATCCGGCTACGCGAACCGGCAATAAGGGTAAACGCAAGGCACACCATGACCCCCGGCAGGGATCGCAACAGCGCCTCGGAGCGGATCCGCCATGCCTCGTGGGCAGGGATCATTGCGCTTGTGCTGGCGATGTCGACCCTGCTTATGCCCTTGGATCAGCTCAACTGGATCATGCAGGCGCGCGTGGCGCAATTCGATGCATCGGGCGAGATTGCCTTTGTCGGATCGCCAGACGATCTGGGCGATCCGGCCTATCCGAACCGGCGCACCGAACTTGCCAGCCTGCTCGACCGTCTGCGCGAGGCTGGGGTGGATCGGGTATATGTTTCCACGCAGTTCGACGCACCATCGTCCCCAGCGGCCGACCGTCGCTTGAACGAGGCGCTGCGCGCCTACGAAGGGCGGGCCTATCTGGTTGAATTGATGGTGAGCGGGATCGACGGGGAACGAGGACTGGTTCCGCCTATTCCTGCAATCGGAGCGCAAATACCAAGGGTTGCAGCAGATCGCTGGCGCAACTTTCTCGGCTATTCCTGGGATATGCCCTACGCCGTTGAAAGCAACGGCTACAAACTTCCCAGCATGGCAGCATCGATTGCTGGCATTGATCGTCGCACTGGCGAATTCCGCATCAACTACGGGTTTCGGCGCTCATCGATACCCACTTATCGCTTCTCGGATTTGGCACAAAATGTTGGCCCTTTGGGTTCTCGACGCGAAATCCCCGAATTATTGACCGGGAAGGTTGTAGTAATTGGGAATTCCGATCCGAACGACCGGCATGCTTTCAATATCCCAGGGGATGTGGATGTTCCCGGCGCCTATTCCGACATCTACGCCGCCGAAACGCTGAAGGCAGGCTTCACGCAGACCACCGAAAGCCAATTTGTGGCGCTGGTCGTGCTGGTGTTGCTGCTGCTCGTCTCGCAATTCCAGCAGGCACGGCTGCGCTATGCCGCCTATGCCATGCTGGCTCTGTCCTTGCCTGTGGCGCTTTACGTCGCCGCGACGATGGGCGTGATGATGAGCATTGTGGGCAGCATTGTGCTGCTCGCGCTGTTCGGCGTGATGCGTATCCGCGCCAAATGGCGGCGCAATTACCGCATGGTCGATTCCGATACCGGCCTGCCCACCTTCGCAGCTCTCGAAAACGACGCGGATGTTGCGATAACCGTTCCCGCGATCATCGTGGCACGCATTCACAGGTTCGAGGAGGTCCGCAAGACCTTGCCCGCCGATCTTCACGCCGAATATGTCCTGCGCGTCGTCACACGTTTGAAAGCGGCGAAAAAAGACGCGGTCATCTATCTGGGGCCAGGCCATTCGATTGCCTGGACTTTCCCGGAAAAGGAACCGGCACTTATTCGCGAACACCTTGAAGGCCTGAGGGCCCTGTTTGCGTCTCCGCTGCAGGTGGGCAACAATCAGGTTGATGTCGGCATAACCTTTGGCGTCGACATTACCCCCAGCCCTGCCGTCAGCCGCCGGCTTGCCGCCGCGGTGGAAGCCGCAGAGCGCACGACCGAAACCTATGAACCGGTGGTGATCGCCGAACTGGCGAGCGACGAAGATCTGATCTGGAGCATTTCGCTTCAGGCGCGCATCGATGCGGCATTGGCGAATGGCGAAATCTATACGATTTTCCAGCCCAAGGTGCTGGTGCAGACCGGCGAACTGGTCGGGATCGAGGCGCTGGTGCGCTGGCGCGATCCGGTCAAGGGGCTGATCCCGCCCGATCACTTCATCCGCCAGTGCGAGAATGCCGGCCGGATGAGCCATCTGACCCGCCATGTGCTGACGGAGGCCTGCCATGCCGGCAACCGGCTTGCCCGGCAAGGAAGCGCACTGCCCGTGGCGGTGAATATTTCCGCTACTTTGGTGCACGAACGCGACATTGTGCGCATGGTGAGCGAGGCGCTGACGGAAACCGGCTTTGATCCGCAATTGCTGACCCTGGAAATCACCGAGACCTATCGCATCTCGAATCACGAGCGTGCCGCCGAAATCCTTGGTGAATTGCGCGCGCTTGGCGCGAAGATTTCGATGGACGATTTCGGCGTGGGCGCCGCCAGCCTCGAAGCGCTGCTGCGTTTGCCCTTTACCGAAATCAAGGTGGACCGGCTGTTCACGTCCGCGATCAAGGACGATCCCAAGGCCGCCGCCATCCTGCGCAGCGTGCTGGCTCTGGGCAAGGAAATGCGAATCATCGTCGTCGCCGAAGGGGTCGAGGACGAGGCCACGTTAACCCTTTTGCGCCAGATGGGATGCGTTGTGGCGCAGGGTTTTGGCATTTCGCGCCCGGTCACAATCGAGGAAATCAGCCATTTCCAGCACCTTGGCCCGGAAAATCGACGCAAGAACATGGTTTAAACTTTACAAACAAACTTGGTTAATGCATTGCTTGTCCGTCTAACCAAGGAGACGGGCAATGAGCCGTGGTTTTTGGGATTGGCTTCTGGGCGGTCGCTCTTAAGCCTTACGTTTTCGGGTCTTAGAAAAGGGCGCCCCTTTGGGCGCCCTTTTCTGTTTTGGACCCATTTGCCGGAGCGTGACCTGTTTTGCTGGCAGGCCGCAGACCTCAGCTGCGCACATCAGCCAATATCGCCGTGCGCAGCTCCGCAATTCCCATGCCCTTTTCGGCAGAGGTGATGTGCAGATGCGGATGCGCGGCAGAATGCTTGCGCGCTTCCTCGGCCACCTTCTGCGCCACGGCGGCAAGCTCACTCGCTTTCACCTTGTCCGCCTTGGTCAGCACCAGGCGATAGCCCACCGCCGCCTCGTCGAGCATCTTCATCATGTCGCGGTCGCTGTCTTTCAACCCGTGGCGGCTGTCGACCAGAACCAGAGCGCGTTTGAGCACCACGCGCCCGCGCAGGAAGGTGCGCACGAGGCTGCGCCAGCGTTCCACCACCTTCACCGGGGCCTTGGCAAAGCCGTAGCCGGGCATGTCCACCAGCCGAAACTGCGTCGGGTCGCCCACTTCGAAGAAGTTCAGCTCCTGCGTGCGGCCCGGCGTGACCGAGGCGCGCGCAATCGCCTTGCGCCCCGTCACCGCGTTGATGAGCGAGCTTTTGCCGACATTGGATCGTCCGGCAAACGCAACTTCGGGGAAATCGGCATCGGGCAGATATTGCAGCGAGGGCGCAGACAGCAGAAACTCCACACGCCCGGCAAACAGGCGGCGCGCCTCCTCTGTCAGATCCTCTTGAGGCAGATCCTCAGCCTGCGGTATCTCGCCCTCGCTCACAACCTCCGCCTCACGCCTTTTTGTCGCGTGCGGCAGCGCGTTCGCGGTCGGCAGCATCCTTCTCCGCCTGCGCTTTGAGCTGCGGATGCTTGGAATACAGATACTTCTGCTGCGCAAGCGTCAGGATGTTCGAGGTAATCCAGTAGAGCAGCAAGCCCGCGGCAAAGGGAGCCATCACAAACATCAAAACCCAGGGCATGATCATGAAGATCTGTTGCTGTACCGGATCGATCGCGGCCGGATTCAGCTTGAACTGCAGCCACATCGTCAGGCCCAGAATCACCGCAAGAATGCCGATGCCGAGGAAGCCCGGCGGATCGAACGGCAACAGCCCGAACAAGTTGAGGATCTTCGCCGGATCGGGCGCGGACAAATCCTTGATCCACAGGAAGAACGGCTCGTGCCGCATTTCGATCGCCAGCAGCAGCACCTTGTACAGCGCAAAGAAGATCGGGATCTGCAGGAAGATCGGCAGGCAGCCCGCCAGCGGATTGATCTTCTCGTCCTTGTAGAGCTTGGCCATCTGCTGTTGCAGCTGGGCCTTGTCGTCCTTGTAGCGTTCCTGCAGCGCCTTCATCTTGGGCTGCACCGCGCGCATCGCCGCCATGCTGGCGAACTGCTTTTGCGCAATTGGGAACATGATCACGCGGACGATGATCGTGAGGCAAATGATGGCGAGCCCGAAATTGCCCACCAGTTTGAACAGATGCGTCAGCAGCCACCACATCGGCCAGGCGATGAAGCGGAACCAGCCCCAGTCGATGGCGAGGCCAAAGCGCGCCACACCTGCGGCTTCATAGGCCCGCAGCACATTGCTTTCCTTGGCGCCCGCGAAAAGCCGGCTGGTGAAGGTGACCATCTGCCCTTCCGGAACAGTCACCGTATCATACAGCAGCACAGCAGCATAACGGTCGCGCCCGGCTTCGGCAAAGCTTGCCTGCGTCGCAAGGCCCGGCTGCGGGATCAGCGCGCTCATCCAGTAAATGTCGGTGAAGCCCACCCAGTCCGGCCGGCCCGGCAGATTCACCTGCCCGCCATTTTCGGTGACGTCCTTGTAGTCCCAATCGAAATTGACCGTGTTGTCGAGCGCCGCGATCGGGCCGGAATGGACGTTGAAGGTGCTGGGATCGGCGCCCACGCTGGTGCGGTTGATGATGCCGCGCGGACGCACCGCGATCGAACCGGTCGCGCGGTTGGTAAGCGTCTGCGTGACGGTGAGCATATAATGTTCGTCAATCGCAAAGGTCAGGCCGAAGACCTGCCCCTGCCCGTTATCCCAGCTGAGCGAAACCGGCGTTTCCTGCGTCAGCCGTTCGCCGCTGGTCACCGTCCACTGCGTCTGCGCATCGGGAACGGCCACGCCCTGGCCCACCCAGTCGAAACGGGCGAAATGCTGCGCCTGTGTGCCGTGCGGCGCGAACAGGCGCACCGGGCCGCTGTCACGCGCCACGGTCTGCCGGTGGGTTTTGAGAACGATATCGTCCACCCGTGCGCCGATCGGGTTGATCGAACCGCCGATTTCGGGCGCGTCGATCGGAATGCGCCCTGGACTGGCCAGCGCGGAATCGAGATCGCGCACCAGATCGGCCTCTGCCAACGGCGCATCAGCGGGGATCTGGCCTCCGGTCGCGGTCTGCGCGGCCGGCACCGGTGCTTCGACCTGAGGCGGGAAAAAGCGGGTCATCACCAGATCCCATCCCAGGATCAGGGCAAGGCTCAGCACCACGGCGAGGATGATGTTACGCTGGTTCTGCAAGGTCTTTTTTTCCGTCCGGTAGTGATCCGCCCGCGCCTTATGGCACAGGGTCGTAGCCATGCCCCCCCCAGGGGTGGCAGCGCAATAGACGCTTAACCGCCAGCCATCCACCCCTGATTGCACCATGCTTTTGCAGCGCTTCGATCGCATACTGGCTGCAACTGGGCTGGTAACGGCAGGTGGGCGGCAGGATGCGGCTGGGGCCAAGTTGCCAGAAGCGCGCGATGAGGATGAGAAGTTGCTTCACCGGCGCACCTTGCGGAAGCTGCGCGCCTTGTCGCCCTTGCCCGCGGCCGCATCGGCCAGCGCATGATGCAGTTCCAGCCGCAGGCGGGCAAAATCGCGCTCCACCCCGCCTTCGCGGCCGATCAGCACATGATCGTGATCGGGCAGCCCTTCGCTGGGCAGCGCCGCGCGCAGCAATTCGCGAAACCGCCGCTTCATCCGGTTGCGCACAACGGCATTGCCGATCTTCTTGGTCACGGTAATGCCAAAGCGGATGCCACGCCCGTCATTCGGGCGGGTCAGCAACACGAAGCCGGGCCGCGCATTGCGCAAGCCGCGATTGGCGGCAAGGAAATCGCTCCGCTTGGTGAGGACGCTGACAGTCACGACGCCACGGATACTAAAGAAGACGCAGGATACAAAAGAAAACGGGCCGCGCGCAGGCAGCCCGTTTGCATAATTCGCCAATGGCACCTCAACTTGCCCGCCCGCGAGGCGAGCGGAAGGCGAATTAGGCGCAGAGCGTCTTGCGGCCGCGGCGGCGACGGGCGCGCAGCACCTTGCGGCCACCGGGGGTCGCCTTGCGGGCGAAAAAGCCGTGACGGCGAGCACGCACGAGGTTGCTCGGCTGGAAAGTGCGCTTCATGGGTCGGTTCCCTCAAATTCAAAACAAATCGGGCCGCCAGCACGGGCGGCCATCACAGACGGGCGCGATTAGTTGAGTGCCATCTCCAAGTCAAGCCGCACAGGCTCGACCAGCGGGACATCGGCATAGGCGAGGCGCGGCGTCTCTGCCACCGCTGGCGCAGGCATTCCCATCCATTCGCGCATTTCTGCCCCGTCGAGCCACAAGGCGGTTTCGAACGGCACCGAATTGGTCATGGCGTAAAACCGCGCCGCATCGTCCGCTGCCATCCCCATCTCGCGGTAATAGGCAAGGTATTTCTGGTGTTCGGGCGAATCGGGCGCGTAGTCCCACGCACCCATGCCGCGATCATCGAGCCAGGCATGGACGGCAAACTCCGCCCCGTCGGCAATCTGCCGCGTGGCGCCTGCCAGGAACAGTTCGACCGCGCCGGAACGGACAGAGCCACCTTCGGGCACCACGGCGGCAAGTCCGGCTTCGCGGATCATCAGGCCGAGCGCCAGATTCGCCCGGTCGTCATGCGTGCCGGGACATTCGATGAATTCCAGCACGGCGATGCCGGGAAAGGCCTCCAGCATGGCAGCGAACTGCGCGGGGCTGCGCTCGTCCGTAATGTCGACCAGCGCGGCGCGGCCATTATCCAGCACGCGAAACGGGCCGAATGCGGCAATTGCTGACTGTTCCACCTGCGCCAGTTGCGGCGACACAAAGCGGGACGCGGCGACATCCACCCACTGTTCCACAACCTCCTCATACACATATGTCTGCGCCACTGCGGGAGCGGACATACCCAGCCCGAAGGCGGCCAGAAGAAGGACGAGACGGCGCATCTGATCCGAAGTGCGCCCACGCCCCTTCGCAAGCGTAAACAAATCCGGTTTCCGCCGGATTCACCATGCCTTGCGCTCGACACGGGCGATGACCGCGTTATCAGACAACCAGTTGCAGGAGTTTTGCCCTTGGTCGCGCTTGTCAGGACGGTTGCCTATCTCGGCCTCGATGCGCGCGCGGTGGAGGTGCAATGCCAGGTCGCCGCCGGGATGCCGCGCTTTGCCATTGTCGGCCTGCCCGACAAGGCGGTGGGCGAAAGCCGTGAACGCGTGCAGGCGGCGCTCGCCGCGATGGGGCTGGCGCTGCCGCCCAAGCGGATCACCATCAACCTCTCCCCCGCCGACCTGCCCAAGGAAGGCAGCCATTACGACCTGCCGATCGCGCTGGCGCTGCTCGCCGCAATGGGCGTGGCCGATGCCGAACAGCTCACCGATTTTCTGGCCGTGGGCGAACTGGCGCTCGATGGGCGCATCGTTGCCTCGCCCGGTGTTCTGCTCGCCGCCATGCACGCAGCCGAACAGGAACTGGGCCTCATCTGCCCCGCCGCGCAAGGGGCAGAGGCACGCTGGGCGAGCGGGGTGCCGGTGCTCGCCGCACCCGATCTGGTCAGCCTGCTGGGCCATCTGAAAGGCACGTCGCGCCTGCCCGATCCTGCACCGGGCGAAGTGGAGGAGCCGGGCTTTGGCCCCGATCTCAAACAGGTAAAGGGGCAGGAGACCGCCAAGCGCGCATTGGAAATTGCGGCAGCGGGCGGGCACAATCTGCTGATGGTCGGGCCGCCGGGCGCGGGCAAGAGCCTGCTCGCCAGTTGCCTTCCCGGCATCCTCCCCCCGCTTAGCCCGGCAGAGGCGCTGGAAGTGAGCATGGTGGCAAGCGTTGCCGGAACGCTGGAAGGCGGGAAGATCAGCCGCACCCGCCCGTTCCGCGCCCCGCACCATTCGGCCAGCATGGCGGCGCTAACCGGCGGGGGCCTGCGCGTGCGGCCCGGCGAGGTGAGTCTCGCTCATCTGGGCGTGCTGTTCCTCGACGAATTGCCCGAATTCCAGCGCGCCGTTCTCGATTCGCTGCGCCAGCCGCTGGAGACGGGCCGCGTGGATGTGGCGCGGGCCAATGCGCATGTCTCCTTCCCTGCGCGGGTGCAGATGGTCGCGGCGATGAATCCGTGCCGCTGCGGCCATCTGGGCGATGCGGCATTGGCGTGCAGCCGCGCCCCCAAATGCGCCGCCGATTACCAGATGCGTGTATCCGGCCCGATGCTCGACCGGATCGATCTGCATGTCGAAGTCGATCCGGTGTCCGCCGCCGATCTCGCTTTGCCGCCGCCGACAGAAGGCAGCGCAGAGGTTGCGGCGCGGGTGGCACAAGCGCGTGCGCGGCAGACCGCGCGCGGCGTGCGTTCCAACGCCGAGCTGGAAGGCGAGACGCTTGAAGCCCATGCCACGCCGGACGAAGCAGGTCGGGCGCTGCTGATGCAGGCGAGCGCAGCGATGCGGCTGTCCGCCCGTTCCTATACCCGCATGCTGCGCGTGGCGCGCACGATTGCCGATCTGGCGGGAAGCGAGGCGGTGACGCGCATCCATGTGGCCGAGGCGCTCAGTTACCGCAGGCAGGCGCCGCGTGCCTGACGATCCGCACCTTCCGCGCCCACCTGACAGGGCCTCCGTCTCGGTGCCGCGCGCAGGGCGGCGGCTCGCTCTGCCGCGCCGCCTCCACGCACCGGGGCTGGTGCTGCTGGCGCTGATCTGGGCCGCGTGGCTGTGGCATCTGCCGCAGGGCGGCGACATGCGCGAATGGGGCATTTCGGCGCAGGCTCTGGCGCAAGGGCGCTGGGACACGCTGCTGCTGCACATGTTTGCCCACGCCAATATCCTGCATATCGGGATGAACAGCGCGGTGCTGGCGGGCTTTGCCCCCTTGCTCGTGCTGACCATGGGCGGGCGCCAAGTGGTGACAGGCGGGCCATTGATGGGCGCGGCTTTGCGCTTTTACGCCTTCTATCTTCTTTCGGGCCTTGCGGGCGCGCTGCTGTATGTGGGCATCAATCCCGGCGGCACGATCCCGGCGGTGGGCGCATCAGGCGCGATTTCGGGGATGATCGGCTTCATGTCCCGGCTGGATGGGAACGGTTCGCTCTTGCCCGTCACCAGTCGGGCATTGGCGCGCCGCATCTGGGATTTCGTGAAGGCGAACCTGATCCTGATCGCGATTTTCGCCATCCCCTTTTTCCTCGGCGGCACGGGGATGCTGATTGCGTGGGAGGGGCATCTGGGCGGCTTCCTGTTCGGCCTGCTGTGCGCCGGCTTCTTCCTTCCACCTCGCAATGGCTGAGCGCTTGATCCGCCTCGCCCGCGCGGAGGACGCGGACGCGCTGTGGACCATTCTGGAGCCGGTGGTGCGCGAGGGGCGGACTTATCCGGTCGATCCCACGGCTTCGCGCGCCGATGTGCTTGCCTATTGGTTCGCGCCGGGCAAGACAGTGTTCGTGGCAGAGTTGGATGGCTGCGTGGCAGGCACCTATTACCTCAAGGCCAACTCCACCGGCCCCGCTGATCATGTCGCCAATGCGGGGTATATGGTGCATCCCGCTGCGCGCGGGAAAGGACTGGCGCGGGCCATGGCCTTGGACAGCTTTGCGCGGGCGAAAGCGATGGGCTTTACCGCGATGCAGTTCAACCTGGTGGTCGCCACCAACCATGCTGCGGTTCATCTGTGGCAGGATGTGGGTATGCAGGTGGTGGGCCGCCTGCCCCACGCCTTCCGCCTGCCCGATGGCGAAATGGCCGATGCACTGGTGATGTATCGCTTGCTGTAAAAGCTGCTAAAGGGCGCCGCCATGTTGCCGCTGTTCCTTCTTGCGCTGGCGTTGGCCGCCGATGCCTTCGCCGTTTCGATCGCGCGCGGCGCGGCGGGGCCGCACAGCATTGCGCGCGCGCTGGAAACGGGCCTCGCCTTTGGGGCGGCGCAGGGGATCATGCCGCTGCTCGGCTGGGCGCTGGGCGCGCTGTTCATGGCCTATATCGCCGCGGTCGATCACTGGATCGCCTTCGGGCTGCTTTCTTTCCTGGGCGTGCGGATGCTGTTTGCCGCCTTCAGCGAGGGCGACGACGATGCCGCGCCCGAAGTTGCCGAAGCGGGCCGCGGCAGCCATGTGGCCGTCCTGCTGATCGCGGCTTTTGCCACCAGTATCGATGCGGCGGCAGCGGGGCTAACACTCGATCTGTTCGGCCTGCCGGTGTGGTTTTCGTGCGCGGTGATCGCGGGCGTGACCGCGGCAGTCTGCGTGCCGGCTTACTGGTTCGCCTCGCGCATCGGGGGCAAGTTCGGCCATATGGCAGAGGGAGCAGGAGGCGTGGTGCTGGTCGGATTGGGAGCGAAAATCCTGTTCGAGCACATGGCCTGGGTGTAGGTCGGCGCGGCTTCAGCAGCAGCCGGGCCCTGCCTGCTTGCGCCCGTTCTTTTCCACGTCCGCGCGCCGGGCCCAGGCAAGATCGTGCCAGCCGAGGTCCCGCCCGTCCGCGGCGCGAATGGTGATGGGAGCTACCGGCTCGCCCTTGGCTGCATCAACAAGGACCAGATCAGACGCGATGTTCCCGTGCTTTTCGCCCCATTGGCGCAGCGCCAGCATCGCGGGCAACAGGTCTACGCCCTTGGGTGTGAGGCGGTATTCGATCTTGCGCTTGTCCGCCGCGCACGGCTCGCGGCTGAGCACACCGTGCTCGACAAGCCGCGACAGGCGGTTGGAGAGGATATTGCGGGCGATCCCCAGTTCACTGGAAAACTCCTCGAAATGGATGAAGCCGTTGAAGGCCGCGCGCAGGATCAGGAATGACCAGCGCTCGCCCATGACTTCGAGCGCCTGCGGCAGGCCGCAATCGCTGATATCCCGCAATTCTTCACGCAGTTCACCCATGCATCCGTCCCAATCGCTTGCGCCTTCCTACAGCCATCTGCGGCAATGCCCAAAATATTTGCCCAAAATAATCGCATTACCAGTTGCGTTTCGAAACTTGTCAAATTAGGTAGTCAATCGAAACCAGTTTTACAACGCAACCAGACAGGAGTCCCCCCGCCATGTCCCCTCTCCACCGAATTGCGACGCTTTCGGCGCTGGCCCTTGGCACAGTTCTGGCGCCGTCCACACTTGCCGCACAGGCCCCGGCGCGCATCTATGTCGCCGAACTCGCCAGCCCGGCTGCATCCGCCACTGTGGTGGCCGGCGGGCTTGTGTGGCGCTGCGAAGGCACGCGCTGCACCGCGCCGGTCAACGGCACACGCGCGCTGCGCGCCTGCCGCGAAGTGAACCGCAAAATGGGGCAGGTCGTGCGCTTTGAAGCGGAAGGCACCGAACTGGCCGAAGCCGATCTGGCCCGCTGCAACGGCTGACGCTATCACGCTCTCTCCATCCGCCAACCCATCACGGCGGATTTCCTGGCCCTGGCGAGCATTTCGCCGGGGCCTTTTCTTTAGGTTTTCAGTCCAGCAGACCGTGAGCGCGCAGTTCGGCTTCCAACGCATCGGCACGGGTAAAGACATGGCCGTGCCAACCGCGCACACGGGCGGCGGCGATATTGTCCGCCCGGTCATCCACGAACAGCAGCGTCGCGGGATCCATCCCGCAGCGCTCCTCCAGCACGGCGTAGATGCGCGGATCGGGCTTGGCGCATTTCACTTCGCCCGAAATCACGATCTGCGCAAAATGGCCGAACACAGGCGCCGTGGGGCGGAACATCGCCCAGAACTCCGCGCCGAAATTGGACAGCGCGAATTGTGGCACGCCGCGCGCGGCCAGTTGCTCCACCAGCGCGTGCGTGCCGTCCACCGCATAGGGAAGCGTCTCGATGAAGCGGGTGGCGTAGGCATCGATCAGCGCGGCGTGATCGGGAAAGCGGCCCTTGAGTTCGGGAACCATCTCGGCCAGCGGACGACCGGCATCGCTTTGGAAATGCCATTCTTCCGTCACCACATGGGTCACGAACCATTCCAGTTCCGCCGGATCGGGAATCAGCTTGGCAAAAAGGTGCCGCAGATCCCAGTGATAGAGGACGCGGCCCACGTCCCAGACGACAGCGCAGGGTCGGGTTGCGGGGGGACGTGCTTCAGGCATGGAAAAAGCCCCCGTGATGGCGGGGGCTTTTCAAAAGACCGGCCCCGCGAATCAATCGCAGGCCTGGCACCGCAATCAGCCCTGGCGGGCCTTGAAGCGGCGGTTGGTCTTGTTGATCACATACACCCGGCCGCGGCGGCGGATCAGGCGGTTGTCGCGGTGACGATCCTTGAGCGACTTGAGGCTGTTGACGATCTTCATGGGTTCAGTTCCTGAAAAACAAGCGGCATCGGAAGAGCCTTCCGATGCCGGGTATCTGGGCGCCCGGTTACGCAAGCGGCCCTGCAAAGTCAAGCGAGCATAGCGGCAGGTTCGTCAGGCCGCGTCGCGCTGCCCTGCCTGCATTTCCCCAAGCTTTTCCTCCCACGCAAGCGCGTGCGCTACGATCACATCCAGATCGGCAAAGCGCGGCTGCCATGGCAGCGTCGCCTTGATGCGCGACGGGTCTGACACCAGCGAATCGGGATCGCCTGCACGGCGCGGCTGCATGTTGCGCGTGAGCGTGCCGCCCGTCACCCGGTCCACCGCGTCGAGCACTTCGAGCACCGAGAAGCCCCGGCCATAGCCGCAATTCATCGTCAGCGAACGGGCCGGATCCGCCACCAGCGCATCGAGCGCCAGCACATGCGCGGCGGCCAGGTCGCTGACATGGATGTAATCGCGCACCCCCGTGCCATCGGGCGTGGCGTAATCGGTGCCGAACACCGCCACGCCATCGCGTTTGCCCAGCGCGGCTTCCACCGCCACCTTGATCAGATGCGTGGCGCCCGCGGTCGATTGCCCGCTGCGCCCCAGCGGATCGGCGCCCGCCACATTGAAATAACGCAGCGCGCAATAGTTGAAGGCGTGCGCGGCGGCGGTATCGGCCAGCATTTGCTCGGTCATCAGCTTGGACCAGCCATAGGGGTTGATCGGCTGTTTGGGCACATCTTCATGCACCGGCGAGGTGGCGGGGATGCCGTATGTCGCCGCGGTGCTGGAAAAGATCATGTGGCGCACGCCCGCTTTGACCACTGCCTCGATCAGCACGCGGCTCTTGGCGGTGTTGTTGTGGTAATATTTCAGCGGATTCTCCACCGATTCGGGCACGATGATCGAGCCGGCAAAATGCATCACCGCGCCGATCTTCTGCTCGGCAAAAATGCGTGCCAACAGGTCGGCATCCTCAATGTCGCCATGGTAGAACGGAACGCCTTGCGGTATGGCAAAGCGGAACCCGGTGGAGAGGTTGTCGATTACTGCCACAGGCGTGCCGCGATCGCGCAGCGCCAGCACGGCGTGGCTGCCGATATAGCCGGCCCCGCCGGTAACGAGGACAGGAAGGTTCGTGCTCATGGGGCAGAGCACTATCAACAAGATGCAAAGCAAGGATTAACCCGTGAGACACGCAAATACCGTCGCCCTTTTCCGCATCGGCTTTGCCGCAATGGCTGCCCTTGCGCTCAACGCCTGCGCCGCGCGGCCCTGGGCATCCCCGGTGGAGGTCACGCGCTTTGTCGGGACGGCCCCGGCGGAACTGGGGCGCGGCACGATCAGCATCGAACCCGCCGCAGGGTTTGATCCGCAATCGCTCGAATTCGGCCTGTTCCGCGGGCAGTTGGCTGCCGAGCTGGAGCAGCTGGGCTACCGCGTGGTGGCGCAGGGCGGCGCGCAAGTGGCAACCCTGGCGCTCAATCAGACGGTGGAACACCCGCTGGAACGGCGCGGCCCGGTCAGCGTGGGCGGATCGGCCAGCACCGGCTCGTTTGGCTCAGGCGTGGGGCTTGGCGTGGGCATCGACCTGTCCGGGCCGCGCCCCGATCAGGTCAGCACGCTGGTATCGGTCGCCATCCGTCCGGCCAGTGGCGGGGCCAATCTGTGGGAAGGGCGCGCCAGCTTCACCGCCACCGCCAACAGCCCGCTCGCCGACCCCGCCGCTGCCGCAGCGCGCGCGATCGATGCGCTGTTCACCGGCTTTCCTGGCAATTCGGGTGAAACGGTCACCGTGCAATGAGCGACATTGCAATCAACGCCGCTTTCGATTCGGGCAATATCGTGGTGGAGGAGGTTTCCGGCACCGCCGCGCGCCTGACCATCCGGCGCGACAGCAACAGCGACTTCTTCCAGTGGTTCCATTTCCGGGTGAGCAATTGCGCCGGGCGGCCGCTGGAACTGAAGATCACCGGCCTTGCTGCATCCGCTTATCCGGAAGGCTGGCCCGATTACCGCGCCTGCGTATCGGAAGACCGGGCCTATTGGGGCCGCGCCGACACCTCTTACGACAAGGCCGAAGACGGCGGCACGCTGACCATTCGCTATCAGCCGGCGGGCGATCTGGCGTGGTTTGCCTATTTCGCCCCTTTTTCGTGGGAGGCGCACCAGGATCTGGTGGCCGAAGCCGCGCTGTGCGAAGGCGTGAGCCATCGCGTGCTGGGCCTCTCGCTCGACGGGCGGACCATCGACTGCCTCGAAATGGGCGAAGGGGCCGCGCAGGTCTGGCTCTATGCAAGGCAGCATCCGGGCGAAAGCATGGCCGAATGGTGGATGCAGGGCGCGCTCGACATGCTGTGCGATGCCTCTGATCCGGTGGCGCGCCGCCTGCGCCAACTGTGCCGATTCCACATCGTGCCCAATTGCAACCCCGACGGATCGGTGCGCGGCAATCTGCGCACCAATGCCGCCGGCGTGAACCTCAACCGCGAATGGGCCAGCCCCAGCGCCGAACGCTCGCCTGAAGTGCTGGCGATCCGCAATGCGATGGACGAAACCGGCGTTCACTTTGCGATGGATGTCCACGGGGACGAAGCGATTGCCGCCAATTTCCTCGCCGGGTTTGAAGGCATCCCGTCATGGACCGATGCGCAGGGCGATGGCTTTACCCGCTATCGTGCGATCCTTGACCGGCGCACGCCCGATTTCCAGACCACGCTCGGCTATCCCGAAGCGGCGCCGGGCAAGGCCAACCTGACGATGAGCACCAACCAGCTTGCCGAACGGTTCGGAGCCGTCGCGATGACGCTGGAAATGCCGTTCAAGGACCACGCGCCCCTGCCCGATCCCGAACAGGGGTGGAGCCCGGAGCGGTGCGAGGCGCTGGCCCGCGATTGCCTGGGCGCATTGCTCGAATGGCTGGAGGAGCGGGCCTAAACCTACCCCAGCGCGTCTGGCCCGAAGGCATCGGGCAGCAAGTGCGACAGCCGCCATTCCTGCGTTTCGGCTCTCCCCGCGCCGATCACCAGCAGATCGGCACGGTCGAACGCGGCCAATTCGTTCAGCACCTGTCGGCACCGGCCACAGGGGCTGATCGTCTCGGCATCAGGCGAGGCCACTGCCACGGCGACAAGTCCGCAGCGCCTCCCCTCGCTCAGCGCCTTGGCGACCGCGACGGTTTCGGCACAGAGAGAAAGGCCATAGCTGGCGTTTTCCACATTGGCCCCGCTCACCACCGCGCCATCAGCAAACAACAGCGCCGCGCCCACGCGAAACCGCGAATAGGGCGCGTAGGCCGTTTCCGCCGCGCCGCGCGCCTGCTGCACGAGATCGGCGTAATCCTCCCTCACGGCTGCACCACCACCCAGCGCAGCGGCGCTGCGCTCGCTTCGGTCCACAGGCGCGGATTGGCGGTCCACAGCGTGAAGGGCCGCCCCGCGTAATCGGGCGGCAGGAAGGCGCGTTCCAGCCACAGATTGCGTTCGATCTGGCTGGCAATCGGATGCGCTTGCTGAAACCCTTCGGACAGCATCAGCACTGCGCGCTGGCCGGTATGCGCCTCGACCTGGTTGAGGAATGTCGTCAGCTCGCTTTCCACCCCTGCTTCCACGGCCGGATCGTCGCAACTGCGCGCGGGCTTGTCGAGCGCGATCGCGGGCGGCAGCATCCGGCCATCGCGCGGCACCACGGTCACGAAATTGGCGGCCTGCCGTTCTGCCGGGATGCAGGGGTCGTAATGGTGCACCACGCCGAACGGCAAGGTTCCCGCCATCAGGCTGCGCAGATTGGCCGACAGCATCGCGTCGCGCCCGTCTTCCCCGCGGCTCGCCTCGATATAGGCGAAATTGGCCCCCACCGCCGCCAGCGCGGCAAAATCCACCGGCCCGTCGCCTGCGCCCACCAGCACGCCCTGCGTGGGAAAGTCGCTGCGCGAAGGCGTCCAGTGCTGCGCCTGCCACCACAGCCAGATGCCGCCGCCGGCCAGAATCAGCAGCAGCATGGCGGCAAGGCGCAAGCGCCAGGGAAATGCCCTTTTCCTGCCCATATCTCGTGTAGAACCTGCGCCCTTCCCGCCAGCGAGCCCACCCGCCCGCAATCACGCCCTGATATGCAGCACGCAGATCAAGGTAAACAGGCGTCTTGCCGTATCGAAATCGGTTTCGACCTTGTCTTCAAGGATTTCGAGCAATTGCCGTGTACCCCGGTCGTGAATGGCGCGCCGCGCCATGTCGAGCGTTTCGATCTCGCTCGCGGTCGCCTTGCGCAGCGCCTTGTAATACGAATCGCAGATGGCGAAATATTCGCGGATCACGCGCTTCAGCCGGGCAAGGCCCAGCCCGATCGTGCCGGCATCGTCGCCGGCATTGTCGCGTATGCCCAGCGCCAGCTTGCCATCGATCACCGACAGATGGAGCCGCCACGGCCCCTGATGCCCGCGCGAAAGGGCGCGCAAGGGGGCAAAGGCATTGGCGTCCACCAGATCGCGCAGCGCCACTTCGCGTTCACTCTCCACAAGGTCGCTGCGGGCAAGGATGGTCGCCTCGTCCAGTGTGATCGCTGCAATGCGGTTAGGTGAAGGCGATGTCATGGCGGACGACTTTTCGCAGACCGCCTGGCTTGCTGCAAACGCGAAATGCGCCGGTCTTGCATTCGCTCATCCCCGCTATCCACAGGGGCCGCACGCAGCCGATGGGTGTTGGCACCTTGCGATGCGCGGGCAGCAGGCGCATCAGGAAAACATGACCGATGAAGATCTGCTGATCCGCCCGCACGCGGCCGCCACTGGGAATGATGCGCAGTCCACCGGGCGCGCGCTCCCCGCCAATCTGGAGGCCGAAGCCGCCTTTCTGGGCGCGGTGCTGATCGACAACCGCGTGCTGGAGGAACTGAGCGTGGCCTTGCGCCCCGATCACTTCTTTGCCCCTGTCCATGCGCGCATTTTCGAGCGCGTTCTGGCGCTGGTCGACCGGCAGATGGTGGTCACCCCGGTCACGCTCAAACCCTATTTCGAAACCGACGAGGCGTTGAAGGAACTGGGGGGCACCGCCTATCTCGCCCGCCTTACGGCAGATGGGCAGGGCCTGCTGGCCGCGCGCGAACTGGCGCAACAAATCTATGATCTGGCCTTGCTGCGCGAACTGGTCAGCGTGGGGCGCGAACTCGTTGAAAACGCGCTCGACACCTCGGACGAGGTGGAGCCGATGCGCCAGATCGAACAGGCCGAAGCCGCGCTTTACCGCGTGGCCGAAGGCGCATCGGCCGGAAACGAGGCGGAAGCCTTCGGCGTCGCCAGCCGGCAGGCGCTGGGCCTGATCGAGACCGCAATCAATTCGGGCGGCCATGTGGCGGGCAAGACCACCGGTTTTGATTCGATCAATGCCAAATGCGGCGGGCTGCACGATTCCGACCTTATCATTCTGGCCGGCCGTCCGGGCATGGGCAAATCCTCACTCGCCATGAACATCGCCTATAACTGCGCCGCGCGGCTGAAGCGCGACCGGGAAGACGGGATCGCCAAATCCACCGGCGCGGGCGTGGCCGTGTTCAGCCTGGAAATGAGCAAGGACCAGCTCGCCACGCGTATTCTGGCCGAACAATCGGGCATCCCGTCCGAAGCCTTGCGCATGGGCAAGATCAGCCGCGAGGATTTCCTCGAACTGTCGCGCGCCAGCCAGCGATTGAACGACCTGCCGCTGTTCATCGACGATTCGGCGGCGCTGTCGATCTCCGCGCTGCGCACCCGTGCCCGGCGGCTGAAGCGGCGGCACGATATCGGCCTGATCGTGGTCGATTACCTCCAGCTCCTGCAAGGATCGCAGCGCAGCCAGGACAACCGCGTCAACGAAATCTCCGAAATCAGCCGCGGCCTCAAAACGCTGGCCAAGGAACTGAACGTGCCGGTGATTGCGCTGTCGCAGCTGAGCCGTGCGGTCGAACAGCGCGACGACAAGCGCCCGATGCTGTCCGACCTGCGCGAATCCGGCTCGATCGAGCAGGATGCCGACATGGTCTGGTTCATTTACCGCGAGGATTATTACCTCGGCAACCGCGAGCCGGACGTGAATGACGAGGCAAAGCACAGTGAATGGAGCGCCAAGATGGAGCAAGTCTACGGCCTTGCCGAACTGATCGTGGCGAAACAGCGCCACGGCTCCACGGGCCGTGTGCGGCTGAAATTCGAAGCCAAGATCACCCGCTTCAGCGACCTTGCCGAAGGTGAATACGGCGCGGACGATTACGGTTAATCGCCGCCTTTCGGGGCCAGCCCCAGATTGAGTTTGCGCGTCACCGAATAATCGATCACCGCCACCAGCAGCCAGCTTGCCAGCCAGCGTAGCCGCGTGAACCAGCCGCCCTGCGCACGGTGCACCTCCGCAGTAATTTCCTGCCCCGCGGCGATATAGTGCGCCGCGAATTCGCGCATCCTGTCGGCCAATTTGGCATCGTCGATCCGCAGCACGATCTCCAGATTGAGATAAAGGCTGCGCATATCGAGATTGGCACTGCCCAGATAGACTGCGTCATCCAGCACGATCAGCTTGGAATGCAGCTTGCACGGCACAAACTCCACGATGCGCGCGCCTGCGCGGATGAGCTTGCGGTAAAGCAGGCGGCTGGCCCCGACAGTGGCGGCATTATCCGACCGGGAAGGCAGCAGCAGCGTGGCCTTGCCCATTTGCGCAATGCGCCGAATACGGCGCAGCAGGCGGCGCGGGGGCGAAAAATAGGCCATGATCATGGTCAGGCGTTTGCCATAAATCAGATCCTCACTGACCACTCGCGCCCAGCTCGACAGGCCCGTCGTCGGCCCGCCCACCAGCAGCCGCACCGGCCCGCGCCCTGCATCCCATTCGCGCACCGATCGCCGGATGGCGCGGAACTGGCCTTTTTCCGCCGCGCTCCAGCTTTCCAGCTCCTGAAACCAGTCGGCAATGCGCGCGACGACCGGCCCTTCGACGGTAAAGGCAAGGTCCGACCAGGCTTCGCCTTCGGGCAAGGCGAAATAGCTGTCGGAAATGTTGAAGCCGCCCAGCATGGCGATGCGTCCGTCCACCAGAACGATCTTCTGATGGTTGCGGATCAGGTAACGGCGCGACCAGCGCGCCTGAAAGCAGACATAGCGCCCGCCTGCCTCGATCAGCGGGGCGAAGAAGGCGGCATCGGCGCTGGCCCCGAAGCCGTCGAGGATGAGCGTCACTGCCACCCCGCGCCGCGCCGCCGCCACAAGCGCGTCGCGCAGGCGCGTGCCGGATTCGTCAGGCTCGTAGATGTAAAAGACGATTCGCAAGCTGCCCTGCGCCTCGTCCACCAGGCGCAGCAGCCGGGCCAGCCGGTCAGGCCCGCCCGCATAGAAGCCGAAGGCGTGCCCTGCGGTCTCCACCGTGAAGGGTGGCGGGTCGCGGAATGGCCCACTGGCTGGCTGGTGCTCCTCCATCACACCGTCCATAGCAGGTGGGCCGAGGGGGGAAATCCTTGACGTGGAAAGCGGCCTCACTTATCTGCCGCCCTTTCCGCGAAAAGCTGCATCAGAATTGGAGTGCCCCTATGGCGCGCGTTACCGTCGAAGATTGTATCGACAAGGTTCCCAACCGTTTCGATCTCGTCCTGCTGGCTGCCCAGCGTGCGCGGGAGATTTCGGGCGGCGCCGAGCTGACCGTTGACCGCGACCGCGACAAGAACCCCGTGGTGGCCTTGCGCGAAATCGCCGAAGAGACGATCCGCCCCAAGGACCTGAAGGAAGCGCTGATCCAGTCGATGCAGAACTTCCTGCCCGATGAAGAGGATGAGGCAGACGAAATCGGCTCGCTCAGCCAGTCGGCCGAGGCCATGCGCCTGTCGGCGGCGGCGCCTGCGCGCACCAGTTCGCTAGGCGGCGATTACGACGGCTGATTGCTCATCCAACCCGACTTTCGAAGGGGCCGTGCCGCATGGGCGCGGCCCTTTTCTTTTGCGCCGCGCCGGCCCGGCAAAACTTGCCCTCTTGCCGCAGGACAGGCAGTCTGCCTGCCTCATCACGGCGCAGGCATGACAGGAGGCCGGCAATGGCAGTGATCGCGGTCTACAGCGTGAAAGGCGGGGTGGGCAAAACCACCATCGCGGCCAATCTGGCGTGGTTTTCCGCGGCTGTCTCGCGCAGGCGCACGCTGCTGTGGGATCTCGACGCAGCGGGCGGCGCGGGCTTCCTGTTCGGAGTGGAGCCGCGCGCGGGGCGCGAGGCGCAATCGATCTTCGACCGCGATGCCGATCCTGCGCGGCTGATCCGGAAAACAGGGATCGACCGCCTCGACCTGCTGCCCGCCGATGAAAGCCTGCGCCAACTGGACAGCGTGCTGGCGCGCATCGGCAAGAAGCGGCGGCTGGCCAAGATGACCGAGGCGCTGTCGAAACGGTATGATCGAATCATCCTCGATTGCCCGCCGGTGCTCAGCGAAGTGAGCGCGCAGGTCGTGCGCGCTGCCGATGTGGTGATCGTGCCCCTGCCGCCCTCGCCGCTCTCGGCGCGTGCGCTGGAAATGGTGGCGCACGAAATCCGCACCCAGTCCAAGGTGCAGCCGCCGATCCTGCCTGTGCTCTCGATGCTCGACCTGAGGCGAAACCTCCACCGCGAGGCGCGCACAGCGAACCCCACCTGGCCCGCCATCCCGCAGGCAAGCGTGGTGGAACAGGGTGCAGTGCTGCAACGCGCCGTTGGCGATTTCGCCCCCACCAGCCCGGCGGCGCGCGCCTTTGCCCAGTTGTGGACCGCGATCGAGCGCAAGCTGGCTGGCTGAGCGCACAAAAACAAACGGGCGGGCCGCCTATCCGCGAAAGCCCGCCCGCCTATTGTCGTGATTTCAGGGCCGAAGGTTACGCCCCTGCCGGAGCCTCCCCGCCGCCAAAGCGCTTGCCCGCCTTGGGGATCGCGCTGCCATGCACCGGCTGGATCACCGCCGGACCCTTCGGCTCGCTCGGCCGGTCAATCTTGCCTGTCTCCAGCAGCTGATTGATCTCGTCCCCGGTCAGCGTTTCGTATTCCAGCAGCGCGTTGGCGAGCAGATGGAGCTTGTCTTCCTGCGACTTGAGCACTTCGGTGGCACGGGCGTGCGCGCCTTCCACCAGCTTGCGGATTTCGGCGTCGATCAGCTTGTTGGTCTCGGCCGAATGCATCGTGCGCTGGCTGCCGCCGTAACCCAGATAGCCTTCCTGCGCCTCTTCATACAGCAGCGGGCCCAGCGCTTCGGACATGCCCCAGCGGGTGACCATGTTGCGCGCCAGATTGGTGGCATACTGAATGTCCGACGAGGCGCCGGAGGACACCTTGTCGTGCCCGAAGATGATTTCCTCGGCCACGCGCCCGCCCATGCTGACCGCCAGATTGGCGAGCATCTTGTCGCGGTGGTACGAGTAATTGTCGCGTTCGGGCAGGCGCATCACCATGCCCAGCGCGCGCCCGCGCGGGATGATGGTCGCCTTGTGGATGGGATCGGATGCAGGCTCGTTCACCGAAACCAGCGCGTGGCCGGCTTCGTGGTAGGCGGTCATGCGCTTCTCGTCCTCGGTCATCACCATGGACTTGCGCTCGGCCCCCATCATCACCTTGTCCTTGGCATCCTCGAACTCCTGCATGGCGACAAGGCGCTTGTTGCGCCGGGCAGCCAGCAGCGCCGCCTCGTTCACCAGATTGGCAAGGTCTGCACCCGAAAAGCCCGGCGTGCCGCGTGCGATCACGCGCGGATTGACATCGGGGGCCAGCGGTACCTTCTTCATGTGCACGGCCAGGATCTTCTCGCGCCCGTCGACATCGGGCACGGGCACCACCACCTGCCGGTCAAAGCGGCCGGGACGCAGCAACGCGGGGTCGAGCACGTCGGGGCGGTTGGTGGCGGCGATGATGATAATGCCTTCGTTCGCCTCGAACCCGTCCATTTCCACCAGGAGCTGGTTCAGCGTCTGCTCGCGCTCGTCATTCGAATTGCCAAGGCCGTGCCCGCGGTGGCGGCCCACCGCGTCGATTTCGTCGATGAAGACGATGCAGGGCGCGTTCTTCTTCGCCTGTTCGAACATGTCGCGCACGCGACTTGCGCCCACGCCCACGAACATTTCGACAAAGTCGGAACCCGAAATGGTGAAGAACGGCACGCGCGCCTCACCCGCGATCGCGCGGGCGAGCAGCGTCTTGCCGGTGCCGGGGCTGCCAACCAGCAGCGCGCCCTTGGGGATCTGCCCGCCCAGCTTGGAAAAGCGCTGCGGATCGCGCAGGAACTCGACGATTTCCTGCAATTCCTCACGCGCTTCGTCGATGCCGGCGACATCGTCAAATGTCACGCGGCCCTGCTTTTCGGTCAGCAGCTTGGCCTTGGACTTGCCAAAGCCCATCGCGCCGCCGCCGCCGCCTTTCTGCACCTGCTTTAGCGCGAAGAACGCGACCGCCAGGATCAACAGGAAAGGCAGCGTCTGGATCAGGATGTAGAGTAGGACATTGCCTTCCTGCGCTGCGGCACCCGAATATTCGACGCCGTTTTCATCGAGCAGCGCGGTGAGCGAGGGATCATTGCCCACCGGGACCGTGGTGAAGGGTTCGCCATTGCCGAAATTGCCAACGATCTTGTCCGGCCCGATCTCGACGCGGTCCACGCTACCTTCGGCAACCTTGGCGCGGAAATCGGAATAGGTGATCTGCGTTCCCGCCGGTGCGCCCGAATTGCCGAATACCGAGACCAGCAGCAGAAGGCCGGCAAAAATGCCGCCCCATACCATCAGGCTCTTCATCCAGGGGTTGGGCGTGTTTTCGGGTTCGCGGTTGTCGCTCATGTCAGGAATGTCCTTTCAGACGCCCAATGTAGGATCGCCTGGGTGAATGGCAAGCTAACGAAACGCCGCGGTGACGGCTAAGCTGCCGGGGCGGATTTCGGCGGCGATTATTGCCGCGCACGGGCGAGGATCAACCGGTCCGAAAGGTCGGCCCCCTGCTGCCCTGTCACCTGGAACAGGGCCTCGAATGCGGGCGCGGCAGCGGGCCCGGAAAGGTCGCGTCCGATGTCCTGCGCGGCAACGATGGCGCCCACGCCGCGAAGGCCGGTGATCCGCTCGCTCGCCACCACCATCACCAGCGCCCCGCCAGGCGCACGCAGCCGCGCGACATAGGCGTAATCGCGGTAAAAGGCGGGAGAGGCGAGCCGCCGCGCCTCGTCGCTGGCCCAGACCTGCCCCGTCTCGCGGTCGACGATTTCGTCATAGCTCTCGCCAAGGCGCAAGGTGCTGCCGGCAAAGGTGATCTCCTCCAGCAACCCCATGCCGGACAACAGGCCGAGATAAACGACATCATGGCTGGACAGCATCGAAGATGTCAGCTCGCTTGCCGCGATCACCCGCACATCCTTTTGCGAAGCGGCCAGCAGCGGTGCCACCTGTTCCAACGCGAAGGCAGTCTGGAAGGGCAGGTAATTGAGGCCCACATCCTCGGCCATGCCGAAACGCGCGGGATCGGCTTCCTGCATCCGCAGCAGGTCTTCGGCGGAATTGACGCGGAAATCGCGGATCAGGCGGCCTTCTTCGGGGCGCACCGGGTCAATCTCGCCAAACAGGTAATAATCGCCCAGCACCAGCAGCACCGGCCGGTCGGATTCGATCAGGGGTTGCCACAAGGCGTTGGGCGCGGGCGGGCTGGCGCGGCTGAGCATCAGCCCGCTGACAAAGGCAGCAATCAGAGCCAGCGCCGCCAGCACCAGCCAGGATCGCGGAATTGCGCGTATAGTCGGGCCTTCTGAAACTGCGGCAAGATAGGCTGAAACCTGCTCTGGCCCGTTCTGCGCCTGCTGGGTGCCCGCTATTTGCAAGGCATAAACGCCTGATGGGATTTCCAGCATCGGTGCGCCGGGCGGCGCGGGATTGGCGCGGTAATGATCCTCCAGCTTCTTGCGCAGCCGGTGGATATAGACGCGCACCGTGGCATCCTCGGCATCGGGCTCGGCCTGGCGGAACACATGCTGCGCGATCTCGGCCTGAGTGGCAGAACCCGCATCGGGCCCGCGCTGGGCAAGATAATCGAACACTTCGCGCAGGCGGCCTGAATGGCCCGCCGCGCCTGCTGCGCGCAGCCGTTCGACCTCCTGCCGAAAGGAGTCCGCGTCATCCGTGGTGCCGCTCTGCGTACCCAAATGCCTTCCTGATCCCCCTGTGACAACCGTGTAACGCCCTTGTAACGGGCCGATTACCGTAAATTACCTGCCGCCCCGGCAGCATTTCCTGCAATCCGTTCGCAACACCAAGCAGATCAGTCAGGATAGAGAATTGTCAAGCGTTCCGTTGCCCACCTTCCTCCCTCGCTCCCTCCGCATCGCCCTTCTGGGCAGTGCGGCCGCCCTCTCCTGCGCCGTGCCTCTCCACCCCGTCATGGCGCAGGAGACCGGCCGTGCCGAACAGCAGGATGAAGCCGACAATATCGGGATCGTGCGCGACGAGGAAACCGGCGATGTGATCTATGTCTATGGCCGCGGAGAAAAGCGCATCGGGCAGGCCGCTGCCGCCAGCGAGGGCGGTCTTGCCGGGGCCGATCTGGAAGTGCGCCCGCTGCTGCGACCCGGCGAGATCCTGGAATCGACCCCCGGCCTGATCGCCACCCAGCATTCGGGCGGGGGCAAGGCCAACCAGTTCTTCCTGCGCGGTTACAACCTCGATCACGGCACCGATTATTCGGTCTATGTCGATGATATGCCGCTTAATTTCCGCACCCATGGGCACGGGCAAGGCTATCTGGATGTCAACGGCCTGATCCCCGAAAGCGTGCGCCGCGTGGATTACCGCAAGGGGCCTTACCGTGCGGACACCGGGGATTTCAGCTTTGTCGGATCGAGCTTCATCACCACGCATGACACGCTCGATCCCTTCGCCACGCTGCAAGTAGGTGCCTATGGCTACCGCCGCCTTGCCGCGGGCGGATCGGTATCGCTGGGTAGCGGCGACCTGCTGGCTGTGGGGCAGATCAAGCTGAATGACGGGCCATGGGAATTGCCGGAGGATTTCGAGGCCTATTCGGGCCTGCTCAAATATTCCGCCCCGCTGGGCAACGGCGATTTCCAGCTATCGCTCAACCTGTTCGACGCCAGCTGGAACCCCACCGAACAGATCCCCGAACGGGTGATCGGCACGCCATTGTGCGAGGATTCGTATTGCACGCTCGACGGCACGCAGAACGGCTTTACCCGGCGTTACATCCTGACCTCGAACTACCAGTCGGACAGCTGGCGCATCACCGGCTATGTCCAGCGTTACGACTGGGAATTGCTGTCGAACTTCACCTTCTTCCTCGACGATCCGGTGAACGGCGACCAGCTGCGCCAATACAGCGACCTGTGGACCTATGGCGGGCGGATCGAACACACGGCGCAGCTTTCGGACACGCTGTCGCTGCGCGTCGGGGCCGAGGGACGGTATGACGATATTGCCCGCGTCGGCCTTGATGAAACGATTGACGGGGTGAAGGAATTCACCGTGGGCGCGTTTGCGGTCGATGAAAAATCGCTGGGCACCTATGCCGAGGCGATCTGGCAACCAATTGACCGGCTGATGCTGATCGGCGGCGTGCGCAGCGACTGGTACGGGTTCAAGACGCGCGCACTCGAAGGTGCGGACAGCTGGGATGGCAATGTCTCGGACAGCGCGCTGGGCCTGAAGATCGGCGCGAATGTCGAGATTGCCGACGGCATCGCGCTCTATGCCAATTACGGCGAAGGCTTCCATTCAAACGATGCGCGCGGCGTCACCAATCCCGACAGTCCGGCACCCGGCCTTGTCGAAGGCGATTTTCAGGAAGCGGGCCTGCGTTTTGAACGCGGCGGCCTGATCTTCACCGCGGTCTATTGGTGGAGCAGCATCGAGAGCGAGCTGATCTATGTCGGCGACGCGGGCGCGGTGGAGCCGAACGATCCGAGCAAACGGCGCGGCTATGAGCTGACCGCCTTCTGGAAGCCGAACAACTGGCTGGCGGTGGATGCAGTGTGGACAGGCAGCCGCGCACGCTTTGTCGGCCTGCCTGACGGGGAGAATTACCTCCCCGGCGCGCTCGACAGCGCGGGCGAGCTGGGCGTGTCGGCCATTTTCCGCGAATTCAACGCGGCCGCGCGGCTGCGTTACCTCGGCCCGGCGGCGCTGATCGAGGACAATTCGGTGCGGTCCGATCCCACCGTGCTGCTCAACCTGCGTGCGGCCTGGACACCGCGCCGGCTGGGCGGGTTTGAATTCCACGCCGAACTGCTCAATGCATTGGACAGCAAGGACCGCGACATCACCTATTTCTACGAAACGCGCTTCCCCGGCGAACCGGCCGACGGCGTTGCGGGCATCAACAGCCGGATAGTGGAACCGCGCCAGGTGCGATTGGGAGTGACCAAGCGCTTTTGACATGAGCTTGCGGGCAGGCGGCACCAATCGCGTGGGTGCTGCCAGCTGATGGGAAGGCCCGGCTGCCTTGCATGGCGCAGCCGGGCCTTTCTTTCGCTGACCGCACAGACCGGTGCTTGGGTTTGTGCCGCTGATCCGGTATAGCGCACCGTGACACGCGGCCAACCATGGCCGCCTTCCCACGCGACACTGTCAGGACCCATTGATGCCGCTGCCCACCATCACGGTCGAAAAGCCCTGGGGACGCGATATCCTTCCCGCTCCGTTCCAAGGCCCGCCCGGCCAGCGGATAGGTGAAATCTGGTTCGAACCACCACCGGAACTGCCTGAATTGCTGGTAAAATATATCTTCACCTCCGAAAAACTGTCGGTGCAGGTGCATCCGGACGACGATCAGGCCGAAGCCGCCGGGCTGGGGCGACAGGGTAAGGAGGAATGCTGGCTGGTGATCGACGCGCAGCCGGGCGCGCAACTGGGCGTCGGCTTTGATGTGCCCCTTGATGCCGAGGCGATGCGTGCCGCTGCGCTCGACGGATCGATCGAGCACTTGCTGACCTGGCACGATATCGCGCCGGGTGACTTTTTCTACATTCCCGCTGGCACCGTCCACGCGATTGGTGCAGGCGTCGGGATCATCGAGATTCAGCAGAATTCCGCCATCACCTATCGCCTGTTCGATTACGGCCGTCCGCGCGAATTGCATCTGGATGCAGCCATCGCGGTTGCGCGCGGGATGCCGCACGATCCGGCCCTGCGTCGCCGCGTGCCTTGCAACGGCACTGCAGCGCTGGTGGACGGGCCACATTTCCGGCTTGATCTGGTGGACGGGCAGCTTCCCGCAAATGTCCGAGGCCGGCATGACGGCAAATTGCTTGTCATTCCGCTGGCGGGCTTGGCCGGCGTGGCGGGTGCCTCTGTGCAGCCCGGCCAATGTGCACTGGCGGACCGGCTGGATGATGTGGACGTGTGCGACGGTGCGCGCCTGCTGATCGCTTCGCCTGTGCACAGCGGGGCATAATCGCCCCGATCATGTGGGCGGCGTCAGCACCGGATAGCAGCTTTCGGCGGTGACGCTTTCGGGGAATACCGGCACCAGCGACGCCATCACCGAATTGATCGGAGTGGTAATGCTTGTGCGGTTGGACGCAGGAAAGCCGCGGCAGGTCACGTTTTTCTCCACCGTCACATCGGCGGTAACAATCGTTACCCCGTAACCGGCGGCGCGCGCCACGGCATATTGCTTGGCCCCCTGCACCGCCCCGCAAGTGGCGCTGACCGAGGCGCAGCGCGCGGTGGAATAGGCAACGGTTTCCAGCGTCTGCTGCATCCACAACAGGCGCCCCCCCTCTATCGTGCCGAACAGGAACACGAAGAAGACCGGCGCCAACAGCGCAAATTCGGTGAGCGCGGCGGCCGTGTCGTTGCGAAGAAGCGCGCGCAGCATTTCAGTTCAACCTGACTGTGGCGCGCTGCGACAAGGTGCTGCCGTCAAGCACGCTGTCGGGAATGATCATCGGGCTGAACGGCGCGCTGGCGGTGATGGTGTAGTAATAGCCTGCCCGCGATCCCGCCGTGATTCCGCTGCCGCTGCAACTGGTGTTGCAGGCCGCCGCGACAAAGGTTCCGTCGTTCTTGAGGCAGGCGCAGCTGCGGTTGAGATTGGTGCAGCTTCCCGCCACGCCATTGCAGCTGTTCGTCACCGTCGCGTTGGGAAACCCGCTCAGCGAACGGACATAGCCCTGCATCGAATTGAAGGCGACATTGTTGGGTTGGTTATAGGCCGAAACCGCCGCCGCCCCCACCGCCGTGCTCAGCTTGCCGCGGTGCATGTAATAGCTGCCGAAATCCAGCGCCACCATCACCGCGAAGAAGAACAGGGTCGTCCACAAGGCAAATTCAACCGCGGCGACACCGCGATCATCCTTGCGCACGCAGGAGAGGAAATGCTTGAACATGCTTCAATTTCTAACCGATGGATGGTTAGTATTTCCTTTCCCTTGCCCTCAAAGGGGGTGGATGCGGCAATCACTCGGCTAGGCTTCGTGGACAAAGCTTGACTGCGGACACGGTCGCTGATTCAAGGCTGGCTTTTGGAGGCAGTCTTGGGCGAG